>NZ_JBHWJQ010000015.1:7220-155940 GCF_042731435.1 Streptomyces sp. NPDC059861 | reverse complement strand
CAACGTCGCCCGAACACGGTTCACTTCATGTGCGTCCACACACTCACCGTGCCCCTGAACAAGGTAGACACACAGACCTAACGGAGTCCTACTAGTTCCTGTCACCTTTATGACCAGGCGGCCCGCTTGGTTGTGACATGGGTGGGAGCCGGGTCAGCGCAGCGACCCGAGAATCACGGCGACGACCAGCACCATGGTCAGGCTGATCAGGATCATCGACGTCCTGGTCCCCCGCAGCCATCGCCCCAAGCGCAGCTCATGCTCTTCCTGCGCCGCTTCGAGAGCGTTGGTGATGTGTCCCGTCACCATGCGCGCGACGTGTCGCTGCTCTTCGACGTACCAGCGTTCTATACGGACTCTCTGCTCCAGCGTCAGTTCCGGCACGTAGGCGAGGAAGGCTGCGACACGTCGTCTCGCCGCGGCCATGTGGGCCTGCCTGTACAAGAAGTGCTCCATGTCGATCAGGCCGCGTGCGGCCTCCTCGCGCGCGTCCATACTGTGCCTCCAAGGAAGGAATGAGAGTGTGAGCGGCCGCCGCCGGCTCACGCCGGCACCTGGTCGCTCCTGTGCCCCTCACCGGGGCGCTGCGGATCGCCACCGGCAACGAACGCGTCCCGTGGGTGCTGGACGGAGGCCAGGGAGACGAGGTCCCGGCCGAACAGGGCCGCAGTGAGCCAGACACTGAGAACACGGACCTTGCGCTCCCACGTGGGCACGGCCAGAACGTGATAGCCGCGGTGCATCAGCCAGGCGGGAACACCCTTGATGACGATGCCCTTGTACTGGAAGATGCCTCGCCCCAAGCCGAGCGTCGCCACGACTCCCAGGCTCTCGTGGCGATATTGACGGATCCTGCCTCCGCGCAGGCTCGCCGCGATGTTTTTCGCGAGCAGCTTGCCCTGTCGTACGGCGTGCTGGGCGTTGGGCACCGTGTGTGCCCCCGGAACGGGTGACGCCAGGTCCGGGACCGCGGCGTCGTCACCGGCGGCCCAGACGTCCGGCACCGGGTCGCTGTCGGTGCCCGCGCGAAGATCCGGGCGGACCACGAGGAGACCGCGCTGGTCGATCGGCAGGTCCGTGTGGTTGTGCACGACCGGGTTCGAGGCGTTCCCCGCTGTCCAGACGATCAGTGCGGAGTCGAACTTCTCACCGCTGGAGAGCACGACGTGTCCGTCCACGGCCGAGACGAGCTGCGTGTTGAGATGGACGCGCGCACCTCGCCGCTGCAGGGAGCGCACCACCCAGGCGCCGGGCCCGTCCGAGACTTCGGGCAGAATGCGGTCACGGGCCTCGACCAGGTGGAAGGACAGCTCGTCGAAGCTCAGTTCCGGATAGGACTCGAGCATGGCGGTCGCCAGCGACAGCAGTTCACCGAAGCCTTCGACGCCTGAGAAGCCGCCCCCCACGAAGGTCACGGTGAGCAGCTTCCGGCGCTCCGCGCCCGGCGGCAGCGAAGCTGCCTGGTCGAAGGCGGTCAGCAGCTGGTCACGAACGGCCACCGCCTCTTCCACGTGCTTCAGGCCGATCGCCTGCTGGGCGAGCCCCGGTATCGGGAAGGTGCGAGTGACCGCGCCGGCGGTGACCACGAGGATGTCGTACCCGAGCTCGTAGTCGGCTCCGCTCGCGGGCCGGACGACGGCCGTTCTGTCCGCATGGCGGATCTGCGTGACGCTGCCCGCGATGATTCGGGTGCTGCTCAGGTGTCGCCGCAACGACACCGCGGCGTGGCGTGCTTCCACCGATCCCGCCGTGACCTCCGGCAGGAACGGCTGGTAGGTCATGTAGGGGCGCGGGTCCACAATCGTTACCCTGGCCTCGCCCTTGCGCAGCCTCTTCTCGAGCCCCCAGGCCGTGTAGAAGCCCGAGTAGCCCCCGCCGACGATCAGAATCTCACGCATGGTTCCCTCTGTTGGTTGTGCTCACCAAACAGACAAGGTGGGGCGGAGCGGTGTGACAGACCGCTTCTGAAGCGGGCTCCGCGCACGGACAGGGGGCCGGGTTCCGGTGCGATCGTGGCTGCTGTCGAGGTCCGCCCGCCGCGGCGTGGCGTGCCGGGTACGCAAGGGCCGGCCCGCGAGGACGATGCTGCAGCAGGTGTGCGAGCACGCGGCCGCAGCACCGCACATCGGTGGTCGGCGGCTCCCTCGTGCCCGGGCTCCGGGACCAGCACCACGGCCGCGGTAATGGGTCGCAGGTTCAGCATGCGGCGGCAGCCGGCGGCGCACAGGATGATCAGAAGCCGATCAGTGGTCGCTCAGCAGGCGGACGGGCTCGCGGTAATCCCTTCGCTCGGTATCTGCCCGGTCGCGTACGGTCTGCGCATGACCAGGACCACGCCGGCCAGACCGGTGTCCGTGGAGGCCGTCTTCCCGGATCTGGCCGCCTACCGGGGCCGGACGACCCGGCTGCACCCCCGGCCCGGGCGGCCCGGTGTGCGCGACAGCCATGTCGGCGGGCCGATGCTGTGGCCGCAGGACGAGCCGTGGCCGGTCTGCCACGAACCGCACCAGCGCGAGACCGAGGGGTACGTGCCGGACGAGATTCGCAGCGCACGGGCCGCGGGGGTGTGGCCGCGGAGCCGGCCGTGGCCCGGCACCGGAACGCCTGGGCAGGACGGACCGGTGCCGTTCGTGGGGCTCGCCCAGTTCTTCCGCCGGGATGTCCCGGGCCTGGCTGCCGGGCCTGACGGTGCGGACCTGGTGCAGCTCTTCCGTTGCCCGTTCACCCACGGTCCCTTCCTGGAGCGCCGCTACCGCCTGCGGTGGCGACGGGCCGAGGAGACCGAGCGCGTAAAACGCTTCCTCGCCGCCCCGCCCGAAGTGCCCCTGCTGCGATGGGAGCACGAACTCCCCGAGCCGTGTGTCCTGCATCCCGAAGAGGTGGACACCTATCCCTGGGCCGAGGACGACACGCTGCCCGCCTCACTGATCGCGCTCATCGACTCCTGGGACGACGCCCAGGCGTCGGTACACGGCCGCGCCGCTCCCAGCTACCAGTCCGACCTGTCGATCCCGCCCGGGTGGCGGGTCGGCGGCTTTCCCAGCTGGGCGTCGACGGGGCCGACGGCCATCGGCTGCGCGTCCTGCGCGACCCCGATGCGGCTGCTGCTGACCGCCGGGGGCGACGAGATGGACGCCTGCTCGCACAGCTGGATGCCGGTGGAGGACCGCGACCCGACCCTGGAAGGGAAGGCCTCGATCCAAGGCGGTCGGTCCGTTGCCCAACCCACTCGGCTCCGCTTCGGCCGGGACGCCGACCTGCACGTTTTCACCTGCCCGGCCGACCCCGGACACCCGCCCCGATGGGTCCTCTCCTAGGGCGGTCGAGGCCGACAGACTTGAGCAGCGAGCGGGCCGCTCCAGGCTTGGATCGGCCGGGACAGCCCGCTGTACGCATCACGCGCACCGGCGATCACGCCCCCGCCGAGGAACGGGGCCGGCTGTGCTTGCCGTGCGGCGGCTGACGAGCGCGCCGCTGGTCGTCCTCCTGCCGACCACCGTCCCGCCTCGCGCATCGAGGTGGACCTGCGCGATCCGGGCCGCGCCGACTTCATCGACTCGCCCGCCGGCTACGGCAAGCGCGTCCTTGTCGATGAACGGATGGCCGCCCTCGGCGGCAGGTTCTCGGCGAGTCCCTGGCGCTCGGTGCTGACCAGGCGGGCGCCCGGAGTAGCCGGCACTGCCCGGGTACCGGCTCGGCCTCGCGGTGTACATGTGAGACAACGACCCGGCTCTGCCGGCAACTTGCGCCGCAGAGCCGGGTCGGATCGCGTAGCACGGGCTGGATCGCGATGGGCGCGTGCCGCGTGCGTCAGGCCGCCTGGGTGAGTTCGGCGCGGCCGAACAGCAGGGCGTAGCCGGAGGGGAGTTGGGCCAGGATGCGACTCAGGAGTTCCTCGCCGGCGAGTTGTGCCACGATGCGTAGGACGGTACCGGTGTCCCATCGGGCGGTGGCCGCCGTGCCGCCGGTGTGGGACGCCACGTCTTTGACGAAGCCCCAGCCGGTGAGGCGAACGGTTGCGGGGATCTCGGCTGTGAAGGTGACGGCGGCCTCGTGCGGCAATCTGGCCGCGAGCTCCACTCGCTCATCGCCGGTGATCTGGCGTCCGAGGGCGGCCAGCACGGCGCTCACGGACTCCTCGGCCTGTGCGCAGGTGGCGTATGCGCCTTCGTGACGCACTCTTTCGAGCATCTGCTCGAACGTCATACCCGCGGTGGAACGGCACGGCTCCTGCAGGGGAATCATCGGTGACGCGGTTGCCTTTCTCGTCTCAGGTGATCGCGAGGCGGTGGCCGGGACTCGCCCGCCGACCACCGGCCTCGCTCGGGTGGGGGAAGGGGTGCCGCTGCCTGGGCTATGCGGGCTGGGGGTGGCCGAACAGCAGGTCGTATCCCGCTGGGAGCTGGAGCAGGATGCGGCGGGTGAGTTCGTCGCCCGCGGCGTCGGCGACCACGCTGAGCACAGCGCTCACGTCCCACGTCGCGGTCTGTTCCGTGGCTCCCTCGATCCATGCCGCGGTGGCCCGTACGAACCGCTCGGGGGAGAGCGGTTCGTGAGCCTGGAGCGGATTGAGCAGGATGAGTGCCAAGTGTTCCGGCAGCCGGGCGGCCAGTTCCGCCCGTACCCGTCCCACCAGGTGCGCGCCCAGCAGGGCCAGCACGGTCCGGGCCACCCGCTCGGCTTCCTCGGTGGTCCTGTACTCGCCGCGTTCCCTTACCTGGTTGAGGAACGCCTCCCATCGCATGGTCATCGCTGCTCCCTTGGCATGTGCGGCGGAGAGCGGAGGACGGGGGCGACCGTAGGGCAGGCCGCCCCCGGCCTCCGGGGCGCGCGGCTGGGGAGGAGACTCAGCCGCTGATCTCCTTGTGCGCGGAGCCGCCGCCGATGGCGATCTTGCGCGGCTTTGCGCGCTGGGCGATCGGGATACGCAGGGTCAGCACACCCGCGTCGTAGTCCGCCTTGATCTGCTCGGTGTCCAGGGTGTCGGCCAGCATGACCTGGCGGGAGAAGACGCCCAGAGGCCGCTCGGAGAGCTCCATCTGCACGTCGTCCGCCTTGGTGACAGGCCGCCGCTCGGCCTTGACGGTCAGCATGTTCCGCTCGACGTCGATGTCGATCGCGTCCGCGGACACACCGGGCAGGTCAAGGGCGATCACGTACTCCTCGCCCTCACGATAGGCGTCCATAGGCATCGCCGACGGCCGCGACCAAGTCCCGGTCGTGTTCAAAAGCTGCTGGGTGAGGCGGTCGAGCTCCCGGAAGGGATCGGTGCGCATCAACATCGTGAAAACACCTCCAGCGGTCAGTTCAGGCACTTGCTGCCAATGCGTTCACCTGCCATCGTTGTAACACGTCGTCCATATGATGACAAGTGAATGCGTCATCCAGATGATGACGCCAGAATCAGGAGGCTTCATGACCGTTGACGATCAGCCCACCCCCCGCGGCCGCGGCATTGCCCCGGCATCCTTCGTCGCCGCCGCAGCGGCGCTGAACCAGATCGACGAGGTCATGCGCGCCGCCCGGACCTCGCCGGACGGGGAGCAGCCCGAGCCGGGCCAGGACAGCTCGCAGCAGGCACTCGCCGCGCTCCTGCTGCTGCGCGAAGTGCGCGACCAACTGGCCGAGTGGGAACCGAGCCTGATCGAAGAGGCCCGGGAGGCGGGCGCCAGTTGGGCCGATCTCGCCCACCCCCTCGGCGTCTCCAGCCGTCAGGCCGCCGAGCGCCGCTATCTGCGCGTACGCCCAGGCAGCCCGGGGTCCACGGGCGAACAGCGGGTACGGGCCGCCCGCGACCGCCGCGCCGCCGACCGCACCGTCACCGCCTGGGCCCGCGTACACGCCGCGGACCTTCGCCGACTCGCCGGCCAGATCACCGCGCTCACCGACCTCTCCGCCGCCGCGCGCACCCCGCTCGCCGACCTCAGCGCCGCCCTCGCCGACAACGACGCCGCCGCCCTCGTCGGCCCCCTGACAGCTACACACGCGCATCTGGAGTCCGACCACCCCGACCTCGCCGCGCGTGTCGACGACATCGTGCGCCACACACACCGACTCCGCCGACACAGCGGCGACCAGCGTCACAGCCAAGCGTGACGCGGTGGCGACGTACAGCGCTGCGGGAGCAGCACCCCGACCGGAGCCAGGACGGGGTCGTCCTGCGCGGTCCGGATCGGACGGGCGGCCACCGGTCCAGCACCCGCGCGTCTCGGCCCCCGGCTCCCACCATGGCCGCCACCGGCGTTGCCGCCCCTCACGACCGGTAGGCCCCACGGCAGCGCTTGCTCCAACGCACCTCGTTTCAAAGGCAAAGAAGCGGCAATTCGTCATAGAAAGGCACATAAAGGCGCAAGTGAGGAGGTCCGCCCGATGTCGACAGGGACACTTCTGGCAATCATCCTTCCCATCGTGGTGGTGATCGCCGTGGCGGCCGTGGCGGCCTCGCTGCTCATGCGCCGCCGGAAGCTACGTGAGCGCTTCGGCCCGGAGTACGAACGAGCGATGGGGGACGCCGACAACCGCATGGCCGGCGAGCGTGAGCTCAGGGCCCGCGAGAAACGGCATGACGCGCTGGACATCAAGCCGCTGGACAGCGGCGTCAGGGATCGGTACTCCAGGGACTGGACCAGTGTTCAGGAAGAGTTCGTGGACCGTCCGGAGGACGCCGTCCACGACGCGGATCGCCTCGTGACCTCCTTGATGCACGAGCGCGGCTATCCGACCCAGGACTTCGAGCAGCAGATCAAGGACCTCTCGGTCGAGCACAGCCGCACACTCGAGCACTACCGGGCCGCCCACGATGTCGACGAGCTCAGCACCCGGCACGAGGCGACAACCGAGCAATTGCGGGGGGCAATGGTGCACTACCGGGCCCTGTTCGACGAGCTGCTCTCCGACGGCGGCGGACCACGCCGCCACGCCCCGGCCTGAACAGATCGGCGAATCGCCTGTAGCCCCGATCCGGGAGGGAATGCCTCCCGGAATGGAGGAGACATGGAGCGCAGAGACATACCGGATACCGCCACCACGAGCGGTCTGTCCACCGACGACCTCGCCCACCCACGAGAAGGGTCCACACAGGAGGGCGCGACGAGGACGCCGACCGACGTACCGACCTTCCCTGGTGAGAGCACCAACACTACGGGCAAGCCCGCGGAAGACGAGGCCACGGGGGCTGGCGGGGCCACTCAGGACGCGGCGGCGGGCACGGACTCCAGCACGCAGGACGAGGTCCCGCAGCTCCTCACCCCGGAGGACGAGGAAGGCTTCCGCACACGCTGGCAGGAGGTGCAGAACAAGTTCGTGGACGACCCGCGCGACGCCGTACACACCGCCGATGCACTCGTCGCCGACGTCATGCAAAGACTGGCCACGACGTTCGCCGACCACAAACAAGAACTGGAAGGGCAGTGGAACCGGGGCGAACAGGCGAACACCGAGGACCTGCGCCAGGCCCTACGCCACTACCGCTCGTTCTTCAACCGCCTGTTGGTCACCTGACACCCGCGGCACCAGCCAGAGGCGGAAGACGGCGGTAGCGGCGCTGCTCCCGACTAAGCGGCATGATCTCCGAGGCCAAGCCCTCTTCGCTCGCGGGTGGGTCAGGCTAAGACGGTTCCGGCACCGGTGAGTGACAGATGCTTACGCGCAGGTCGGTAGTCATGTCTCCGTGTTCGTCCGCTCTTCGGGGGCCAGGCCGACCAGGGCAGCGGCTGCTTCCGTGCCGTCCTGGCTCGGCCCCAGCCATTCACACAGCAGGACGGTGGCGTCGTCCTGAAGTTTGCCCTCGTGGTAGTCGAGGACGGCATGGACCAGGTGGCGCAAGGTTTCGGGGACGGGCAGGCCATCGGCGTGGTGGCGGATGATGAAGTCGGTGAAGCGGTCCACGCCGAATTCGTTACCAGCCGGGCCGCGCGCCTCGGTGATGCCGTCGGTGTACAGCACGATGCGGTCTCCCGGTTCGAGCTGTTCGTGGCAGACGGTGCCGTCCAGGCCCAGACCGGTGCCCATGGGATGGGCGGGCGGGCATTTCAGGTGGGTGGTCCAGCGGCTGCCGCGGATGACGATGGGCGGCAAGTGGCCGCGGTTGACCCAGCTGAGCATGCCGGTGCGGGTGTCGAGGGTGGCGAGCACGCCGGTGACATAGCGGTGGTAGTCGTACTGTTCAATCAGCGCCGCTTCTACGCCCTCGGCCTGGGCCACCAGGTCGGCCCCTGCCCTGCGGGCGTTGCGGCAGGCTCCCAGGGCGAGGGCCGCGCTCAGGCCGGCGGCGGTGTCGTGGCCCATCGCGTCGAAGATGGTCAGATGCACCAGGGGTCCGTCGGTGGCGTACTCGTAGGCATCGCCACTGATCTGGTAGGCCGGTTCCATCGATGCGGAGATGATCACCCGCCCGTCGGCGTAGGTGCCCGGCGGCATCAGGTTCCACTGCATCTCGGCAGCGATGTTCAGCGGCTCCGTGCGGCTCAGTTTCGCCAGCGTGTCGCTGGAGGTCCGCTTGCTGACGAGGATCAGAGCGAGAAGGGCGGCCAGCCGGTCCAGGTCCTCCTGTGTGCGGGCGTCGTCATGCTCCGCTGCCGCGTACAGCAGCCCGAGCCGCTCGGTGCCGTCCAGGATCGGAACCCACCACGCCGAACCCTCACCCCCTGGCGGATCAGCGGACACCATGTGGCCGTACTGGTACGCCCGCCCCGGCGCGGTGCCATCGATCCGGATCTCCGTCTGGTGACCGCCGCCGGGCGGCTCCGACCCCTCCAGCAGGCGCACCACCCGCCGCTGCAGATCCCCCAGGTAGATCAGCACGTCGGTGAAGCCCGCAGCCCCGGCATGCACGGCCGCCGCCTCCGCGAGCCGGTCGATGGGCAGCAGATGGCTGGCATCCAGCAGGCCGGCGAGCATCCGCCGCCCACCCGCCTCGCGCTCCTGATCCACGCGTCCTCACCTCGCCTCACCGACGGCATCGACCGTTGTCCCGCCGCCCCGGGCTTCGTCTGTGACCGCAGCACCGTCTACCACCAGGAGTGCCCCGCCAGCCGCTCCCCTACCGCAAACACCATCCTCAGCCGTGGCCTCGATCTGCCAGGGCTTGCAGGGGCTGAAGATCGCCAAATTCGGCGGCCATAAGGATAAAATGGCCACAAAAGCGTCTTGGCTGCAGCTCGATCCTGGTAGCCGGCGCGCCTTCTCCCGCAATGTCACACCTGGGAGGGGTGTCGATGGATCCATGGCTCATCTGGTTGATCATCGCCGCGGTGCTTGTGGTGGCGGAGATCTTCACCGTTACTGCGGCCCTGGGGATTCTGGGCGGTGCCGCCTTGCTCACTGCGGCAAGCGCTTCGTTGGGGGTGCCGCTTGCCTGGCAGTTTCTGGTGTTCACCGTTGGTGCCACGGCGGGGCTGGTGTTTGTTCGTCCTCTCGCGCTGCGCCTCGTGAATCGACCTCAGGCCGAACGTTTCGGCGTGGACGCACTCGTCGGCTCGGCTGCCTACGCCGTTTCGGAGGTGACGGGCGCAGGTGGCCGGGTCCGTATACACGGTGAGGACTGGACGGCTCGCGCCTATGACGAGGCGCTGGTCATTCCTCCCGGCACCATCGTCGACGTCATACAGATCAGCGGCGCCACCGCCCTCGTCTATCCCCGGGAGTGACCGTGGAAGCCTCGGCGTTCCTCATCGCAGGCCTGATCGTTGCCGTCATCGCGGTGTTCACGGTGGTGCGGGCGGTACGCATTGTGCCGCAGGCACGCGCGCGTAACGTCGAACGCCTCGGCCGTTACCATCGCACCTTGCAACCGGGCCTGAACGTCGTCGTTCCGTACATCGATCATGTCTATCCTCCGATCGACTTGCGGGAGCAGGTTGTCTCCTTCAAACCTCAGCCGGTCATCACCGAGGACAACCTGGTTGTCGAAATCGACACCGTCATCTACTTCCAGGTCACCGACCCACGTGCGGCGGCCTACGAGATCGCCAACTTCCTTCAAGCGGTCGAGCAACTCACCGTCACGACGCTGCGCAACGTCGTCGGTTCCATGGACTTGGAGAAAACGCTCACCTCCCGTGACACCATCAACAGCCAGCTGCGGGGGGTGCTGGACGACGCCACCGGCAAGTGGGGGCTGCGGGTCAACCGCGTGGAGATCAAGGCCATCGATCCCCCTCAGTCCATCAAGGACGCCATGGAAAAACAGATGCGGGCCGAGCGGGACAAGCGGGCCGCGATCCTTGGCGCCGAGGGACAGCGCCAGGCGCAGATCCTCACCGCCGAGGGCGACAAGCAGTCCGCAGTTCTGCGCGCGGAAGGCAACCGGACGGCCGAGATCCTCAAGGCCGAAGGCCAGTCCCGGGCCATCGACGAGGTGTTCCAGGCGGTGCACCGCAACGATCCGGACCCCAAGCTGCTCGCCTACCAATACCTCCAGGCACTCCCCGAACTCGCCAAAGGACAAGGCAGCACCTTCTGGATGATCCCCAGCGAGGTCACCTCCGCGCTCAGGGAAGTGTCGCGTGCCTTCGGAGAAACGCTGCCCCAGTCGTCCGCAACCCGGAAGAAGGCCGCGGGTGACACATCTGCGGACGACGCTGCTGACGATGCCGCACGAGCCGCCGAGGCCGCTGCCGAGGCCGTCGCTGACGCAGCCAGAGCCGATGCTGTTCCCTCCGATGTCTTCCCTCCGCCGCATCGTCGCTGACCACGAGCGAGAAACTGACCACGACCACCGTGGAGTTCAGTCGCTGTTCGACCGCAACCAGGCACTGCCGCAGGACGATCGGCACCGGCGGAAGCTGCCCGATCAGGTGGGCCGCCGACGACGCGGCTGACCACCGTGCAGGGAGCCGGACGTGAGGAATGAGGCATCATGCCCCCGAAAGCGGGAGCTCAGTGCGCCTGACCTCTTGCAACGCACCGCCGCCGACGTGTTCGGCTGGCGGGAATCGCGGCCGGGCCAGCTGACCGCGATGGAAGCGGCCCTGGCGGGCCGTGACACGCTGGTGGTCATGCCGACCTGCACGGGGAAGTCGGCGGTGTACCAGGTGGCCGCGCTGCTGCTTTCCGGGCCCACCGTCGTCGTGCCCCCGCTCATCGCTCTGCAGCGGGACCAGGTCGTCGGCCCGCTGAACCACAGGGCTCCTGACGCCGTCGCGGTCAACTCCGCTCAGTCGGCCGGTGAGACGGAGAAGAGCGTCGAAAACCGGCATCGCCTGCGATGACTTGCTCATTTGCGCGTCGCTGGACATGCCGTCAAGATCCACCACGCACGCGGGCAGGTGAGGGAACGGCGCCCGGGTGCAGCGGCCGCGCAAGTGCCCTGGTCTCGGTGTCGCGCGTGAGGTCGGCCCACCGGTCCGCGCCGTCCTCGAGGTGTCGTAGCAGTACCCCTTCGCGGACTGCCCATGGGCAGTCCGTGACCGTGTGGAGGGCCGGGAGTTTCATGGCCGTGTGGACGGCCACCGCTCCGGCCAGGTTTTGGGCGGCGCGCGGGGTGGAGATGCCGGGCAGCTGCATGCGTTCGGCGGTCGGCGGGCGCCTTGCTGCATCAGTCCTTGCCGCGGCCTGTCAGGGCGTCCCTGATCCGGTCTACCATGCCGACGCCGGGAGCCAGCAGCTTGTTGGCCGGCGGGGTGTCCGGAGCCGACGGGTGCGGCCGGGTGGGAGCGGTCTTCTTGGCCTGGCGAACCTTGTCGCCCAGCTTCATCAGCTGGTCCTCGGACATTGCCGCGCGGAGCCGGGGGAAGAGGTTGTCCTCCTCGTCGCGGACGTGGGAGCGGATCTCCGTCATCAGTTCGCCGATGAGCCGGTCGAACTCCTTGTCATCGGCGTCGACGCTTTCCAGGTCCTTCATGGTCCGCTCGGCCTCGGCGTGGTCTTCGATCTCCTTGTCCGCGACCCTGTTGCCGTCGGACAGGAACTCGCGTGTGGCTGGGTAGAGGTATGCCTCCTCGGCGACCGAATGGCGCACCAGCTCCATCACCGCCTGATCGGCGTACACCTTGCGCTGCTTGTCGCCCGCGGGCAGGGCCTCGATCTTTCCGAACAGCTCCTCGACCTCTTGGTGATCGGTGGTCAGTTCCGCGATGACATCCCCGCCGTGTCCCATCGAGCGTTCCCTTCCTGTGCTGACTGGAGTGCCCCGACCGTGTATCCCCGGCCCCGCGCACGCAAACCGGGGAGGGCATCCGGCGCAACGGAATGCCCTCAGGTCGCGCCCATGGTGCCCGTAAGCACCCGAAAGACTCGCTGACGGGACCGAACCACGTGCAGAAGGCAGTCTTCGGCAATGACCAGCGCCATACGTCGAGTGATTGCGTGTGCGACGGCAGGGCACCCGGTCACTGTGGCAGAGCGACCGCGGATCCTCCTGACGGGCTGGTTCAGCTTCCTGCAGGGTGAGGCGACCGCCGGGGACGTGCTGGCACTGCAGCGGGTGCAGGAGACGCTCCGGCGGGCGGGACTGAACCACGATGTGGCCTGGAGCCCCGTGTTCCGGCCGGGCGGGCCGTCCTTGGCGCAGGTCCGCCCCGAGGACTACTCCCACCTGGTGTTCGTCTGCGGTCCCCTCCACGGTCCACAGATCGAGGGGCTGCACCGGCGGTTCGCGCACTGCGTGCGGATCGCCGTGGGCACCTCCGTCGTCCACGCCGCCAGTCCTGCCGTCACCGGCTTCCACCGTGTCCTGGCCCGGGACGCTCCCGACACGGAACCGACGCCGGACCTGGCGGCCTGCGCACCCGCTCTCCCCGCCCGCCCCGTGGTCGGGGTGATCCTCACCCACGGCCAGCAGGAGTACGGATCGCGTCGGCGGCACACGCGAGTCGCGGACGAGCTGACACGCTGGCTGTCCGACCTGGACTGCGCCCCTCTGGAGCTCGAGACCCGGCTCGACGCGCGCGACTGGCGGCTGAGTGCGACGCCCGCCCAGCTGGAGTCGGTCCTCTCCCGGCTCGACCTGGTCGTCACTGACCGGCTGCACGGCATGGTGCTCGCCCTGCGAGCCGGGGTTCCCGCGCTGACCATCGACCCGGTCGAGGGCGGCGCGAAGGTGACGGCGCAGGCCCGCGCCTGCGGCTGGCCCGCGCTGGTGCCCGCCGAGCGGCTCGACGAATCCGCGCTCGATCAGTGGTGGGAGTGGTGTGTGACCTCCGGCCGCGAACTTGCCCGCGAGATCGGTGTCGGATTCCGCCAGGGTGCGGTCGTGGACGGCGCGGAGGATCTTCTCCAGTTCCTCCTACCGGCGTCACCGGTTACCTGATAGGGCGACGGGGCACCCGCATCTCATCCCCGGCGGCGCGCAACGAGGAGAGTCAGTGACGACCGGTCCGCTCCGCGATGACGAGCAGCACATACTCTTCGAGATCGAACGCGCCCTGCGCCGCGACCGCCGCCTGGACCGGCAGATGCGTACCCTGGGCCGGCGCCGACGGCCGCTGTTGGGCCGCGTGGCGCGCTGGTGGCCCCGCCCGTGGACCGCAGCGGTTCTGCTGGTGGTGTCCGTCGCCCTCATGGCGGCCGGCATCGACACCTCGGAGCCAGCGGTGATCTGGATGTTCGCCGCGGTCTGGCCCGTGACCTTGTACTCGGTGTTTCGGCTGCTGTGCCGGTGGACGGAGCCGTGAGAGTCCCTGCGGCAGGAGGCTCGGTGTCGGAATCAGAGGCCGCGCAACGAGCGCGGCCTCGGCCCGCTGGGCGAACGCCGCGCGAGCACCGGCTGAAGCCACCGGTTGGCCCCCCTGATGAGCGGGGCCGCCCAGCACGCGGCCCCGCTCAGCCCGTGTACCGGCGGGCGGTCGAGCGACGTTGGGAGTCCTCCAGGAGCCGCAGTCGGGACTCGACCTCCGTCGGCAGCACCCGCCGTTCGCGCAGCACCCACGGCAGCGCGGCTGCGGCCTCTGCGAAGGCCCGCAGGGACACGGTGTCGCGCGGGACCGTGCGGGCCAAGTGCACGGTACGGCGCAACGCCGGTCCGACCGGGCGGCGAAGCCAGGTGAACCACAGCGTGTTGCGGATGCCGTGGCCCCGGCGCAGCGTGGCGTCTCTGGAGACCGACGGCTGGTGATGGACGGTCAGGTGATCTGCGTACGTCAGCCACCAGCCGTCGGCGGCGAGGTCCGCGGCGAGCAGTTCCTCCTCGCCGCCGAGCCACAGCCGGGGATGGAAGCCGCCGGCGGCCCGGAAGGCGTCGGCGCGCAGCACCGTCGCCGCGGCCAGGAAGGAGCCGAGAGCCGGACCTGGCAGCCAACTCGGCCCCACGATCGGCGAGTTGCGCAGTTCGGTGACGATCGGGTCTTCCGTGCCGTCCGGTTCGACGACGATGCGTGCCGTGACCGCTCCGACTGCCGCGTGCCGGTCGAGCAGGTTGGCGGCACCGGAGAGGGTGCCCGGCGACCACCATGAGTCGTCGTCGCAGAAGGCCACGTACGGCGTGTGCACGTGGCGCATGGCCAGATTGCGGCCGACGGCGCCGAGGTTCCGGCCGGGGAGCAGCAGCTGTACCTCCGGGTGGTGGCGCACGACGGCGGCGGCGGTGCCGTCGACGGAGCCGTTGTCGGTAACGATCACGCGAGGGTGTTCCGGCAGTTCGGCCAGGTGGTCGAGGGTGCGCAGCAGTTCGGGGCGGCGGTTGTGGGTGATGACGACGACGGTCGTGCGGGGGTCGGTCATGCCGTTGCTCCGGTGGCTGTGGATGCGGTGTCCAGGGTGCGAGCGGCCCGCTCGACCTGCGGGGGCAACGGGCTGCGGGCCCGCAGTGCGGCGGGCAGACACGCGAGGGCCTCGCGCAGGGCGCGGCGGGCGTCGGGATCGTGGCGGGCCTCCGCGGTCAGGTCGCGGGTGCGAGCGAGGGCGTACGGCAGGGGGCGCCGCAGCCATGCGGTGAGCAGGGCGTTGCGGGGGACTGTGACCGGGCGGCCGGTGCGGGGCGACGGGTCCGGGTGGTGGTGGGCAACGACGTCGGGGCAGTGCGTGACGCCCCAGCCGCGGGCGGCGAGATCGTAGGCGAGCAGGGTCTCCTCGGCGCCGAAGAACAGCACCGGGTGGAAACCGCCCGTGTCCAGGTAGGCGCTGCGGCGGAGGACGGAGGCACAGGCCAGGAAGCCGAGGACCTGCGTGCCGGGGAGGTCGGTCGCCGGGCCCAGGGGCGACGTGGCGAGCAAGTCGTTGAGCGGATCCGGTTCGGCGGCCGGGCCGACCAGGGTTTTCGCGGAGAGCAGGCCCAGTCGCGGGTGGGCTTCGAACAGCTCGGCTGAACGGCTCAGGGCACCCGGCGCCCACCAGGAGTCGTCGTCGCTGAAGGCCACGTACGGGGTGTCCAGGGCGCGCACCCCGTCCGTACGGGCGAGGGCACCACGATTCGACGGCAACGCCACCACTCGGACCTCGGAAAACTCCCGGGAGAGCAGCTCGTTAGTGCCATCGGTGGAGGCGTTGTCGACGACGACGACCGGAGGCCGCTCGGGGAGGGCGAGAAGGTGACGGAGGGTGCGGGCGAGCGAGGGCGCACGGTTGCGGGTGGCGATGACGACGCCGACGGAAGCGTGGCTCATGACGGGTCGAGGAGTCGGCCGGGGGCGTCCAGGACGTCCCCGGGGCGGATCCGCAGCAGGACCGGGGCGGGGCGGCGCCCCTGCGGATCACCGTCCGGGCCCGGATGCCACAGGACCAGGTGCCGCGGACGCACGGGCGGGCCCCCGCGGCCGGGCGGCACGCGCCCGAGGAGGGTGACGGAGGGTGCTGCGTGGGCGACGGCGAGGTGGGGGATGCCGGTGTCGCCGCTGACCACGGCGCGGGACTCGGCGACCGACGCGAGAAGCCGGCCGAAGGGGAGGCCGTCGCCGAACACATCGATGCCGGGCAGCCGTGCCTCCTCGGCCGGCGCGAAGGCCGTGGTCCACGACTTGTGCACGTGCCGGAGCAGGGTCCTCATGTCTCCCCCATCAGCTTCTCGACGGCGACCACGACCTCGTGCCCGGTCACCGACTCCAGGCATGGGTGGCCGGGCACGGGGCAGGTGCGGGCCCTGGTGTCCGCGCAGGGCGCCAGCTGGTCACCGAGGAGCACGTACGGCACGCCGTAAGGCCGCCAGCGCTCGGCCGGCACCACCGGGGAGAAGAGCGAGACGACCGGGGTGCCGACGGCGGCCGCGAGGTGGGCAGGCCCGGTGTTGCCGGTGACGACGGCGTCGGCCCCGGCCAGCACGCCGGCCAACTCGTCGGCGCCTGTGCGGCCCCCCAGATCGAGACCGTGCCGCCCGGCGACGTACGCGGTCAGGTCCCGCTCGTCCGGCCCGCCGGTCACCACCACGCGGTGTCCTGCGGCGGCCAGTTCGCGTACGGCCTCCGCGCTGCGTTCGCGGCTCCAGGCGCGGGCGGGGACGCTCGCGCCCGGGTGCAGCACGACATACGGCCCGCGGCCGGTCACCGCGGTGGCACCGGGCGGGTGCAGCACCCGCAGCCGCCCGTCGTCGACCCCGGGGAAGCCCGCGGCCTCGGCGAGGTCGAGCGCTGCCTCCGCCTCGTGGGCGTGCTGCGCACGGTGATGGCGTACGTCGAGAAGGGAGCCGGGGTAGTCCTCGCTGTCCGCGGCGATGTGTCCGACACCGGCCAGGCGCAGCAACAGGGCGGTGGGCAGCGGGGACTGGTGGAAGGAGGTAAGGATCACGGCGCTGTCGGCGTCGATCGTCTCGACGAGCAACTCGACCTCTCCGCGGCCGACGGGCGGGGGGTCGAGGCCCACCCAGGGGGCGTCCCACACGAGGATCTGGTCCACGCCGGGCAGCAGGCGGGCGGCGGGTGCGCCCCGGGGGCCGACGAGCAGGGTGACGGTGTCGGCGCGGGCAGCGACGGCTCGGACGGCGGGCCCGGCGAGCAGCACGTCACCGAAGCTGTCGAGGCGGGTGACGAGAGCCTTCATCGTGGCCTCCCGCGGTTGTCGTAGGCGGCTTCGGTGGCCGGGGCGGTCCATGGCGATGGCCCGGCCGGCACCGCGCGCACGGAGGTCAGGGAGTCCGGCGCCACCCGGCTCGCGCTCGCTGTGTCCTCCGGCCGCGTCTGCGGGGCGGGCACGAGGATGCCGTGGGCGCCCGCCCGGCCGGGGTGGGCCGGCTGGGAGAGGTGTCCGAGAGCACGCGGCCCGTACGCGCCGCGGCCCTGGAACCAGGCGACCACACCGTCGGAGGCCAGTTCGTCGGCGACCGTCCCGGCGATGTCGTCGGGCTTGTCGTCAGGGATCGCGGCCTGGTCGGGCCAGGCGGCCAGATCGTCGTCGCTCCATCCGCGGCCCGGATCGGCGTCGGGCATCGCCCGCGGGATGTCCGCCATGTGCAGGGCCCCGCCGAGGGCGGTTCCGGCGTCCTCGGCCGCGGGGTGCGCCCATGCGTGCCGGTACGGGTCTCGTTCGGCGGTCCTGGAGTTTGCGACGCAGTTGAGGGCGACGCCGCCGGCCATCGTGAGCGCCTCGCCCCCGGCCTCACGGTGCAGCCCATGGACGAGTTCGAGCAGCGGCTCTTCGTGGACCGCCCGGGTGCCGGCCGCGAGGTCGGCGTGCTGCTGTGTGCACTCCTCGCCCGCCGTCCGGGGCGGGGCGAAGGGGGCCCGGTTGACGCCGTGGGAGCGGAAGCCGCCGCCGGTCGGGTGAACATATTGAGGTAACTGGGGGAAGAAGCGCGGCTTGTCGTGGGAGGCGAGGGCCATCACCGTGTCACTGCTGCGCAGGAAGCCCAGGTGCTCGGTCAGCTCCTCGCGGACCAGGCCCAGCGAGTCGGGCAGCGACTGCCCGGCGAGCGTGTCGAGCTTGCCGTCGCGGTAGCGTCCGGCCGGATGGGAGGAGGCCTGGCCGCGGCCGTCGAGGACCAGGGCGGCGCCGTCCGGTTGCGGCGAAGCAAGCCCGGCGGAGGCGGCGTGCGCCACGTGGTGCGGCACGAAGGCCACCCGGCCCAGGTCGAGGCCGGGCAAGGCCTCGGCGAGGAATTCGCGGGCGCGGCGCGCGTAGTCCAAGGGCAGCGAATACCGGAGATCGTTCAGCCCCATCTCATGGGCGGGGCGAGCGAGCGTCGGGCCGAAGGAGTACGCGACGGCTTCGAGCTCCTGCGCCCGAACACCCGCGCGCACCAGGCACCAGCGGGTGGAGAGGCCGGGCAGCTCCCACGCAGAGAACGGCGCCAGGCGCTTGCCGTGTTCGCGGCGGCTGAGACGCTCCTCCTCGGCGGCCGCGACCGTGTGACCGTCGACGACGCGAGCGGCGGCCGGGTCGTGGAACTGGGCCTTGATGCCGAGGATGCGCATGGAATGTAGCTCCGTCCCCAAGAGGCTCGGGTGACTGCTGCTGCGCGTCTGCGAGTGCCTGTCCTGCGGTTGTCTCAAACACTTGGACACAGCCGACCCCAGCAGCCACCGCCGTTCCTCTCAGCGCCTTGGCAGCCACTTTCCGTCACGTCCCCAGCCCCGAGTGCGCCGCACCCGTTCAGCGGCCGCTGAGCAAATGAACCAGTGAATCATGTGTTCCAGGCCCTCGTTCACCCGAACCGCCGTTGCCAGTCCGCCCCTTGCCGCGCGAGCCGGGTATCGGACTGGCGGCGCGCGGGGTCATCGACGGCCGTTCGCTCACCGGATGCGCGAGGCGGAGCCGGCGTGGTGGAGAGGTGAACGGAATCGCCGAAAGCGCAGCGGCAGTCGAGCGTGGCTGCAGCGGACGCACATCAGGACCTGGCGGAGGTGTGCCGCCAGCCTGCAGACTTCCATGATCGCGCAGTGGCGGCCTTCGGTGTCGAGGTCGCGGAAGCTGTGCCCGGCGCGTTCGACGGCTGTACCCGCGGCCCTCAGGCCGACTGTGGTGCGGGTCCACCACGACCTCCTCGGAGGCCACGTGCTGCGAGAAAAGTCCTTCCCAGCATCCACATCGTGGCGCTCACCCACGGGTACTCGGAGCGGAACGGCGATGAAACCACCGCCCACACCAAGGAAGGATGGTTCCCATGACCCAGCATGTCAGCGACGTCATGACGAGCGCCCCGATGACTGTAGAGCCGCAGACCTCGGTGACGGCTGTGGCCCGGATGATGCGGGACGAGAACATCGGCGCCGTTCTGGTCACCGAGGGCGAGCGATTGCGCGGCCTGGTCAGCGACCGCGATCTGGTCGTACGTGCGATGGCCGAGGGCGGCGACCCGAACAACACAACCGTGGCCGACGCGTGCAGCGACGATCTCGTCACGGTGGGACCCGACGACGACCTGCGCATCGCGGTGAATGTGATGCGCGAGCATTCCGTGCGCCGTGTACCGGTGGTCGACGAAGGGCAGCACCCGCTGGGCATCGTCTCCATCGGAGACCTGGCCATCGAGCGTGACCCGGACTCGGCACTCGGCGACATCAGCGCCGCGCCCCCCAACCAGTGACGCCTGGCGATCAGGCTGATCGGCATGGTGGTCCTGCTCGTGTGACGCCCCGAGCACGCTCGGGGCGTCACACGATCAGGGGCGCCGCCAGGCATCGTCGGGAAGATGGCTGCCCGCCTGCGGGCCCATCCGAAGCATGCCTCCGTCGACCGCCCAGGAAGCGCCCGTGACGTAGGAGGCATCCGGGCCCGCGAGGAACGCGATCACGGCCGCGACCTCGCGGGCGTCTCCGGGGCGTCCCAGCGGCACACCGGGTCGCCGCTCGGAGTTGACGTCGGCGTCCTCCTGACCTGTCATGGGCGTGGCGATTTCCCCGGGAGCGACGGCGTTGACGGTGATCCCGTGCTCGGCCAGCTCCAGCGCCATGACCTGGGTGAGCAGCCCGAGCCCGCCTTTGGCAGCGCAGTACGGCGCCGCACCGACGCGTGGCTGGTGCTCATGGACGCTGGTGATGTTGATGATCCGGCCGCCGTCACCCTGCGCGATCATGTGGCGGGCGGCGCGCTGGGAGAGCAGGAAAGGACCCACCAGATCGACGTCGAGACCTGGCGCACGGTGCTGAGATCCAGTTCGAGGAACGGCGTCATGGTGCCCGTCCCCGAGTTGTTGACCAGTACATCGATCCTGCCGAGCCGCTCGGCCAGCCCGTCCACGACGTCAGCGGCTTCCGGTAGCCGGGTGAGGTCCAGTTGCTCGATCTCGGCGCGGCGTCCTGTCTCGCGGACCTCATCCGCCGTCCGCTGCGCGCCTTCGTGGTCGCGGTGCCAGGTGACGCCGATGTCCAGGCCGGCTTCAGCCAGCCGGACCGCGGTGGCCCGGCCGATCCCGGAATCGGAACCGGTGATCAGGGCGACGGGAGTGGTGTGCGGTTCCATGGCGGCTCCAAGTGACTGAGGGCTCAGGCAACCGTCCCGGCGAGGAGACGGCTGCCGGCGCAGGAAGTACCTCAGGGGCTCGCCCGTGTGGATGTCGGACCCGCACCCTGTGTCCCCTGGGTACCCGCACCGCCGACGCGGTACCTTGCGCTCGCCTGACGGGGAGCCGGCCGGGTCTGCCGTCAGCCTCGCTGCTGCTCGTGGCTTCCACGACCGTCACGAACAGAAGCCAGAAGACGACAAGGGGCGCAGCGCGCCATCATCCACCGCCGCCCGCAGCCTGGCTCCTGGCTCCTGGCTCCTGGCTCCTGGCTCCTGGCTCCTGGCCGACTCTCCTGCCCGGGGAGCATCGAACCGCGACTCCGCCGCCGACTTGGGAAACCGGCGTCGCAACAGCATCACACAGCGTGGCCGTCGGCGGCGTCCTCCTCCGCGCGCTGGTAGCCGTCGGCGGCTACCGGTTCGCCGCTCGCTGGGCTTCGTCGTTCGGGTCCGCGGTCATGTGACCGAGTGCTTCAGCTGGTTCGTTGTGGCGCGCCTGTATGCGCGCGATGACGCGCTCCTGTCCCAGCCTCTTGGCCTGGCGGAGCTTGGCTTCGGCAACGAGTACGGGGACCCAGAACAACCAGCCCCACAGGCTGAATTCCAGCACTCCACTCCACACCAGTGCCTTATTCAGGCCGAACGACGCGACGAACGTCAGCACATACGCTTCGACCCGGTGCGCGAGAAGCAGGCGCAGCGGTGCGTTCCGGGCCCCCTGCAACAGCTCAACCGCCGCGGCAAGTTCAGCGGCCCGGAGGTCTTCCCCTGTGTCCTCGTTGGACTCGCCACGAGCGGCTCTCCGCAGCGCGTCGGTGACCAGCACGCTCTGCTCCGCTGTGGCTGCCTGCTGAGTTCGCCCTCTAGCAGCGGCGACCTTCAGGTCGTCCCAATAACCCCGTCCGGCCCAGCCCGTCGCATCATCGACTCGCTCACGTTCAGCCGACCCGGGCGGCGCCAGCTCTTCGATTCTCTCTCGCAGAAGCACCGCGCGGCGCGCCCGACCCGGGTATTCGAAAGAGTCCGAGCGAAGGCACAGCTCCACATACGACACCAGAAGCCCGAGATCGTCCGCCGCTAGTGCGAGGCCCTTGCGATACGCGGACTCAGCCTCACGGTCATGGTCCTCCTCGTCCTCCGCGGCGTGTGCCTGTCCGAGCCAGCGGTAGAGGACCGGATCCGGCCCGAACTCATCGAGCCCCGCCTCTGCCGCTGCTCTCACAGCGGCATAGCCACCCACCGCGAAAAGCTCTGAGCACCGCTCCACATACTGCTGCCGCTCCACATACTGCTGCCGTTCCACGTTCCCACCCCAGCCGTCCGAGTAAGCACCTTCTGACGTACTCAGCGCCGCTGTCAATCATTACTTGATCACGAACACGAGATCAACTATGGGTAACCAACAGCTGAAACCGCTCGTCGACGCCACCCAACTCACCCGCGCCGTCGACGCCGCGCCCTCCCGAGATGAGTTGGTGCTAGAAGTCGAGATCCAGGTAGTCGATGTCGTTGATGGCCACGTCCGAAAGGCCCATGGCGCGGGCACCACCGTCCTGGAAATACACTTCCTTGAATCCGTCGGCGATGATTTGACGCATCTGCTGATCGCCGGCTCCGGCGTCGCGCGCCTCGAACAGGCGGCGGGCGTGCTCCGGGGGAAGGTGCACGGTGAGGCGGCGGAAGCGTCCGTCGTCGGTGGTGCCGACCGGCGCGGTGTAACCGAAGCGGGCCCGCGTCTCCACCGTGATGCCACGTGTGCTGGCGGCTTGACGCTGCCGGCGCTTGCGCACGCCGGGCTGCCACCGGGCGCGCACCGCGTCGTCGATCTTCGCGGCAACGTCGGCGCGGGCGTGCTTGCGGGCGCCGCGCCGGTAACGGTTGACGGAGTCGGCGGTGACACCGATCTCCTGAGCGACGGCCTTCGCGCTGCCCAACTGCTTGAGCAGGTAGCCGATCTTGCCCTTCAACGTCTTCGGCGGCTCCCGGGTGAACGACTCCCGGTCGGCCCTCTCGATCGCGTCCTCGATCTCTCCTGCCACGGTTCAGCTCCCCTCAGGGGTGAAGTGCTTGTCGTTCGGGTCGACCAGCGGGAACCAGGTCCCGCGCGTCTCGCGCAAGTCGTGCCGCCACAGCTCGAACCAGGCTGATGAGCGGCGGGTGCGCATGTCCTTCCTCAGGCCCTCCACGCGCGCCTCCAGGTGGTGTCGGTGTCGACTCCGACTCCCCGTCCGCCTCCAGGCGGTGTCGGTGTCGTCTGCGACTCCCCGTCCGCCTCCAGCGACAGTGCGTCGGTGTCCTGACCACGGGCCTACTCGCCTTCGTCCAGTACGGCGTCGCCGCCCTTGATGTGGCGTGCGGGGTTGAGACCCTGCTCCATCAGGTCCACCGCCCACATCATCGGCTGGACGCCCTCCATCTTGGCCAGGCCCGGCGTGGGCCCGAGGCGGAACCCGCCCGGCTGAGGCTTCCCGCTGGCCGCGTACGGCAGGATGTCGAGCGGACTGGCGCCGGGCGAGGGGTAGACGACACAGTCGGACAGCACGGCAAGCGGGTACAGCCCTGTCATCTTCGCCATGTTGTTGAGCTTGCGGTGCATGTTGACCCGAGCCTTGCTGATGACGGCGGCGCGGATGTCAGGGCGCCAGGTGGGCCGCTCCAGGGCCGACCACCGCTCGCCCTCCTTGTAGTGCTTGCCCTGGGGGCGCTCGCGCAGTTTGCCGACGCCGCCCTTCACCGTTGCCTTGATCGCGGACAGTACGGCGACCAGGGCCGGGTCGATCTGCTTGTGCTGTTCCATCGCGGCGAGGAACTCGGCGTCCGTGAGGTCCCGGGTGACGCCGAGGTCGGCGAGGGTGTCGACGTACGCGTTCTTGAGGCGGTCGTGCCACGGGTCCAGGTACGCGCCGGTCTCACGGCGTAGATACGCCTCCACGGGCTGGACGTTGTGGCCGAGCTCCTGGGCGTAGGCGACGGTGTGTGTCTGGTACCAGGCAGGTCCCGTCGGGCGGGTGCCGTCCGGCGTGAACGGCGAGGGCAGGCGCGGGTCCAGCTCGATGTGGGAGAGGTCGACCAGCCAGGAGCCGGGGATCTTCGGGTTGAATTTCGGGGCGTGGAAGTGGTCCGGTGCGGACAGACCGACGACGAGGCGGGCCGCAGCGGCAAGGAACGCGGTGTTGAGGTCCAGGCCGACCGCGTACGGCAGCATGCACTCCGCGTCCGTCAGCCAGTCCACCGGCCGCACCCACTGGTACGCCTCTTCGTTGAGGAATCCGCCTCTCCAGCCGGTGTTGACGACGACGGGGTGCTCCGGCGTGGCCTCCGGCGGCGCCGGGTCCATGGGCTCCGTGCCCAGGGATCCGGGATTGTGACCGGGCACCCAGTTGCCGGTCGCTTCGTCCCGCTCGGCGCGCGTGGGTGGGCGCAGCGCCGTCATCAGCTCCAGCCCGGAGACGGCCGTGGAGCCGCGCGGGGTGATGATCCGCTGGGCGTAGAGCCCGAGGACGCGGGCGATGTCGGCCGGTTCCATGTCGACGACGCCAGGCCAGGACCGCTCATCAAGGGCGTCCCAGGAGAGGATCGCCAGCTGCACGCACTGCCGCTCGCGTCCCTGAGCCTTGCGGTAGATCCGCGCCCACGGGCCGAACCCCCGCTGCGTCAGCTGCCACTTGGCCTTGGCGACCTGCTTCACGACCGGGTGGTCGGCGGGCAGGCGCAGGGAGCGGCGCTGCTCGTGGCCCTCCAGGCGTTCCGGCAGCCCCAGCTTCACGGCTGCCGCGGCGGTCAGCACGATCAGCGGGTCGCTGTCCTTGCCGTAGCGGTGCAGTTTGGCGGCACCGAGGGCGGAATCGCGCAGCGTCCACTCCACCAGCTCCGGGATCGTGGTCGCGGGGCAGTCGAGGACGATGCCGTCGACGCCGTACGCGGAGCCGTCACCGTCCAGGACGGCGAGCGGGCCGTGGGGAAACCGCGAGTCGGGGGCGGGCTTCCCGGCCCTCTGCTCGGCCGGACGTCGCGAAGACGTAGCCGGGCGCGCGGCCGTGCGGGCGGGGGGGGCGGTTGAGGCCTGCACGGCGGGGGGCTCGGATGAGGCCTGGGCAGCGGCGACCTCCAACGGCGCTGCGCTCTCCCGTTCTTGGGCGGCCCGGCTGGTGGAGGTGGCCGGCGCCTCGGGCTGCGGCGTGGCTGCCAGGTAAGGCGCAGGGGCGGGCGCGCCGTGCGGGGGGTACTTCGCTGCCCAGCCGCGCAGCAGTCGCTGGTACGCCTCCAACCGCGGCGGGCGGGGCTCGGAGCGGCCGTTCTCCCAGTTCTTGACGCTCTGCGTCGTGCTGCGCAGCGCGGCCGCGAGGCGGGCCTGGGTGATGCCGGCCGCCTCGCGCAGCCGGGCCCGCTCCGCCGGGGACGGAAGCTGGGGCTCCTCCTCCAGCAGGGCGTCCACGCTGGCGAACAGCTCTTCCTCGGTGGCCATAGACGTCTACCTCCCAGCCGCACCCTAGCATCGATTAACCCCGAATTTAGCCTTATGTTTAACTTACTCGGATGCATCTGCTAGGTTGACGACGCGCTGCGCAGACCGTGCGTCGCATGAACAGTGGCACCGTCCAAGGAGACGCACGTTGCCCGACAGCCGCAGAGTTCTGTATGTCACCGACCTTGCCTACCAGGCCCGGGGACGGCGCTATTGCGACGAGGACATATGGCTGACCTCCCGACTGCGCGACCACTTCGACATCGCACTGTGCCACCCGCTGGAAGCCGCCGCGCTGATGGACACCTTCGATGTGGTGGTGGTCCGCAACAGCGGGCCCGTGTTGCACTACCAGAACGAATACGACGCCTTCCGGGAGCGGGCCACTGCCCGCGGTACCCGGGTCTACAACCCGCTGTCCGGTCGGGGCGACATGGCCGGCAAGCAGTACTTGCTGGACCTGACCGCCGCCGGATACCCCGTCATCCCCACCATCGCCCGGTCCGAGCACCTGCATCTGCTGCCCGAGGCCGGCCAGTACGCGGTCAAGCCGAAGGCGGGCGCGGACTCCATAGGCCTGACCTTCGTCCCCCGAGAGCAGCTGGGTGGCATCGCCTACGGTGACATCCTGGTCCAACCGCGCATCGACTTCCGCTACGAGGTGTCCTTCTACTACATCGACGACACCTTCCAGTACGCCCTGCACGCCCCCGATCCCGAGCGGCGCTGGAAACTTGAGCGCTACGAGCCCACCGACGCCGACCTGACCTTTGCTCAGCGCTTCCTCGACTGGAACACGCTCGACCACGGCATCCAGCGCGTGGACGCCTGCCGCACTCGGGAAGGCGAGCTGCTGCTCGTCGAGTTGGAGGACCTCAACCCGTACCTGTCCCTGGGTCTGGTGTCCGACCGGACCCGTGACTCCTTCGTGACGCACATGACGGCATCCCTCCACCGGTTCCTTGACGCTCCTCCCCACGCCTGAGGCGGCACGCGAGCCCTGAAGAGTGAACGCTCCAATGCAATGAGGCTGGAGAGTGGAACCATGTCCGAGGTTCGGCTGCGGGATCACCAGATCGAGGCCGTCGCCGCCATCGTGCGTGGCCTGGACGTGCCGCCGGGCGGGATCCCCGCGAACGGACTACGGGGGCAGGTACATGCCGCGTGCGGGACGGGCAAGACCTTCATGGCCGCCGCGGCGGCGAAGCGGCTCGCGCCCCGCGGCCGCGTCCTCGTGCTGGTGCCGACCCTGGACCTGCTGTCTCAGTCGGTGGCGGCGTGGCACCACGCCGGCCACAAGGGACCTGCTGTGGCGGTGTGTTCGCTCCAGGACGACCCGCAACTGTGGAACCTCAAGGTGCGCTGCACCACCAACCCGATCCAGCTGGCCCTGTGGCACGGGCAGGGACCCGTCACCATCTACGCCACCTACGCCTCACTGCCTGTCCTGGCCGAAGCCTTCGAAGGCGCGTACGGCCAGCAACTCGCCCCGGTCGACCTCGCTGTGGTCGATGAGGCGCACCGGACCAGCGGCTCGATGGGCAAGGCATGGGCCGACGTTCACGACCAGCAGGTCATCCCCGCCGCGCGTCGGCTCTACCTGACCGCCACGCCCCGGATCTGGCAGGAGCGGCCCAACTGGGAGGTGGCCGAAGGCGTCCGGGACCCGCTGCCCCGGGAGTTGGTCGCCTCCATGGACGACGAGTCCGTCTTCGGCCCCGTCCTGTACAAGCTCACCCTCGCCTCGGCCGTCTCCCGCGGCCTGCTCGCCCGCTACCAGATCATCGTGGTCGAACTGAGCGACCCCGTGGTCACACCGGAGCGGCTGATGGCCGAGGAAGGCCGTGGTGAGGAAGTGCGCGGGCAACGGCTCGGCGCCCTGCAGGCCGCACTGCTGCGCACCATGGCCGACCACGACCTGAACACCTGCATCACCTTCCACCACCGCACGATGGAAGCGCAGGCCTACGCCGAAGGACTCGACCGCGTCGCGGCCAAGCTGCACGCCGACCAGCCCGAGACGTACCCGGCACAAATCTGGGCGGACTGGCTGTGCGGTGAACACGCCCCGGAACACCGACGCGAGGTCCTGGCCGGCTTCGGCACCACCGCCCGACGCGCCGTCCTGTCCAACTGCCGGGTCCTCGGTGAAGGCGTCGACATCCGCGCCGTGGACAGCGTCGCCCTGCTGGACTCCAAGGGCGCACCCCACGACATCGTCCAGGCCATCGGCCGCGCACTGCGCCAGAAGCCGGGACAGCGAAAGCTCGCCTCGCTCATCGTCCCGGTCTTCCTGTCCCCTGGGGAGCGACCCGAGGACATGTTCACCTCCGCGTCCTACCGGCCCCTGGTCAAGGTCCTGGCCGGCCTGCGCGCACACGACGAGGAAGCCGTCGAACTCCTCGCCGTCCCCCAGGAGCCGCAGAAGAACGTCGCCCAGCCCTCGACCTGGATCGGCTCCGCCCCGGAGGAAGGCGAGGAAGAATCCCGCCTGCTGCTGCGGTTCGCAGCGCCCCGCGACCCGGTCATGGTCGCCGAGTGGGTGTCCTTCAACGTCATCGACACCGAGAAGCAGGACTGGGCCCGCGGCTGGGCAGCACTGAAGCGGTACACCGAACGCGAAGGCCACGCCCGCGTACCGTACGGGCACAAGGAAGGCGCCTACCCCCTGGGGCAGTGGATCGCCGAACAACGACGTGCCTACGGAGCCGGCCAGCTGACCGGCCGGCGCGCCACCCGACTGGAAAAGCTCGGCATGGTCTGGTCGCTGACGGACGAACGGTTCCAGGAGAACCTAGCGGCCGCCCGCGCCTACCACGAGGAGCACTGGACCCTGTGTGCGCCTCGGTCCGCGACTGCCCTGGACCGGCCGGTAGGACAGTGGCTGTCGAACCTGCGCCGACCCGGCGCCCTGGACGGCCACCCGGAGTGGGCCAAGGCGCTGGAGCAGATCGACGAGCACTGGAATCCGGCGTGGCCGGCCGACTGGCAGCGGCACTACGCCGCCGCCCGCGAACTGCTCCGCGACGAAGAGGGCACGGCCGATGTCCTCCCCGGCGTCACCGTTCACGGCATGGACATCGGGCGCTGGCTGCACAAGAACCGACAGCACACCGCATGGCAGAGCCTGAGCAGCGGGCAGCGCGAGCTCTTGGAGGAAATCGGCGTCGCGTCACTACCGCCGGAGCAGGAGGCCCCGGCCCCGGCTCGCAAAACCGGCACGGGAGCTTTCCAGCGGGGCATTGCGGCCCTGGTCCAGTACAAGGCCCGCACCGGCCTCGTCGGCCCCGTCAGCCGCACCCATGTCGAGACTCTGCCGGACGGAACCGAGGTGAAACTCGGCGTGTGGCTGTCGAACACCAGAACCAGGCGTGACAAGCTCAGCGCCGAGAAGCTCCAGCAGTTGGCCGCCCTCGGGCTGCAATGGGCGACGTAGCCGCTGAACAACGGCGTCTTGCCGCGAGAGGACCTTCGGGGCAGCGGCTGTATTCGTTGTTCGCTCTCGATGCCGGCAGTGGCCGGCCGGTTCGGCGGGATCAAGCCGGGCTTGGCCACGTCATCGGCCCGGGTGGCGCTTGTCGAGACGTATGTCGGGGCGCCGGAGCCCTGGCCACCCACTGCTGCGGCACCGTCCCCCAGATCCTCCGGGACGAGCAAAAGTTGAAAGTTTACTTATCTTGACCAAATGCGGTGGGAGAGCATTCCTGATGCTCACCTGCGTCGCCCGGAACGGAAACCTCCGATCCGCCGAACCGGTGTGCGGTGGTCGTGCGCGCCGGTGCCCACCGGCGCGCATGTCCATGAGGAAACACATGATGAGACTTCGCGCAAAGAGACCTGTGGGAGTCGGCACTCGCCGTACCGCAGTGGCGACCGCGGTGGCACTGGCGCTCGCCGGTGCTGTGACGGGAGCAGGCACCGCATCCGGTTCGGCCGACGACACGGCCGCCGACAGCCATGCGGCGAACGGGAACTGGCTCCCGGACACACCGGAGAACTGGCCGTTGGTCGTGGACCACACCCGCACGCCGGCCGAGACCGTCACTCGCGGCCTGGAGCACTACAGCGAGACCTACGACACCGTTGGCGGCCGCCAGCACATCCAGGTGCTCGAGGCCGACCTCGGCGACCCGAACCTCCGGGTCGGCATGGTCCAGGCCGACGACACCATCACCAACCCGGCAGACGAGACCCCGTCATCGATGGCCCACCGCACCCACGCGGTGGCCGGTGTCAACGGCGACTACTTCGAGATCCACGCCAGCGGCCGACCGCTCGGCGGCATCATGACCGATGGGCGCCTGCTGAAGAGCCCCAAGCCGGGCTTCGATTCCCAACTGGGCGTCAAGCCCGACGGCACGATGGTGATGGGCCCGGAAACCTTCTCCGGGACGATCACCGCCGGCTCCGCGACCCGCTCGCTCACCTCGGTGAACACCGTGAACGACGTGACGTCCGGCGGCATCACCGAGGTCACCCCCGCCCTCGGCGAGACCCCGGGCCTGACCAAGCCCTCCACCCTGGCCGTCGGCCACGTCACCGACGGCAGGTTCGTCGTCGACGGCGTACAGACCGGCGTCACCACCGTTCCGCGACTGGCCGCCGACCAACTCGGCCTGCTCGGTGGCGGCGACGGCGGGCAGTGGCTGACCGACAACCTGCACAGCGGCGACACGGTGGGCATCACCACCCGGCTCTCGCCTGATGACGATGTCACCCAATTGATCAGCGGTGTCGACACGCTGGTGAAGGACGGCAAGGTCTACAAGGACCTGACCGGCACCCCGCCGAGCGGCGCCAACCCGGAGACCGCGGTCGGCATCACCGAGGACGGCAAGCACGCGATCGTCGTCGCGGTCGACGGCCATGGCGGCGCCTCCACCGCCTTCGGCGTGACCCGTGACGAGGTCGCCGGCTACATGGTCGCCCACGGCGCCCACACCGCGATGCTCTTCGACGGCGGCGGCTCCACCGGCATGGTCAGCCGTGCTCCCGGCGCGCACCAGGCCGAGCTCGTCAACACACCCTCGGACCTGCCCGGCAACACCGAACGCCCGGTCGCCAACGGCATCTTCTTCTACTCCACCGCCAAGGAGGCAGGACCGGCGGTCAAGGTCGTGGTGAACGGCGGTGAGAAGGTCACCACGGTCGCCGGCGGCTCCGTCCCGCTCCCGGTCCACTCCGTCGACCGCTACGCCAACCCGTCGGCCGGCCAGGTCCACGTCCGGGTCGTGCCCTCGTCCCTCGCGTCCTACGACAACGGCAGGCTCACCCCGCACCGCGCGGGAACGGGCCGGATCATCGCGTACGACGGCCGGGCCTCCACCTCGGAGAAGCTCGAGGTCGTGAGCAAGCTGGAGACCCTCACGGTCTCGCCGGACAAGGCCGACCTCGACAACGGCGCCACCCAGCAGCTCACCCTCTCCGGCACCGTCGAGGGTGGCGACGAGGTGCAGATCCCCGCCGAGGCCGCCACCTGGAAAGTCACCCCGGACGACCTGGGCACCGTCGACGCGCACGGCCTGTTCACGGCCGACGCCGACCACGGTGGCCTCGCCGAGGTGAGCGCCCACGTCGCGGGCGCCACCGGCAGCACATCGATCGCAGTCGGCAGCGTCAGCAAGGTCATCGACCCGATGACCAGCCTCGACGTCTGGCGGCTCAGCAACAACACCACCGGCAAGCCCGCCGACCTGACCGCCGACCCCGGCGTCGTGCCGCCCGGCTCCACCGAGTCCGGCTCGCTGCGCCTGGACTACTCGATGCCGGCCGGCTCCGGCGTCAAACAGCTGGTCCTCTCGCCCCGCGTCACCCTGAAGACCGACACCCACAACGGCCAGGTTCCCACCGGCATAGGGGTCTGGATCAAGGGTGACGGCAACGGCATCGAACTCGCCGAGAAGTACATCGGCGTCAACGGCACGTCCACGACGCTGTACCCGACGTTCGTCACGTGGAAGGGCTGGCACCTCGCAGTCGCCCAGTTGCCCGCCGGCATGCAGTTCCCGCTGACGATCAGCTTCATCGACTTCCTGGCGATCAGCCCGAGCACCGCCTACAGCGGCTCGCTCAACGTCGCCGGCCTGCAGGCGCTGTACTCGCCGCGACCGGTCACGGTGCCCGAGTACACCGCGATCCCGAAGAACCCGAAGTGGCTGTCCTTCGAGGAGAACTCAGCCGACTTCGCCAAGAAGGGCACCACCCTCCTCGCCGGCGACGACGCGCACATGCTCGCCGGCGACCCCGGGTCGGTCAGCAGCAATGTGATGGACACGATCGCCAAGCGGCTGCCCGCCCTCAGCCCGCAGGCCCGGCCAGACGCTGCCCAGTTCCTCGGTGACATGTCCGACGACGGCAAACTGGTGGACCTGCAGTACGCCAAGTCCAAGATGGACGCCCTCGGCATCCCTGAGCGCGACATCGTCGGCAACCACGAGATCACCCAGGGCGCCGACTCCGAGAACGGCAACTACAGCGACACCTTCGGTGACACCCACTACGCCTACACCCAGGGCGCGGCGCGGATGATCGTCACCGACAACTCACACGGCAGCCTGCAGTCCTCGGACCCGTTCCAGGACCCGGAGGGCGCCCAGTACCCCTGGCTGGTGCGGCAGTTGACGGAAACCACCGCCAGGGACGTACTGGTCATCACCCACATGCCCGCGTACGACCCGCACCCGGCCGCGAACAGCCAGTTCACGGACCGCTGGGAGGCGCGTATGTACCTGCGACTCGTGCAGCGCTACCAGGAGACGCACCCGAAGCAGCACGTGATCATGATGTACGGTCACGCCCGCGGTTTCGCCGAGCAGATCCTCGACCCCGAGGGGCAGAGCACGACCGTCGACGAGGGCGGCATCCCGCAGTTCACCTTCGCGGACCTCGGCATGCCGGCCTACGCCCCGGCCGACCAGGGTGGCTTCTACCACTTCGGTCTGATCCGGATCGGCAACGACGGTGACCTGCAGTTCAGCGTCGAGCCGGCCCTGGCATCCATCACCGTCAAGGGCCCCGAGGACCCGATCTCCAAGGGCGATCGAGTCACCATTACCGCGACCGGTGACATGATCGCCGGCGACAACATCGCACCGCTCACCATCCCGATCGCGGATCCGGCCTCCCACGTCTGGTCCTCGAGCAACCCCAAGGTCGCATCGGTGGACCCCGCCACCGGCCGCCTGACCGCCCACCGCGCCGGCACCGTCACCATCTCGGTGACCTCCGGCGGCATCACGGGCAGCGCCCGGACCGTCGTTCAGTGACCTGACCCATGACGGGGTGCCCGGGCATGCCCGGGCACCCCATCGGCGTCCTGCGCCTTTTCCTGGCCACAGGAGAGCACCGAGAGCAGCGGGAGATGCGCGCCCGGCTTGATCTGACGGCCCTCTCCCCTCTTGGCGCATCCTTGACCTCGCCGGACCGGCCGAGGACGAGCGCCACGCCAGCTATGAGGTCAGAGTCGCGGCGATCGTCGAGGCCCAGGCCACAGGGAAGGTCAATGACCGCATCCCCGCCGTCGACCTGTTCGCCATGGTCCTGCGGATCTCCGAGAGCCGGCTGAGCGGCCCGCCCGGCCTGCCGGCCGTAGCAAGCGCGGCTGCCACGGTGAGTACGGCGATCGGCAGTATGACCGGGCGAGGCGCGTCATCGGGACCTCGTGGATGCGTGCGGGGTCAGGCGACGCATGCTGCTCGCACCTGGCCAACGACGCTCCTCGGCGATGAGTACGGTCACTCGCCGATCCGTGATGACGCCGCTGGACTCCCGGACTCACGTCCGCCAGGCGCTTCACCGCAGCAGCCCCCGCCGTGGCCTGCGGGGCCACGGCGGGGGCGAGGGGCGACGAGCTCAGCAGCGCTGTCAGACGTCGTACAGGTTGACGGTGACTGATCCGTCGTCGCCCGAGACGGTGTAGCTGCCGGGGCCGTGGACCGGCACGCAGCCCGCGGCGAGTACGTCGTCGTCGTTGATGCCGGTGTCGTCCTCGTTCACGACGGCGCAGACCTCGGTGACGGGGTGGTCGGCGAACCTGATCTCGTAGGGGGCGGCGTCGGGGTAGCGCGGAAGTGTGGGCGTGTTGAGGCCGACGTCCGGGTGCTCCCACAGGGCGGTCTGCTGGCCCCAGGGCGCCTGTAGCCAGACCCTTCCGTAGGGCTCGGGCAGATTGTTGTCGTCCTGCTCCTGGGGGTTGGAGAAGTCGATCGAGTACAGGACAGGTCCAGGTGCCGCCGCCTGTGCAGAGGTGGCAGCCCCGCCGAGCAGCAGCAGTGCTGTCGAGGCAACGGCCGCCAGTCGGCCAGTGGACGTGAAACGCATCCCTCTCCCCTTTCGCTCTCAGTAGTCATGCGACTACCGAGAGAGATTAGGAGGAGATGGCAGCCGATCGTCGGGCCCGATGCCCAAACCACTCAGGTGACTGACGTGGGAGCTCACCCCCGCATGCCGGGCGCACACGCTGCTGCCGCTCCGAGTCCGGTACGCCCCAGCGGCTTCTCGATGCCGTCGACGCCCTTGTCGTTATGACTCCCCGCCCTTGTGGACCCGTCCGGCCCCGCGCGTGGCGGGGCCGGACCTGTCGGTCAGAACGGAGCGCCGTCAGCCCTGGCGCGCCTTGAAGCGCGGGTCCTTCTTGTTGATCACGAACGTCACACCCCGCCGGCGCACTATCTGCGCCCCCGGCTTGGACTTCAGTGAACGCAGGGACTTACGTACCTTCATGACTCTGCACCTCCTGTGCGTGCTGGGGGATTCGCCTACGGCCTTGGCGGCGACAGGCGGGTGGGCGTCGTGCCGTGCTCCCGCCAGGGCATCCGGCATGGGTCGCCGCCGGTGGCACCGTTCAGCGTTCCTCACGGAAGAGGACGTGCTCCCCCGCCACCGGGTCGTACTTGCGCAGGACGAGCCGGTCGGGGTCGTTCCCACGGTTCTTGCGCGTCACGTACGTGACGCCGGTCCCGGCCGTCGACTTCAGCGTGACGACGGGACGAGTGGCGTTGCGTGCCATGAGGCCCTCCTTTCACCACAGACCGCGACTGGCGAGTGCATGCCATTCGCTGTCGTGAAGAACAGCGGCCTTCGCCGTCGCATTCCCGACCCGGCACCGAGACACCCTCCGCCGCGCGGTTGCTCTCGACAGCCCACTTGCCACTGCCGACGGACGTTGCCGTGGTCTGCTCACGACGGTCCCGGCAGCCGCTGGATCGCCACCATGGCGGCGTCGTCACCCAGGTGCCCACCCGCGTGCCGCAGCAGGTCCTCGCGCAGCCGGGAGAGCAAGGCCTCAGGTCCGACGACCCTGCCGCCGACGAGGCGTTCCATTCGTTCCGTGAGCGGGTAGAAGGTGCCGTGGCCGTCGCGGGCCTCGATGACACCGTCCGTGTAGAGCAGGACGATGTCACCCGCCTCGAACGCGAACCGCTGCGGGGAGAGGTCGGTGTCCACGAACTCGGTGAGCCCCAGGGGCGGCGCCGGCCGGCTCACCTCCAGAAGGCGGACCCGGCCCCCGCCCACCAGCAGGGGCGGAGGGTGCCCGCAGTTGATCAGGTACAGGGCGGACTCGTCGTTCGGTACATCCAGCACGGCTGCGGTGATGAATGCCTCGCCCAGGTCATCGGGTTTGTCCTCGGGGGCGACGGGGTCGTCCAGATCGGAGGAGACGGTGCCCTCCAGGAAGGCGACGAGTTCGGCCAGGTCCGCCTGACGGTGGGCAGCGCCCCGGAACGCGCCGAGCAGGAGGGCAGCGTCCCCGACCGCCTCAAGACCCTTCCCGCGGACGTCGCCGATGACGATCCGGGTCCCCAGCGCCGTACGGGCGGCGGCATAGAGGTCGCCGCCGAGCTGCGCTTCACGCTCGGCTGACAGGTAGACGGAGGCGATGCGCAGCGGGCCGATCTGATGCGGAAGCGGTCTGAGCACGACGCCCTGCGCGGACTTCGCGACCGAGCGCAGCCGGGTCATCTCGTCCTCACGGCGTTCCCGCCAGTAGGCGAAAAGTGTCACGATCGCCGAGATCAGGATCAGTGCGATGATCTGGAAGGCGTGATTCAGGTCGACCAGTGTGGTGCGCACCATCGCGACCATGACCTGCGCCAGGACGGCGAGCGCGCCGACGCAGGCCGTGGTGCGGGGACCGGCGAACGACGCCGTTACGGCGGGCGCTGCGACCAGGAAAGGGCCCAGATGGACGCTGGGCGGGGCGAGGATGTCGACCGCCGTGACGACCGCGATCAGCAGGATCGGCGCCACCAGCAGAAAGCGGCGGGGCTCCTCCGGCAAATGGTGATCCGCACGGAGCCGCCGAGGAGTCATACGTACTGGATACACCCCCGCGAGCGGCGCCGCCCGGGGAGCGTCGGACCGTCGGGGCGGGGGGGCCGACTGGCCGGCGGCCCCGGTCGACGTCGGCGGTCGTCAGCCCGCGGACGAGCTGATCCGGCACGGTCTCAGCGACACGCGTATGGATGCCGGGCTGGCCGGCTCGCGCACCGCGGCCTCGACACGACCGCGAGCAGGCCGGCTGAGCCACTGCACCCAGCTCGGGACGTGCCTCGCCTGGCGTATCCCGAAATTGCGTGAACCAGCCCTTCCGGCCGCCGGGGGACGGCATGATTTCCATGGCTACCCCGCTGCCGGACATCGGTCGCACTGCGCCCCGAATCTCCTGGTGCCGTACAGGGGAGCCTGAGCCGTTGGGGGGCAGGCATGAGATCAACCGCGTATGGACGTCTTCTCGTTGTGGCGGGACGTCTCGGGCGACGCCGGTTACGTCCGGACCGTGGGACTGTTGCTTCCCCCGGCATCAAGCGGATCGCAGCACTCATCGACGCATTTCTCGAACACAGTGCGGATCTGCCGGATGCACTGCGCCGTGACCTCCTGGAACTCGAGGGGGTCCTTGGCGGGGTGACCCTCGCAGATGCCGACGACTCGGGAAACGCGGGGGTCTCCTATGTACGTTCGATGCTGATTCGCATTGTCCAACACCCCGGGCCACGGGACTCGTTGCCGCCGGCCGACAGGCAGCTGGCGATCCTCTACGAACTGCTCGGGCGCGAATATGTGCGATTCGCCGACTGGGCCACCGCGGCGGAGTGCTTCGCGGGAGCCGCGATCTACTGGCCCACACGTCGGCACAAACGCCGGACCTTCTGCCAGTTGGTCGTCCTCACCATGAAGGCAGGAGACCGGGACGCCGCGCTCGACCATCTGAAGACCATCGAAGGGGCGAGTCACGGAGCGTCCGCCGTCTTCCATCGGATAGCCGCGCGGGTGCTGGATGAGACGCCGGGCATCGGCGCGCACGACGTAGCCGGGATCGAGCGGGTGCGCAAGCTGGGAATCATCCCGTACACGTACCTGGCCTCCTGCTTGGCGGAGCGCCTCACCGAGGACGCTCAGCCGGAGCGGGCGTTGGGGGTCCTGACCTCGGCGATCGGGCGGCTGACCGAGGAGAGGGCCGATTACTGGCTGATCGGGGAACTGGAGCAGAGGTCCGCGGCGATCTGGGTGGCCCTGGGCCGCTACGAGGAAGGGCTTGGTCTTGCTCTCGCCGCATGGGCAAAGCTGGACGCTCAGCGCTACCGCGCCTGCTCGCACACGCAACGTGTGGCTCTCTGGGCGAACTTCGGGCCATCGAGGCACGCGGCGCTGGCATCGGCGACTGCCCTCGGCGACGGCCGGGCCGTGGCCGAACTCATCGAGTCGTGCCGCCTCCAGTCCATGATCGGAACGGTCGTCGAGGTCGATGCCGAGGAGGAGACCTCGAAGCTCGCGGACAGCGGGTTCAGCACGTCGGCGGAGGCGACCGATGCGGCCGAAAGCAGCACACCGCTCGTCTCCCAGGCACTCTTCACCGCGCTCGACGACGCGTTCGGTGCGACGCTGCTGCACTTCCCCTCGCCCGTGTCCTTTCAGGGCACGACGCTTCTCACGCCCCACTACGGCGACGTGCTGCCTGCCGAGAGAGCGCACGCACTCGCGCCCCGGCCTCTGGACGAGGCGCTGCCCGCGGGCCTCTTCTGGTCCTCGCACATCGAGGACGGCTACCTCTTCTGGTTCGCCGCCCGGGACGCGAAGCCGATCGGATACGGCAAGGAGGACCTCCGGGAGCGGGACCGGGTCAAGCCGGTACTGCTGGCCCTGGCCGGGCAGGCCCAGTCGTCCGAACCGAAGACCTGGAGCCTGTTCCCCTACCGGCGCGGACCCGGCGACTACTACGAGCCCTACACACATCTCGAGAGCTGGAAGTCGGCCGAGGAACAGATCATCACCCGTACGGTCGGCGATCTCCTGCCGCCAACGCTGGTCGAGGAACTGAGCGCGGCCACGGAAGCCGATCCGCTGCCACTGACGATCTCCCCGGCACGCGAACTCGCCTGTGTGCCCTGGCCGATCGCGATGATCCCGGGGACCGAGCATCGACTGGTGGAACGGGCCGCACTACGGATGTGGACCTCCACCCCCACTCAGCTCATGCGCTCGGTGCGCGGCGCGCGGACAGGGCAGCCTTCCTCATCACCCGCACCGTTCCTGCTGGCATGCGACAACCCGGACGGGACGCTGCGCGAGCGCACCTCGGAGTCCGTGGTACGGAGCGCGGCCACACTGCTGGAAGCAGTGGGGTCTCCCGTGCCCGCCACCAAGGAAGCCCTGCTCCAGGCGCTCCACCGGATCGGGCCTTCGGCCCAGGGGCTGTTCTTCTACCGCGGGCACGCGGTGCACGACTCCGACCCGGCGTGGGCGGCCCTTCCCCTGGCCGGGGACGACTTCGTGAGCTCGGGGGAACTGTTCGGCAGCCTCGACGACGGCACACCGTTCCTGCCGATGCCGCAACGGGTGGTCCTGTCGTGCTGCTCCAGTTCGACCGCCTCGTCCCTCGGCGGCGAGGCCATCGGGCTCGCCGCCGGTGCCGTCCAGTCGGGTGCCGACCAGGTGATCGCCACGTCCGTCGACATCCTCGACTCGTCGTTCACCGAGGTGTTCGAGGACCTGATCGTGGAGGGCATGCTGGAGCGGCCGCAGGGCGATCACGCGGCCCTGCTGAGAAGGCTTCAGCTGCGGATGCTCAACGAGTGGAAGATCTGCTCACTGCGCGGAACGACCGACACCGGCGACGACGTCCGTGACCCGCACCCCGTCATCTGGGCCTCTTACCAGGCGTACTGACACAGTCTCGTCCGCGCGCACCGCACGGCCGACTCCGACACCTATGAAAGGGCCACTCTTGATTGCCGTAGCCATGCCGTCCGAACTCGCCGACGCTCTCGTGCGTCAGAGGCTGGCGATCCGCCCGGGCACTCGGGGCTCCGCCGCCGAGATCGCCCTGATCGGTATCACCGTGACCACCACCACCATCAGCCTCCTTCAGGCACCGGACACCTTCCTCCGGCTCACGGAGCTCATCCGGAACACCTTCGGCCGACCCACCGGCATCACGGTCCAGATCACGGCGAAGGGTGAGAAGGTCAACATCGAGATTCCCGCCGCCAACGGCATAGACGTCGCCACGGTAGCCCGGCGGATCCAGGACGCCCTTACGGAGGAAGACGACTAGAGGGTGTCGGCGTGGCTGGGGATCCGCATCGCGGGTGCACGCCGGCACCAAGTCTGGACGAGGGGCTCCGTTACCTGTGGCCGGCGGACATCCGTCGGTCGGCGGTCCCGGCATGTTCGCCGTGGTCGGGTCAGGGAGTGACGATGGCGAAGTCGGTGTCCGGGGCGGAAAGGTGGCCGAGCAGTGCGGACAGTCTTCCCGGATCGCCGGTGCTCTCGACGTCCGAACGGCCGGCCAGCTGATCGGGCGTGACGGTGCCGAGGAGGACGGCGCGGAGGGCGGCTTCGTCGAGCGTGGTGGCGGGCCCTACCTGCGGACTTCCCACCCCGGGAGACGGTTTACGGGTTTTTCCGGAGGTGGAACCGGGCCGGAGTCGTCACCTACATCCGCGATCAACTCCGACACCGGATCCGTACCGGAAGGGCCGCTGCCCGCACCCCGTGACGCTCATCGTGGACTCCCAGTCGGTCAAGGGCGCCTCCACCGTCGGCAGGAACAGCCGCGGCTACGACGCCGCGAAGGAAATCAACGGCCGCAAGCGACATATCACCGTGGACACGCTCGGCCTGCCGGTGATGATCACGGTGACGCCCGCCGACATCCAGGACCGCGACGCCGCCCGCGACGTTTTCTGGCGCCTGCGTCTCACCCACCGCAGATCACCCAGGTCTGGGCCGACCGCGGCTACGCCGGCGAACTCGTGGACTGGGCCCCGCGAACGCCTCTGGCTCGCCCTGCGCATCGTCACCAGGCCCAAAGGCGCCAAGGGCTTCGTCGTCCTGCCCCGCCGTTGGAAGGTCGAGCGGACGATCGGCTGGTGCATGAACGCCCGCCGCAACGCACGCGATTACGAACGGCTGCCCCAGCACTCCGAAGCACATCTGAACTGGGCACTCATCACCGTGATGACCCGACGTCTGACCCGGAAAAGGCCGCGGACCAGCCAGTGGACGAAGAAAACTCGTGCCTGATCAAGAGCAGCCTGTCACGTGGCTGAAAGGCATCGGCCCAGCCGTGGCGACGGTGCATCTCCGAGCAAAGCACTGAACCGAACCGAGTACATCCGGGATCATGAACCATGCTTCCGGACACCTGGCACCTCACCGAAGACATCGAGGACTTCCTCGCTCGCGCCGGAGACTTTCTCCGCTCGCGCCCCGCTCTGCACAACACGCCGCTCACCACACTGGAAAAGTGGCGGACCCAACCGGGCGCGTTCACCCCAGGTTCCGTCCTCTTCGGCCGACTGGAGTCGGCGGGCGAGACCCAAGCGATCTTCTACCGCCCGCCGACTCGCCGGCTGACCCTCACCCCGCTCTCCCCCGAGCGGGCCGATGCCCTCGCCGTCCATCTGACCGGCCTCGGCCACATCCTCGCTGGCGTCACCGCGGACCACGACACCGCCACCGCATTCGCCGAAGCCTGGCGGCGGCACACCGGCGCGACGCCCACACTCCGCGTCCGGATGCACCTCTACCGCCTCGACACCCTCACCCCGCCGAACCCGCACCCGGACGGCCACAGCCGCCCGGCGGGCGAACAGGACCACGACCACCTCATGCGCTGGTGCCGTGGGCTCGCTGCCGACCTCGGCGAGACCGTCACCATCGACGCCGCCTCCTGGGCCAGCACCCGCTTCGCCGAGAAGAGCTACACCTTCTGGGAGACCCCCGACGCCACCCCCGTCTCCATGGCAGGCCTGAACCCGATGATCGCCGGCATGGTCCGGGTGGACCCCGTCTACACCCCGGCTCACCTCCGCGGACGCGGCTACGCGGCCGCCGTCACCGCAGAGGTGAGCCGGGCCGCGCGCGCCGCAGGCGCCACAGAAGTCGTGCTCTTCACGGACGCGGGCAACCCCACCAGCAATGCCCTTTACCAACGCCTCGGATACCGCCGGATCACCGACTGGGCCCCGTACGACTTCGCCTACACCACACCAGAAGCCGGCTAGGAGACAGGAGCGCGACAGGCCCAGACAACACCACACCATCCCGGGACTTCGCACCCGGCACCTGCCGGCCTTCTGCGATCCGTGGCGCAGGTAGAAAACACCTACTCACCCAATGCTGACGAGTTCCGAACAGCCCCTAGACGCAGGTGCCGGAGAACCCATTGTCGACGATCCGATACGCCGGAAACATCATGGCGTAGTAGGTATCGGGGCCGTACTCGCCGTCTACGTGGATTCGGTGCTGCGTCTGAACAGCGCGTACCGCTGCCCGGGTGGCGTCCCCGTAGATGCCATCGACCACAAGATTAGGGATGCTGTTGTAGCAATGGTTGATCGCCCCCTGAAGCGCTTTGACTTCGTCGCCTCGGGTTCCGTAGGCCATCCAGCAGAGGTAGAGGGAGCTGTTGTACGCAGGCAGGTAGAGATACCGCCCGCTGGGGGTGTTTGGGGCGGCCGTCGTGATCCTGGCGGTGTTGCACTCGGAGGTGGCGGCAGAGGCAGGACTCGCGGTCGTCAAACCAACCAGCAGCGTCGAGGTCACGCCGATGATGGCACTGATGGCGCCGACCTTGAAACGGTTTCTGTTCACGGTTCTCCAGTTCGTAGGTAGCTGACAGGGGCGAGGCTCGACACCACGCAGTCCTTAGTTGTGGTCAGACGCATGATCCCGTAGGAGACCGACCGCCGGGCCGTCCGCCGGCTCCCCCCTTCGCTGGCCTCATCCACGGACTTTAGGATCATCGTGGGCTTCGGACTTTGTCATCCGTGCAGGGAACTTTGTCAGTCGTGCACAGTCTCAAGCTGACGCTGCATCAGGCGAGGGTCGCCCTGCGGGTGAGGTCATGCGCGACCGCCATGGCCGGTGTCAGCTCCGTACGACGAGCACAGTAGCCCGGCCCGGTCGCTGAGTGTGCCGGTCGTTTGCCCCACACGGAACAGCCGCCGCGCACACCGGAATACGGGCAAGGCGGCGGTCGAGACCGCCTCTGGTTTACAGCCGCGACCTTGTTGAGCTCAACTGCCGCTACCGCTGGAACCACGAGAAGCGCCCTACGGGTCCGTCAGATCCGTGGCTCGCAGCGAAGTCGCGGGTCATCGCGGGGTGCGGAGGGCTGGGGTGTTCGGGTGTTGGTTCGACAACTTTTCGACGGCATCGCGCCTCCCGGTTCATCAGGTGAGCACATCCCGTGGGCGACTCCGCCGCGCCCACGGGATGACCAGCCGGGGAACAAAAGCACCTACCAAGCCCTTCGTTGAGCATGCGCAGCGTCTGGTCGTGCAGGTAGGCGTACAGGTCGCGTTGCTCGGACAGGAACGTCAGGACGCGGTCGCGGCCCCATACCGGCCAGTGGTGGGACGCGAAGGCGACATCCGAGGCGTCGAGGAAGAGGCTGATGGCCTCGGTGAGGTAGCGGGCCCAGACGCGCGGGTCGCGAACCTGGGCGCCGCGCAGCGTGAGCAGGTTGTGGGTCGCGTTCTCCGCCATGCACAGCGCGGCATGGTCCGGGAAGTGGAGGTTCAGTTCCGCCGGGGCCTCGGTGCCGGGGGTCATCTGGAAGACCATCCGGATGCCGTCGACGGTCTCCGCCTGCCCGGTGCGGGTGACGTCCAGCGTCGGCGGGATCAACCCGACCGAGCCCGTGGACGTGGTCTGACCGAGGCCCGCGCCGATCTGCCCGCGCTCGCCCTTCGGCAGGGCGGCACCGTACATGTAGGCGGCACGGCGGTTCATCGCCGTACCGGCGTAGACGTTCTCCCTCACGGCGTGCCCCAGGAACCCTCGGGGTGCGATCACCGGGACGCCGGCCGCCCACATTCTCGTCGTCGATGACGCCTCGCACACCCCCGAAGTGGTCGGCGTGGCTGTGGGTGTACAGCACGCCGGTGACCGGGCGCTCTCCGCGGTGACTGCGGTAGAGGGCGAGGGCCGCGGCAGCCGTCTCCGCGCAGAGCAGAGGGTCGATCACGATGACGCCTCGCTCGCCCTCCACCAAGGTCATGTTCGACAGGTCGAAGCCCCGCACCTGGTAGATGCCCTCTGTCACCTCGAACAGGCCGTGGTCGGCGGCCAGTCGGCTCTGCCGCCACATGCTGGGGTTGGCCGTGTCCGGACAGTCCTGCGCCAGGAAGGCATAGGCGTCGAGGTCCCACACCACGCGCCCGTCCTCGGACCGGATCAGGTTCTCCCGGGCGGTGCCCATGAAGCCACGCCGCGCGTCCTGCAAGTCCTGCGTGTCGTCGAAGGCGAGGCGTTGCCGAAGCGCCCTGTTCGCCTCCGCGATCACCGGCTGCGCGGGCTTGGACTCCAGGTCTTCGGACATCGGTCTCCCTCGCAGGCGCTGTGCAGGGGCCGACGGCACGGAGAACACGCGGCCATGACCACCCTCACCCGGGCACCACTTCCGGACCAGCGGGCGTCCGCCGTCGGAGGGAGGTGCACGAGCCGGCAGCCGGGCGGCCTCATCCGGGCAGTCCCGGACGGCTCCCGCGCTGTGGCCCTCCGTACAAGCCCATGCGGGCGCGGGAACGTGCCGTCACGACGGGAACGTACTCGGGCTGCCAGGAAACCGGCACCGCCGGGCACCGTGCGGTGCCCAGCGGACGGTTCGGCGGACGTTTCGGCGGGTCAGTCGCGGCGGTACTGCGCCGGGGACTTCCTCGTCGCGGGGTCCTCGAAGGAACCGGCCCGGCCGCGGTCCACGTGGAAGGTGGTCAGCGTGGTGACCCGGGAGTCCGGGTCACGGCGGTCGCCGATCACGCGCATGTGGGCGCTGAAGCGCTCCGGGGTGACCTCGTAGACGTCGTAGCCGTAGCGGTTGCCCTCGAAGTACTTCAGGTGCGGGTTGGCCGCGCCCATGACGGGACCGTTCTGGGCGTTCCAGTCGGCCGAGTAGGCGCCCGAGGTCACCGAGTGCGCGGTGAACTCCGTACCGATCACCGGCGACGAGACGTCGTCGAAGTCGGGCCGGATGTCGTCGACGAAGGCCGAGTGCCAGTCCCCGGTGAGGACGACGAGGTCCTCCAGGCCCGCGCTGTGGACATGCCCGAGCACCTCCTTGCGCTCGGCGAGGAAGCCGTCCCACTGGTCGGTGAACATGTACGAACCGCCGGGGCGGCCGCGCAGTTGGCTGAGCATGATCGAGTTGGCCCAGACGTGCCAGGAGTCCGGGGCCCGGTCGACGTTCCGCTTCAGCCACGCCTTCTGGGCGGAGCCGAGGATCGTGCCGTCGGACAGGTTCTGTGCCGAGCGGTACGAGCGCAGGTCGAGCACGGTCAGCTCCAGCAGGTCGCCCCAGCGGCGGACCCGGTGGATCTCGGGGTCGGGAAGCGCTGAGGCGGCACCGGCCCCGTCGCGGTGCGGCATGTTCTCGTACCACGCCTGGTACGCGGCGGCCCGGCGCTGCATGAAGGGCGCTCCCCCGCCGGTGCCGGAGTAGTCGTTGACGACCTCGTGGTCGTCCCACGTCAGGAACCACGGGTGGGCGGCGTGCGCCTCGCGCAGGGAGGGGTCGCCCTTGTAGAGCGCGTGGCGGCGCCGGTAGTCGGGGACGGTGAAGACCGAGGGGCCCTCGTGGTCGCGGACGTGGTCGGCGGGGACGCCGCCGACCTGCCCGTGCTCGTAGATGTAGTCGCCGAGGTGTATGACGAAGTCGACCTTCTCGCGCGCGATGCCGCGGTGCGCGGCGTAGAAGCCGTCGTGGAAGGCCTGGCAGTTGGCGGCGGCGAAGCGGACGGAGGGGACGCGGCCGGCCGGCGCGGTTCTGGTGCGGCCGATCCGGCTGCGTCTGCCCAGCGCCTTGAAGGCGTACCAGTAGCGGGTTCCCGGGCGCAGCCCGTGGACGGGGACGTGGACGCTGTGGCCGAGCGTGGCGGAGGCCGTGGCGGTGCCGCGTGCGACGACCGACCGCAGTCCGCGGTCGGTCGCAACGACCCAGTCGACCTCGACGATCTCGGGCAGGTTCTGCTCGGCGGCAAGCGGCTCGGGCGCGAGCCGCGTCCAGAGCAGAACGCTCCCGGGCTGCGGGTCGCCGGAGGCCACCCCCAGGGTGAACGGCGCCGGGTCGTACTCCGCACCCAGCGCACGGGCGGCTTCCAGTGCCTGGGCGGGCGACAGACCGGCGGCCAGCGGCCAGACGACGCCCAGGGCGCCGGCGGCGCCGGCCGCCTTGAGCAGTCCGCGTCGGTCGAGCCGGGTCATGTGCGTCCTCCAGTGGCGAGTGTGAGCGAGATGGCGTCGGCGTAGCCGTCGTTGGAGGCCCCGCCGTTGCGAGTGAGGACGAGCAGCACGCGCGCGGTGCGCGCACCTGGCGGCACGGTGGCAGTCGCGGTGCGTTCCACGAGCGCGGTGCGGGACAGCCGCTCGGCTGCCGTCACCGGACCGAGCACGGACAGGGCGACCGGGGTCCCTCGGTCGTCCCGGAACTCGACGGACAGCCGGGCGCCGTCCTCCTGTGTGCCGTATCCGCCCAGCCATGCGGCCACCGTGTACCGCACCTGCCCGGCGTCGACGGCCCGGCGTCCGGTCCGGCCGCGTACGGGCAGCGCGATGTCCTGGACGAGCGCGGTGCGGACACTGTTGCCACCGGAGAAGAAGCGGCTGCCCCGGTCGGTCGGTCCGGGGTCGTCGGGCCCGGGGTAACCGCCCCCCAGGGTGTACGGGATGAGCGCGGGTGCTCCTTCCCGCACCTCCCAGCCGGCCACCTTGGGGACTGGCTCGGCGGAGCCGCCGGGCCCGGTCTCGGCGTCGCCGTTGACTACGAGATTCACTCAGTTCTCCTTGATCGAAGGCGCTGGGGAGACAGGTGTGCATCGCAGCAGGCGGGAGTGAACCGGCGGCAGCGAGGCGGGAAACTAAGGCGGCAAGTTGTTCAGACAAGTTGGGGCCGAGCAGCTCTCGCTTAGCCCCTGCGACACGGGCGTGGGCCGTCGCCGCGCCCCAGAGCTGTGGACTCGGCAGCCCCACCTGCCTCGCATCTGACGTCCGCTCGGCAGCGGGTCTGAGGGCCAACTGGTCCGGGCGGTGGGCGGTTTCGGGAGGCTCAGCCGCGACCGCGGCATGCGGCGTTGTTCCGTGGGCGTCACAGTGAGGCAACACCATGCCGACGCCCGAGGTCGGGCGGCTTGCCATGTGAGAGCCGGCGGCAACGATCACCGCGGTCAGGCATGACGCCTGCACGGCCGCAGCCCCTTCACATCAGCGCTCGGCGGCGCCGGTCCGCTGGTAGATGTCGGGTATGCCGTCGTGATCCTCGTCGAGGTTCTCCTCTTCGTACAAGCGCCGGTAGATGCCGTTGCGCCGCTTGATCAGAAGGCCTGCCAGGGCTGCGGCGACAAGTGAGCCGATGAGCACCGCGGCTTTGACGTGCTCGGCTGCCGCCGGGTCGGGGAAGGCCAGCTCGCCGATCAGCAGTGCCACGGTGAAGCCGATGCCGGCGAGGACGGCGAGCGCGAAGACGTCCGCCCAGGCCAGGTCCGGGTTGAGCCGGGCACGGGTGAAGCGGGCGGCCAGGTAGGTGCCCGCGAAGATGCCCAGGGTCTTGCCCACGACCAGGCCCACGACGACACCGAGAGGCTCGGGCTGGGTGAAGACCTCACCCAGGGAAGCGGCCGTCACTCCCACGCCTGCGGCGAAGAGGGCGAACAGGGGGACCACCACTCCGGCGGAGAACGGATGCAGCAGGTGGGAGGTGCGTTCGGCGGGTGAGGCGGTCTCCTTCTCGTCGCGGGTGGTACGCAGGATCAGACCCATGGCCACGCCGGCGACGGTGGCGTGGACGCCGCTGTTGTACATCAGTGCCCAGGTCACGACGCCGAGGGGGACGTACCACCACCAGCCGCGCACGCGGAAGCGCTGGAGCAGGTAGAAGACGATCAGGCAGGCGAAGGCGCCGCCGAGCGCGGCGAAGTTCAGGTCGCTGGTGAAGAAGACCGCGATGATCAGGATGGCGCCCAGGTCGTCGACGACGGCGAGGGTGAGCAGGAACGCGCGCAGCGCGGCGGGCAGGTGGGTGCTGAGGACCGCGAGGACGGCGAGTGCGAAGGCGATGTCGGTGGCCATGGGCACGGCCCAGCCGTCCATGCTGCCGCCGCCCGCCGTGGCGGTGGCGACGTACAGCACCGCGGGCATGACCATGCCGCACAGCGCGGCGATGACCGGCAGGGCCGCCGTGGCCGGGGTGCGCAGCTCGCCGACGACCATTTCGCGCTTCAGCTCGATGCCTGCGACCAGGAAGAAGATCGCAAGTAGTCCGTCGGCCGTCCAGTGCTCCACCGAGAGGTCCAGGCCGAGTGCCGGTATGCCGAAATGGAAGTCGCGTATCTGCTCGTATGCCCCGCTCCAAGGGCTGTTCGCCCAGATCAGCGCGACGACGGCGGCCGCGAGCAGCACCAGCCCGCCGACCGTTTCCGTCCTCAGGGCCTGGACCACCGCGTTGCGCTCGGGCAGCGGCAGGAGACCGAGGAACGGGGAGCGCTCGCGTGGTGCGGCAGCCATCAGTGGGACCTCCGGGGCGTCGACTTCAGGGCATACGAGCCCCAGGACGCCGACCAGACTTCCCGGCACACCGCGCGTCGGGTGGCACCGCCTCCGGGCGGGACGTTGACGCGTTCTTTACACCCTAACCGCCTGCCACCCGTCCTGCCAGACCCAGTTTCACCTGCGGAAACACGGTATGAGGGCATGGCGAGCGGGCCTGTTCACACCAAGGCGCGAGGTGTGGACAGGCCCGCTCAGGAGTCGGGCTCCCTGACCGTGGGAGGCGGTCAGGCGGTGCTCTTCACCGGCTCCTGGTCTTCGTCGGCCTCGTCGATCTCGCCGGCGTCGCGGGCGCGGACGAACTCCAGGAAGGAGTTCAGCTCGCGCTTGACGACCGGGGCGAGGAGGTAGAGGCCGATGATGTTGATGACGGCGAGCATGAAGAGCACGGCGTCGGCCATGTCGATCAGGGTCTGCAGCGTGAGCAGCGAGCCGGCGACGGCGAACAGCGTGTAGATGACCTTGAAGGTCAGTTCGCTGGCCTTGCTGCGGCCGAAGAGGTGCGTCCATGCCTTGAGGCAGTAGTAGCCCCACGTCAGCACGGTGGAGATGGCGAACAGCATCACCGCGAGGGTGAGGATGTACGGGAACCAGGGAAGCACCGTGCCGAAGGCGTCGGACGTGATGGTGACGCCGCCGATGGACTGATCCTCACGCGCCTCTGCCCAGCTGGCCGGGTTGGCGATCACGATCGTCAGCGCGGTCATGGTGCAGATGATGACGGTGTCGATGAACGGCTCCAGCAGGGCGACCAGGCCCTCGCTGGCAGGGTGCTTGGTCTTGACCGCGGAGTGCGCGATCGGCGCGGAGCCGAGACCGGCCTCATTGGAGAACGCGGCCCGCTTGAAGCCGATGATCAGCGCGCCGAGGACACCACCGGCGACACCCTCGGGGTTGAACGCGCCCTCGACGATCGAGACCAGGGCGTCGGGCACAGCCGTGATGTTCACCAGGATGACGATCAGGCAGGCGACGATGTAGATGCCGGCCATGGAGGGGACCAGTTTGCTGGTGACGTTGGCGATGGAGCGGATGCCGCCGAGCAGGACGATGCCGACGAGCGCGGCGATCAGGATGCCGAAGAACAGGGCGCCGGTGGAGGATCCGATCGCGCCGTCCTCACCGCCGGCGACGGAGACCAGCTGCGCGTAGCTCTGGTTGACCTGGAAGAGGTTGCCGCCGAAGAGGCCGAAGAACAGGATCATGAAGGAGGCGAGGACGGCGAGGACCTTGCCGAAGGTCTTGCCGTTCTTGCCGAAGCGGTCGGCGAGGCCCTTGGGCAGGTAATGCATCGGACCGCCGGAGACGGTGCCGTCCGCGTGCACCTCGCGGTACTTCACGCCGAGCGTGACCTCGACGAACTTGGTGGCCATACCGAGCAGGCCGCAAAGGATCATCCAGAAGGTGGCACCGGGCCCACCGATGGAGACGGCGACGGCCACACCGGCGATGTTGCCGAGTCCGACGGTGCCGGAGACGGCCGCCGTCAGGGCCTGGAAGTGGTTGACCTCGCCGGCCGACCCCTTTTCGTCGTACTTGCCTCTCACCACGTCGACGGCGAGCAGGAACTTGCGGAACTGCACGAACCCGAACCAGCCGGTGAAGATCAGACCGGCGACGACGAGCCAGGCGACGATGAGGGGGAGGTCCGTTCCGCCGACGGGGACGGCGTAGAAGACGACTTCGCCGAGCCATGTGGCTATCGGTTCGAAGAAGGAGCTGACTGCTTTGTCGACGGAATCGGTGAATGCGTCGAGAGACACTATGGCTACCTCGGTGGCGCAGGGGGGACCGGCGCCCGGGGAGGCTGCGCCGGCAAGTGTGCGGTCTTTGAGCGAACGCCGTTGTCCGATCGGCGCGCCGCGGTGGCACGGCCCGCGGACTCGGGCTGTGATCACGTTGGTCGTACTGCCGGTGCGTGCCGGCACTCTGCAGAGGGGCCAGGAGCCCATGCGGGGTTGCGCAGTTTTAGCACGTCGTTTACGAATCCTTTAGTGATGCAGGTCACATGACGGTGAGTAATCCCGGAAAGTCCCAGCACTCGTGACTGGACCGTTATACGGATTCGAGGCTCCGCTGAGCGAACGATCAACTCTTGATGAGGGCTGGGTGCCGTCGCGGACCGTGTTGAGCGCAGGCCATCTCTGGTGGCGAGCAGGATGCTGCGGTCGCCGAGCGGGCGATGCGGGAGCATTCCACATGCCGGTGCCCCGCCTTCGCGTGGGAGCCGGGCGGTGGGCGACGGCGACCGCGTGCGCGTGCGCGTGGGACAGCCGTAGGCCAAGCCTCGGCGAGGTGGTGCAGGTCGCCGCTACTGTTGAGCCGGTCGTCGATGAACTCTCGGCGTACTGACCCTTCCTGACGTGCCGTCAGGCCGCATGCCGCCCGGCGAGGGCGCTGTCGGAGGAACCGAGGGGGCGGGCCAGGCCTCGTGCGCCACCGGCAGATGGGTGTTGATCAGGGCACGCGGGCCGTAGGCGGCGTCCGCGGCCTGTTCGACCTGTGCGCACCGGGCGGCGATCTCGACACGGTGAGTAGCCCGTCGGCGGCCGAGACCTCGGTCGGGATGTGGGCACAGTCGTCCAGATACTGCTCCCGTATCGGCCGGTCCGTCACGTGGTCCCCCGCATTATTGACGAGCTGGTGACGGCTTCTTGGCGGCCCACCGGCATGGAGACCCTGATGAACGCTGCCGGGAACCGGCAATGCGCGAGGGTGCTCCGTCCGGGCAGCATGGCTGGCGGAGGAGCACTGCGGATGGTTCCGGTGCCGGACACCGGCAGGTGCCCGGCACCGGAATCCGAGGAGCAGCGCGTCACCGACCACGACTCGCGTGTGCCGAGGGCGGAGAAGGGGGAGCGGTTCATGCGGATGTTTCTGGAGGCCGCCACCGGCCTGCCCACGATCGTGCTCACCGCCGCCCTCGTCGTGCTCATGTCTTTCTGGCTGCTGGTAGCGGTACGGGTCGCCGCCCCCGCCAGCTTCGACGCGGACGTGGACCTCGGTCCGTGGGGCATGGGTGGAGTACCGGTGTCGGTCGCGCTCACGGTGCTGACGGTCCTTGCCTGGCTGCTGGGCGTCGGCGCGACGATGGCGCTGGGTGCCTTCGTGTCCCCTGGTCCCGCCACCGGGCTGCTGCGCCTGGCCGTGCCGGTCGCGGCACTTCTGGTCGCCTGGCGGTTGACCTGCCTGTCCGTTCGCCCGTTGCACCGCCTCTGCACCGATGAACCCGGGCCCTCGCCCTTCAGTGACCGCACCGCGCCGCGCGACACCGGCGACGGAAGCCGGGACCCGCTACGGGGGCGCCGTACGGCGGAGCGCTACAGATGCGCGACCTCGCCGCCTGAGACACGGTCCCTGCGGCAGCAGCCGTTGCCATGACCGATATACGGGTGCGGCGCCCTGCATGCCTTCGCCCGGCAGTCTCCTGAAACTCCTCCAGGCGCGCAGGCCGCTCAGGCGGCCTGTGCCGGACTGCGTGAAGCCGCCCTCGTGTGCGGGGCCCGTTCTCGCCGCCGCCACCGTCGCGGGCGCGACGCAGCGAGTCGGGGCCGAAACGGTCGTCGCCGTCGCCTTCACGGTCGGTGCGGCGATCCCACTGATCTTCTTCGCGCTTACCGGGCGGCACGTCGCGGAAACGTGCGCGCCTTCCGCGAGAGGCGGCGGCCGATCAGGTTCGCCGTCGGCCTGCCCTTCGTCATCCCGCAACCGGGCTGTCAGCGCTGCAGGCGCACGGTGAAGTGGCGCTCCGTCTCACCCGCGGGGACGGTGCGGATGAAGCCGCGAGCGGTGCTGTAGTCGCCCGAGCCACCGGTGATGCCGACGTCGACCGAGTCCGGGGCGGGCAGGTGCAGCAGGGACTGTGCGGTGAACTGTCCCTCGGGAAGCGCGAAAGTGCCGACGCACTGGAGGGCAGCGGGGGTGACCTGCGTGAAGGTGCAGATCGCGCTGTGGTCGCCCACCTTCTCGCCGTCGCGGTAGAGGTCCTCGTGAACGACCCGCTGGTCACCCACGCTGACACCCGCCTCGCCCAGATCGACCTCACCGGCGGAGGTCTGCTTGCCAACCAGTTCGAAGGTATCGACGCGAGGCTTCGCGACGGAGGTGTCGGCCGACGCCGACGGTACGAGCGCCGCGACCCCCGCGAGGGCAACCGCCACGCCGGCGGCCGCGCTCAGGTAGCGCCTCTTGCTCGTACTCAAAGTGTTGGACACTTCGGTGCTCCGTTCATCGGTTGCCCACGCCAGAGGTGCCGTGCGGGCCACATCGCCGGTGTCCCGTGCCGTCTCAGATGAAGTCGGCCAGGTCTCGCAGAAGGGCGGCTTTGGGCTTGGCCCCAAGGATTTGCTTGACCACTTCGCCGTCCCGGAACACGTGCAGGGCAGGGATGCCGGTGATGCCGGCCTGCTCTGGGGTCAGCGGATTCTCGTCGACGTTCATCTTGACGATCTCGATCTTGTCGCCGTGCTCAGCCGCGATCTCTTCAAGAATCGGGGCGATCTGGCGGCACGGGGCACACCACTCGGCCCAGTAGTCGACGAGCACGGGCTTGTCGCTCCTCAGGACCTTTTCTTCGAAGTCTGCGTCGGTCACGGATTTCACGACTCCCCCTCTGTGGGCGGGCATCGGCTGCTGTCGGGACCAGACTCAGGAAGTGCGAACGTCCAAGGGTACACATTCACATTCTCACGCACCCATTGCTGACAGCACCTCGCGGGGCAGGCCGTCGTCCCAGGCTGCGGTAGGCGGCCATTGCGGTCGATGCCGAGTCCCGACGCGGGCGTCACTGGTAGCGGCCGTCGAAGCGGGCTCCGTTCTTGAGATCCCGCTGTAGGCGAGGCTTCCGGCGGTGACGGCGGCAAGGACGTGCTCCGCCGGCACCGTGCGCCGTCTTGAGCGGCCACGCCGTCGAATCTTCTTGTCACGTTGCGGTTCTCACGTCGGGCCTTGAGGACGCTCGTCCAGCATGGCTACGTCCCTGCGCCACGGGAGGGGAGCGCGACGCGTGTTGCCAGGTGGCCAACCGCACCCGTGACAGTGACGAAGGCCGTCGGCATCCACGGGCCGAGGGAGACGGTGGACCGGCGACGAGCGGACCTGCCAAGCGCCTGCACCTGCCAGGTCACGACTACGGCATCTGATCGGCCATCATGGCCCCCAGGCGCTTGAACACCACTCCCGAGAGCGCCGTGCACGATGAACTGCTACGCAAGATCGAGTTCAGCGTGCCTCCTGCGAGTCCATGACAGTGGTCGTGAGTGATGCGGCTCCCAAGGTGATGACGCCATCGGAAAGCGGTGTGCAGCGCACCCCGCCCTTACCTCTCAGCGCCCGCTGGGCACCGGCTCCGATGGTGGTCTCCATCCAGGCACACGGCCTCGCAGCAGTGTTGACCGCTAGCAGGACCGGGCCGCTGCCGCCGTCCAAACTGACCACCGACCCCAGGTACGCATCGATGTCTATTCCTCTCAGGAGCACGTTCCGACGCGTCTGCCGAAGGTCAACTGCCGCATTGATATGCCTCGGAAGATTCTCCACTGCCGTCAAAGTAACGGCGGCGCGGCGGTGTGCTGGGTGACCGAAGTACCGGTCGCCAACGATCCCCAGATTGCGCCGGACTTCGACGCTCTCGACCAGCTCGTCTTCCTGGGTCGCAGCCGGGCCGTCGGCCGGCCGTCCCATGTAGCGATGGGTCGGTGACAACAAGAGCTGAATCACTTCCACCATGGCCATGAGGTTCACTCTACGGCGGGGTGAAAGGCCCCGGCAGGAGCGGACGCGGAACCCGGAGGGAACTTGCAGCACCCCCGTCGGCCCCAGCCCGCACCCCACCTGCGGCGAGTCTGCCGCGAAACTCGTGAATCGATACGACGCCGCAGCCCGGCTCTCCCCGCTCAGGACTCCACGAAGCGGCGGCCCGCTCCGGCCGCCGCTCCCCGCGTTGGGGAGAGATCCTGAGGAGAGTTCTCGATTCACGGGAAGGAAGTAGCTAGCATAACCGTTTCGGTAATAACCTTGATGGCTGATGCGTTCTACGATCGAGGAGGTCGATGATGTCCCCGCGCACGACCGATCCCAGTCCGCTGACCCAGCCGCCGGCGGCTGACGTGGTCCTGCAATTCGTCAATACGCACCCCGCGGGACCCCATCGACTGCCGGAGCGCTTCGGAAGCGCGGAGGATCTGCGCGCATGGCTGCGGGAGCAGGCCCTGGGCCGGGAGACGACCCATGTCACGGAGGCCGACGCGGCCAGCGCCCGCGAGCTGCGCGAAGCCTTGATCACCGTCCTGCTCGCTCATTCCGCCGACAAGGACACCACCCCCGGCGTGCTCGCCGAGGCGGAGGGCTACCTGCGCCACGCCGCCTCCCGGTACCCGCTGGTGACGGTCGTCACCGCGTCCGGGGCGTCCCTGGCGCCCGCGCAGACCGATGTACCCGGGCTGCTTGGCACCGTGTTGGCGAACGCCACGGAGCTCGCCCAGACGGGCGTCTGGGACAGGCTGCGGGCATGCCGACACCAGCCGTGCCACTTCGGCTTCTTCGACCGGACGCGGAACAAGAACGCCGTCTTCTGCGGCCCGAGATGCGGTTCGCGTGAGTCGATGCGCGCGTACCGGCAGAGGAAGAAGGCACTGGCCGCCGAACATGACCCGTCTTCGAAGTGATCCTGCGGGCGGCCCCTCGGCTGGTACGTGGGTAGTGACTCACTGACCCAGGGGGCACATGTCACAGTGCGCCCGGCGATCGACCCGCCCGCCAGGGCCCCGCTCGCAGACGTAATCGAACTGGAGTGCACATACAACTGGAGTGCACATACACATCGGCCGATCCCGTCCGGCCGGGATGTGACGCTCCCCTCCCCGTCGAGCTTTGCTAGTTATGAGCTAATCCTTTACGGTCATAACCAAGGATGCGCCACGCCACCGGGCGGTGCTCCGGCGAGCAACCCGAGCGCTGCACCCCGTCCCGCGCCTATGGCGCAGGCACCTCTGGCAGTGGTGACCGCCGACGACCCGACCCTTCGCCGTTCGGACGCCGCGGTCTTCCCCACCTGGATCACAACCGTCATCCAGGTCGCATCAGCCGGTCGGCGGCGGACAGCGCGTTCGCCCACATCGGTTGTGAACCAAGAAGGAAAAGCCCCAGATGTACATGAAGCTCGAAGTCACCGTGCTGCCCGTGTCCGATGTCGATCGCGCCAAGACCTTCTACGAGGCACTGGGATTCCGTCTGGACCTCGACAAGGCCGTCAGTGAGGACTGGCGCGCGGTGCACTTCACGCCGCCCGGCTCCGAGTGCTCGATCATGTTCGGCACGGGAATGACCTCCGCCGAGCCGGGCTCGGCCCAGGGCCTGTACCTGGCCGTCCTTGACATCGAGGAGGCCCGTGCGGAGCTCCTCGGCCGAGGCATCCAGGTGAGCGAGATCTTCCACGACGCCGGAGGCCTCCTCTTTCACGGCCACGAGAGCGGGGACGTCACCCACCGGCTGGAGGGCCAGGGCCGCGAGCCCGGTCCGCACCCCGAGCGCGCCTCCTACGGCTCCTTCGCCACCTTCAGCGACCCCGACGGCAACGGCTGGGTGCTCCAGGAGATCCAGCAGCGGTTCCCGGGCCGCTGACCGTCCAGCCGCTCCCCCGCACGAACCAGATCGAGGAGCGGACTGCCGGGCAGCCCAAGCCCCGGACATGTCGGCCCGGCAACTGCCGGGCCGCCAAGGGTGCGCTGCGTCAGCGCACCCGGCCGGCAACCGAATCCCGCAGAACCAGTGTGACCCACCAGGGCAAGTACCAGGCCCGGATCGCCGGCGCCGTCATCGGCGCCCGGGCCAGGGGAGATCAGCTCGACGACGCGCCGTGGGGCGCGCACGTCGCCACCGCTGACAACGTGGCCGTACCGCAGGTCGTCTTCACCCACCCCGAAGTCGCCTCCGTCGGCTTGACCACTCGTGAGGCGGAGCGGAGCGGCCGGCGGATCAAGGTGGTGGACTACGACCTCGCGCGCGTCGCGGGCGCGCATCAATACGCGCATGGCTACCGAGGTCAGGCCCGCATGCTCATCGACCTGGACCGTGACATCGTCGCCGGTGTCACCTTCGCGGGTCCTGGAGTCGGCGAGTTGGTGCACCGGCGACCATCGCCGTCACGGGCGAGGTGCCGATCGACAGGCTCTGGCACGCCGTCCCGGCCTTTCCCACGATCGGTGAGGTCTGGCTGAGGCTGCTGGAAACCCACCGCAGTCAGCGGCACCCAGCCGACTCTCGGCGCAGCGACCACCGCGCTTCCGGTGCAGGTGACAGGGGTCACGGCTGCGGTCAGGGCGGCTGGAACAGCCCAGATAAGTTGACTGTTGAATGACATGTAGGTGTCGGAAGGGACGATACCCCGGCCCCGATCCCGGCTTGCAGCGGAAGATCGAAGTCCTGCGATGCCCGCCCGCCGCGAGGCGACCGCCCTTCCCCACACCTCTTCCTCTTCCCGATACCGCCTGCTGTGAGGTTGAGTTACATGCCGTACGACATCGAAAAGCCGGACGAGCAGTGGCGCGCCGAGCTGACCCCTTCCGAGTACGAGGTCCTGCGCCGTGCCGCCACGGAGCGACCCTTCATCGGCGAGTACACCGACACCAAGGTCCGAGGCGTCTACTCCTGCCGCGCCTGCGGCGCGGAACTGTTCACCTCCACGGAGAAGTTCGACTCCGGCTGCGGCTGGCCCTCCTTCTACGACCCGAAGGACAGCGACGCGGTCGAACTGGCCGAAGACCGGTCCTACGGTGTGGTGCAGACCGAAGTCCGGTGTGCTCGCTGCGGATCGCATCTCGGGCACGTATTCGAGGGTGAGGGCTTCCCCACCCCGACCGATCAGCGTTACTGCATCAACAGCATCTCGCTGCGTCTGACGCCCGACGAGAACTGATCATCGCGCCTGCACCTGTCCGGATGCCGCCCCCGTCGCTGCCCTCTGGTAGCGACGGGGGCGTGCGCGTGCGACGGGCTTCCGTAGCGCGGTATGCCAGCCATCGTGCGCCGGGGTCAGCTCCATGCCGTCGAACTGATGGCCCCGTTGCCGCTGCACGCGCAAAGAGCGGCCGAAAGGTTCCGCGAGGCGGGAGAGCCAGGCCGCGAACTGCCCTGCGGCTTCGGCCTTTTGATGCGACGGTCGAACAACGCCCCCGTGACGGCCCCTCGTGACAGTCGAGACCGCACCCGCCACCGCGCCGCAAGTGACCCTCTGCGATCACGTCCCGATCCCAGCGTCCTGCGCCTGCGTTCACCGCGGGGCAGCAGAGGAGCTCCGTGCCACGAGCGTGGGGGAAAGCCTTACCTGGACGGTCGGCCTGCTCTTGTCGGTGATGCGCTCCAGCAGCAGACGCGCCGCGTTGCTGCCCATGCCGTGTCCCGCCTGGTCGACACTGGTGAGGGAGATCGGACGCAGTGCGGCGAAGGTGGTGTTGTCGTACCCGGCGAGGGACATGTCCTGCGGGACGGACAACCCTGCCTCGCCCAGTGCCTCCAGCACGCCCATGGCGACGAAGTCCGCGCCGGCGAAGATGGCGGTGGGGCGCCGCTCACGTGCGAGCAACTGCTGCGCCCCGCGATAGCCGCCCTCCTGCGTGTAGCTGGTGGAGACGATGTCCGTCTCCTCGGCGAGGCCCCGCCTCTGCATGGCCTGGCGATAGCCCTCCGCCCGTTTCGTGTTCGGCATCTCGGCGATGCGAGTGGGGTCCTTCTCCAGATGCTCGATATGGGCGATCCGCCTGTGCCCGAGATCGACGAGGTGGTCCACGACCAGTGACGCTCCCGCATGGTCGTCATCGACCACGGTGTCGTACAGCGCCGAGTGCCCATGGCGGCCGACGACCACGGTCGGCACCAGGCCCGCCAGGCGTTCGAGGTGGGAGCGCGGGGAGACGGGCGCGACGAGGATCAGGCCGTCCATGCCCCGGTCGACCATGGCTTCCGTGACCCTGGCCTCCGCCTGTTCGCCATTGCAACCTGGTCCGAGCAGCACCTGGTAGTCGGTGTCCTTGAACCAGTCGGTCACGCCGTCGACGATGTCGGGGAAGAAGGGGTTGCGGATGTCAGGAAGCATCACACCGATCGTGTAGGTCTGCCCGCGCAGACCCCTGGCGGCCGCGTAGGGCCGATATCCCAGCTCTTCTATCGCGCGCCGCACCTTCTCCCGCATCGCGGGGCTTGCGCCGTAGGCGTTGCGCAGCACCTTGGACACGGCGGTCGTCGAGACCTGCGCATGACGCGCCACATCGACGATCGTCACGCGCCGCTGGGGTACGGACGGCTCCACGGCTGCCTCCGAGAGTGGGGAACGTTGCGCAGAGTGTAGGACCGCTGCCGCTCATGGGAGATCGTGCGCCCCGCACGGACTTCGCGAGGGTTCACTGCCCATTCCACGAATTCGCAGCACGCAGAACGTCTTGACGTCGTACAGGCCGGACCCTAGGGTCAGCGCAACTTCTGGGAAACGTTACCCATTACGCCGTTCCGGTTGGAGCGGCGCCGACAGTCCACCAACCCCCTGCCGTCCGGTTCGCGCGCCAGGAGCCTGGAGCACCGCTGGGCGAGTCGCAGATCCAGCCGTTCGATTGAAACGTTTCACTCTGAGTAGGTCCGTCAGTGATGAGTGCTCCGATCGGCCAGCCGCGCAGGCCGGCCACAACCGCCCCCGCGCGCCGGCCGTGCACGGGCTCGACTTGGTGGTTCCTGCTCCCGGCGATGCTGCTGTTCCTCTTCGTCGTCCTGGTGCCGAGCGCCCGCGGTGTGTACTACGCCTTCACCGACTGGGACGGCCTCGACCCCAGCTTCTCCCTCGTCGGCTGGGACAACTTCACCGCCCTGGCCCGGGATGCCGACGCGGTCCAGGCGGTCGGGCACACGCTCCTGATCGCGGTGGCGATCACGGTCATCCAGAATTTCGTCGGGCTCCTGCTCGCACTCGGCGTGAACAGCGCGATCAAGTCCCGCAACCTGTTACGGGTGCTGCTGTTCGCACCCGCCGTGATCACACCGATCGTGACCGCCTACCTGTGGCGCAACCTGCTGGGCCCCGAAGGCGCGGTCAACCGGTTGCTCGGCGCCATCGGGCCGGACTCCTGGCAACGGAACTGGCTGGGCGATCCGGACCTCGCCCTCTGGGCGGTCGTCGGCGTGATCGTGTGGCAGTTCGCAGGCTACTCCATGGTGATCTTCCTCGCGGGACTCCAGTCGGTCCCGCAGGAAGTCCACGAGGCCGCCGCGATCGACGGCGCCGGCCCGGTACGACGCTTCTGGTCGGTGACCAGGCCGCTGCTCGCGCCCGCCTTGACCATCAACCTCATGCTGTCGGTCATCGGCGGCCTCAAACTCTTCGACCAGGTGTACGCCCTCACCGGCGGCGGCCCCGGGCACGCCACCGACACGATCTCCACGCTGATCTACAAGGCGGGCGAACCCGGGGGTGAAGGTCCGCTACACCACCAGCAGCGCCGATCAGTACCAGCAGCAGATCCGCACCCAGCTCTCCTCAGGTACCGCGCCCGACGTGATGTCGGTCTGGCCGGGCAACGGCAACCCGGCCGCCACGTACGTCCTGGCCGAGCCCGGTTATCTGCGCGACCTCTCCGACCGCCCGTGGGCCTCGAAGCTGCCCGCCGCCACCAGGAGCGTCGCCCAGTACGAGGGGAAAACGTACACCGCGGTCTTCGGGCAGAACGGCATCGGCGCCGTGTACAACGAGCGGGCGCTGCGCGAGTCCGGCCTCTCCGTCCCGACGACGTGGACCGAACTCCTCCAATTCTGCGAGGACGCCGCCGCCAAGAAGACCCCCGCCTTCGCGCTCGGCATTCAGGACAACTGGGTGACACAGATCGTGCAGTACGCCCTGGTTGCCACGACCGTCTACGGGCCTGACCGGAACTTCGACAAGAAGATGCAGGCCGGACAGGCCACGTTCGCCGACTCCGCCTGGACCACGGCCATGGACAAATACCAGGCCATGGAGGAGTCGGGCTGCTTCCAGGAGAACCCGCTGGGCACCACCTACGAGGCCAGCCAGGAACTGGCCGCCACCGGCGGGACGCTGGGCATCGTCCAGGGCAACTGGGTCATCGCCCTGCTGAAGCAGAAGAACCCCGAGGGCACCTTCGTCCTCAAGCCCCTGCCCGCCGACGACAACCCGGCCGACGACTTGATCCCCGCCGCGGCGGGGGCAGGCTACGGCGTCAACGCCAAGGCGAAGAACGAGGAACTCGCCTTGCGGTTCGTCGACTTCGTCATGTCCCCCGAGGGCATGAACCTGTACGTCAAGCAGCAGGGCGGCCTGCCCACCCTGCCCGACACGGGTTACTCGGTCGACGCGTCACTCGCCGAACTGTCGCGCTTCATCAGCGACGGCCGGACCGTGCCGTTCATGGACCAGCTCTGGCCCAACGCCAAGGTGCAACAGACCATGCTCAGCGGCCTCCAGGAGATCTTCAGCGGCCAGAGCTCACCCGCGGACGTCCTGGAAGCCATGGACGCCGACTACAAGGCCGGTTCCTGAGCGTCAGGTCGGTTTCCCGCCGGTTCCCCCAGGGAGACGGCCGCCCGCCGCCACAACGCGCACGGCCTTCGCGCCACCGGTGCGACGGTCCTGCCCGACACATCAAGGAGTTCCAGCATGTCCACAGAGCCGCGTGGCATCCTCAACCGCAGGCACGCCGTGGGAATCATGGTCGCCGGGACGGCCGGTCCGAGTCTGCCCGTCGTCGCCACTGGGGCGGCCAACGCCTCACCAACCCGTGGAGCGGACGTGACCACGACAGTCGGCTTCCTCGGCGTCGACGGCCGTCTCGATGAGCCCCTCGGCGTCGACGACACCACGCCGAGACTCAGCTGGCGCGTCAGCACCCGTCAGCGCGGCTGGGAGCAGACCGCCTACCAGATCCGGGCCGCCCGGACCATCCGTGACCTCGCGCACGGGCCCTACCTCTGGGACTCCGGCAAGGTCCGCTCCAACGCCCAGACCGACATCCCCTGGCGCGGCGGCGACCTCCCTTCCCGCCAGGAAGTGGTGTGGCAGGTCAGGGTCTGGGACGGCCGGGGCGAGGCCACGCCGTGGAGCCGCCCCTCGACCTGGGAGATGGGCCTGCTCAAGCGCAGCGACTGGGGCACCGCAGAATGGATCGAACATCCCGCCCGCGGCGTCAGCGACCCGCTTCCCCTGTTCGCCCGGTCCTTCACCCTCAGCCGCCGTCACGGCGCACGGATCAGCAAGGCCAGGCTGTACCTGTCCGGGGTCGGCCTGCACATCGCCCATCTCAACGGCCGGCGGGTCACCGACGAGGTCCTCGCCCCGGGCAACTCCAACTACCAGCTCTCCACCGAGTACCGCGCCTACGACGTGGCCGACTTCGTCCGCTCCGGCAGCAACGTGATAGGTGTCGAGCTGGGACACGGCACCGCCCTGGTCACCCGTTCCGTCACCAACCCCGAAACCGGCCGCACCGCCCCGTACAGCTGGTGGCAGAGCCAGACCAAGGGCAGCGGCAGCCTCGTGGCGCCGGCAACCGCCGGGGACGGCACCGTCAAGCTGAGCGCCACGACCAGCTACCACGTCGGCGGCACGATCAACATCGACACCGGCGACGCCGGCGAGCGTCTCGAAGCGCGCACCATCACCGCGATCGGCACCCCCGGCGCGGCCGGCACCGGCATCAGCTTCCAGCCCGCCCTGAAAGGGCCGCACGCGGTCGGCGCCGCCGTCACCGGCTCGGGAAATCCTCTCGCCGGTACCGACCCCAGCGCGGGTGCGGCCGTCACTCCCCGCATGATCGCTCGCCTGGAGATCACCTGGTCCGACGGGTCCGTCGAGACCGTTGTCAGCGATCGCGCCTGGAAGGCGGCCCTGGGCCCCACCACCACGAACAACTGGTACTCGGGCACCGACTACGACGCGCGGCGCGAACAGCCCGGATGGGCCTCCCCCGGCGCCGACCACGGCAGGTCCGCCCGCCGCCGGGACGGCTCGCCGGCGGGCTGGATCGCCGCCGGGATCGCCCCACCACCGAACCTGAGCACCGAACTGGTGTGGCGCGCCGGCGAGCCGGTCAAGATCGCCGATCGGCTTCGTCCCGTCGCCGTCACCCAGCCCCAGCCGGGCGTGTGGGTCTTCGACTTCGGCCAGAACTTCGCCGGCTGGCCCCAGCTGAAACTGGACGCAAAGGTCCCGGCGGGCACGACCGTCAGGATGCACCCGGCGGAGTCCCTCGACGCGGACGGCACCGTCAACCAGGACTCCGTCATGGGCGGCGGCGGAGGCCGCGGCACCGACATCTTCGCGGCCTACACCGCACACGGCGCCGCCGACGGCGAGACCTGGCACCCGGAGCTGAACTACTTCGGCATGCAATGGGTGCAGGTGACCGGCCTGCCCGAGGGATACAAGCCCACCACCGACACCATCACCGGACTGCAGCTCCACGCGGACACCCCCGTCGCCGGGAACCTGCGCACCTCCGACGAGCGCATCAACCGGATCCACCGGATGTCGCGGTACTCGATCACGAGCAACCTGATGTCCACCTTCACGGATTGTCCCGGCCGCGAGAAGCTCGCCTACCCCGCGGACTACCTTCAGCCCTTCGCCTCCCTGCACCGCCACTTCGGCTACGCGGCCTACCTGCGCACGATGGAACGCCACCTGGCGGAAGGCCAGTCCCGGGCCGGCGACAACATCGGCAACGTCGCCCTGAAGGCACCCGTGTACGACTGGGGTTACACCGGCCGCTTCGGAGACGAGATCAACTGGGGCAACGGGATCGTCCTCACGCCCTGGTTCCTCTACGAGACCTACGGCGACACCCAGACCATGGCCCGTTACTACCCTCAGATGCAGGCATTCCTGAACTACATCAGAACCCGGAAGGCCGGAACCGGCGCCGACGCCCACATCGTGGACGCGGCCCTGGGCGACTGGATCGCCGCAGAGACCACCTCGGGCCGCATCACCGGCACCTGGGGCTACCACCAGGTCGCCGACCGCATGGCGAAGATGGCTGCCCTGCTGGGACGCCGCGCCGACGCCGCCGAGTACCGCAGCCTGGCCGACGACATCGCAACCGCGTTCAACGACGCCTTCTACAACGAGACGCTCGGCCTCTACACCAGCCAGGGACGGCAAGGCTCGGAAGGGGCGACACAGACCGCACAGGCCCTCGCACTCGACGAGAGCCTGGTGCCCGACAACCAGCGCGCGCGAGTGCTCAGCGCCCTGGTCCAGCTGATCGAGGGTTTCCAGCCCTTCGGCGGCGGACCGCACTTCAGTGGCGGAACCATCGGCCTGGCACCGATCGTGCGGGCACTGATGGACGGCGGCCGTGACGACGTGATCTGGAGGGTGCTGCAGGAGGACACCCAGCCCAGCTACGGATTCTTCATGGCACCGACGACCGCCAACCCGGAGGGTCTGACCACCATCCCGGAGGAATGGGGCATCCGGAACTCCAAGAACCACATGATCCTCCTGCAGATCGAGGAGTGGTTCCACGGGGGTCTGGCCGGCATCCGGCAGGCACCCGGCTCCGTGGGCTACCGCGAACTGGTCATCGATCCGAGGATCGTCGGGGACCTCACCCATGTCGAAGGCGGCTACCGGACGCCGTACGGCGAGGCCGCATCCGAATGGACGCTGAAGGACGGCACCTTCCGGCTGAACATCCAGGTCCCGCCGAACACCACAGCCGAGGTGCGCGTTCCGAGGGGCAGGCACACCCACCAGGACGCCCCTCGCGGCGCTGACCTGCAACGCGTCGATGGCGACCGCGCCGTCTACAGGGTCTCTTCCGGGACGTACAGCTTCACGGTGCGAGGCGTACGCGCAGCGGCGTAGCACCTGAAGTATCAGCCGGCGGTGCGGCCTGACTCGTCGTGCCTGTGTGGGGTGACGGTGTCCGGTGCGGCCATGTCGAGCAGGAGCATGGCGTCGTGGTCGGGGGTTCCGGGCTCGGCGGTGTAGGCGCCGAGGCGCTGGCCCGGAGTGCCTTCGAGCTGCATGCTCTGGCCGCTCAGGGTGAGGACGCCGACGTCGGGGTGGTGAAAGGTCTTCTGGATCTTCTTGCGGCCGATGACCTCGTAGCGTTCCCAGAGCTTGGCGAAGTCCGGGCTCTTGAGCAGGAGTTCTCCCACGAGGCTGGTGAGGTCGGGTGCGTCCGGGTTGGTGCCGGCTTGGGCACGCAGGCGGGCGACGCAGCTACGGACCTGGGTGTCCCAGTCGGGGAAGAGCTCGCGGGCGGCGGGGTGGAGGAAGAGGTAGCGGGCGAGGTTGCGCTGCTTGGCGGGCCAGTCGCCGATGCCGGCGTACAGGGCGAGGCCTCCGGGGTTCCAGGCGAGCAGGTCCATGCTGCGGCTGATGATGTAGGCGGGATTCGGCCGCATCGCCTCCAGCAGCAGCTTCAGGTGCGGGCGGACCGTGCGGCTGGGGGGCGGAGGCGGTTCGGGGGCGTAGTGGGCGGCCCGGGCAGCGAGGTCGCGCAGGTGGTGGTGCTCGTCGTCGTCGAGATGCAGGGCGCGGGCGAGGGCGTCGATGACACCGGGGCTGGGGCGGGTTTCCTTGCCGCGCTCCAGGCGGGTGTAGTAGTCGATGCTGACCCCGGCAAGTGTGGCCAGTTCCTCGCGGCGCAGGCCGGGCGTACGCCGTACGCCGGGCCCGGGGGTGAGACCGGCGCTCTCGGGGCTGGTCTGGGTGCGGCGGGCGCGCAGGAAGCGCGCGAGTTCGTCACCGCTGGTGTGCTGCTCGGGTGCCATGAGGTCCAGTGTCGCAACGCTGCGACCAGGGCGGTATCCGCGAGGGGGGCCCTGTCATACCCCCCGCTGTCCAGCACCCGGCAATACTCGGCCTGCCTGTGCGAGGCGCGAGGCGGCACGGTGGATGACGTCTCCCCTTCCGCCCGTACCGCGCCGTTCCGGTGTGGGTCACGGGGGAAGGCGATCACTGTCACCTGCTCCGGCCCGCCACCCGTTCGTCATGCGACGGGCCGCGCCCGGATGGGCGCAGCGCCTGCGCGGTACTCGCCCAGGGGCAGCGCAGACTGAGCCCAGCAAACGATCAGAGAACGGAGAAAGATCAGTGAAATACATCAAGCTTCGTGAACTGGAAGTCTCCCGGATCGGGCTGGGTGCGATGGGGATGTCTCATGGCTACACCGGCTCCGGGACCGACGAGGCGGAGTCCATCCGCACCCTGCACCGGGCGCTGGAACTCGGCGTCACGCTGATCGACACCGCCGAGATCTATGGTCCGTACACCAACGAAGAACTCCTCGGCCGCGCGCTCAAGGGCCGCCGCGACCAGGTGGTGCTGGCGACGAAGTTCGGCCTGGTCTCCCATGCCGGTGAAGGCCCCTGGAATCTGGACAGCGGCCCGGCCAACATCCGCACCGCCGTGGAAGGCTCGCTGAAGCGGCTGGGCACCGACCACATCGACCTCTACTACCAGCACCGGGTCGACCCGAACACTCCCATCGAGGAGACGGCGGGCGCCGTGGGCGACCTGGTCGCCGAGGGCAAGGTCCGCGCGTTCGGCCTGTCCGAGGCCGGACCGGACACCATCCGCCGAGCCCACGCCGTCCACCCGGTCACCGCGGTGCAGTCGGAGTACTCCCTGTGGACCCGGGGCGTGGAAGAACGAGTCCTGCCCACACTGCGCGAGCTGAACATCGGTCTGGTGCCCTTCTCGCCGCTCGGGCGCGGCTTCCTGACGGGCACGATCCGCTCCACCGACCAGTTCGACGAATCCGACTTCCGGCGCGACAACCCGCGCTTCACCGGCGAGAACTTCCAGCGCAACCTACGCCTCGCCGACGAGGTCAAGGCCATCGCCGCCGCAGCCGGCGCCACACCCGCGCAGGTCGCGCTCGCCTGGCTGCTCGCGCAGGGCGACGACATCGCGCCGATCCCCGGCACCAAGCGCGTGCACCGGGTGGAGGAGAACACCGCCGCCGACGGCGTCACGCTGACCCCCGAGCAGATCGACAAGCTCAGCAGCCTGCCCCCGGCCGCCGGGGACACCCACACCGAGGACCAGGCACGGATGCTCGAACGCTGACCCGTCACCACACCCGTCAGGGCAGCCCCGGGGCACTCCTCCCACCCGGGAATCCACCGCCGCCGCAACCGGCAACCCCTTTCAGAGCAAAGATCAGAGCACAGAGCAGGAGATACCTTCCATGCGCGCAGCAGTGATGTACGGCGCCGGCGACGTCCGGATCGAGGACCGGCCCGACCCGGAGATCCAGCAGCCCACCGACGCCGTCGTCCGTGTCGTCCTGTCATGCGTGTGCGGCAGCGACCTGTGGCCCTACAAGTCGATGCCGGCCACCGGCACCGGCAGGCCGATGGGACACGAGTTCCTCGGCGTGGTCGAGGAGACCGCCTCCGCCGTGTCCGGCGTCGCAGCCGGTGACCTGGTCGTCGCCCCCTTCACGTACTGCGACAACACCTGCGACTACTGCGCCCGCGGCCTGCACATCTCCTGTCGGAACGGCGGCCGGTACGGCTTCGCCGGCGTGGACGGCGGCCAGGGCGAGGCGGTGCGCGTGCCCCAGGCCGACGGCACCCTGGTCAAGCTGCCCGTCGACGCCGACTCCCCGCTGCTGCCCTCCCTGCTCACCCTGTCGGACGTCATGGGCACCGGCCATCACGGCGCAGTCACCGCCGGCGTCGAGCGCGGCGACTCGGTACTGGTCATCGGGGACGGCGCGGTCGGCCTGTGCGCGGTGATCGCCGCCAAGCGGCTGGGCGCCGAGCGGATCGTGCTGATGGGCCGGCACACGGCCCGCACCGACCTGGGCCGCGAATTCGGCGCCACCGACGTGGTCGCCGAGCGCGGCGAGGAGGGCATCGCCCGCGTGCGCGAGCTGGCCGGCGGCGACGGCGTCGCGAGGGTCATCGAGGCCGTCGGCACCCTCGAGACGCTCCAGACCGCCCTGGCCTCGGTCGTCGACGGCGGCACCATCAGCCGGCTGGGCGTCCCGCAGTACGAGGAAGGGCCCGTCGGCGCGTCCATGATCATGCGGAACATCACCCTCACCGGCGGTGCCAGCCCCGCCCGCGCCTACATCGAGGAACTGATGCCGGACGTCCTGGACGGCGTCATCGCACCGGGCCGCGTCTTCGACCGGACCTTCACCCTCGACCAGGCCCCCGATGCCTACCGGGCCATGGCCGACCGCCAGGTCCTCAAGGCCCTCATCACTCCCTGAGCCCGCACCGGAGCGACTCCGGTACGACAAGGAAGAGCCCCCATGAAGACCGTCACCCTCAACAACGGCGTCGAGATGCCGATCCTCGGCTTCGGCGTCTATCAGATTCCGCCGGAGCAGACGGAGCAGGCTGTCGCCGAGGCTCTCGACGCCGGCTACCGGCTGCTGGACACGGCCGCCGCCTACGGCAACGAGGAGGCCGTCGGCCGCGCCATCAAAAGCAGCGGCATCCCGCGCGAGGAACTTTTCGTCACCACCAAGCTGTGGGTCCAGGACGCACCCGCCGAAGGGAACACCCGGCGTGCTTTCGAGACCTCGTTGCACAAGCTCGGCCTGGACCATCTCGACCTGTATCTCATGCACCAGCCCTACGGCGACGTGTACGGCCAGTGGCGCGCCATGGAGAGCCTGCACCGCGACGGCCGCGTCAAGGCCATCGGCGTGGCCAACTTCTACCCCGACCGGCTCGTCGACCTCGTCCTCAACAACGAGATCACGCCCGCGGTCAACCAGATCGAGACCCACCCGTTCTTCCAGCGCACCGACGAACAGGAACTCATGCGTGAGCACGGGGTCCAGATCCAGTCCTGGGGCGGCTTCGCCGAAGGCAGGAACGACCTGTTCACCCACCCGCTCCTGAGCAGGATCGGCGAGCAGCACGGCAAGTCCGTGGCACAGGTGGTGCTGCGCTGGCTCGTCCAGCGGGGCGTCGTGACGATCCCGAAGTCGGTCCGACCTGAGCGGATGGCGGAGAACATCGACGTCTTCGACTTCGAACTGACCGCTGATCAGCTGGCGGCCATCGCCGGCCTGGACACCGGCGCCTCACTGTTCTTCGACCACCGCGACCCGGAGATGGTCAGCTGGCTCAGCAAGCGGCGCCTGACCGACTGACCTGGCAGGCCGAACAGGCGACCGAGGCACCCGTGCGCGGGTGCCCGGCCGTGCTGATGACGACATCCTTCTCATGAGTCAGGGCTCCCTATGTCCCAGAAGCAGAACCTCATCGACGTCCTCATAGGCGGCGCGACCGGCAGCGCCGGGCGGCCCGGCGTGCGAGCCCGCGGATCTCGACGTGGTTCGCCGGGCCGGCGCACGCTCCTGCGGAACGCGCTTCTGACAGGAGCCGCCCTCCTCACCGGCGCCCAGCTCACCGGCTGCTCCTCGTCCTCGCCATCCTCGCCGAGCGACGAGCAGGAGCCGCAATCCAGCCGGCGGAGCGCTTCGACCGCTTCGCCAGGGCAGCGGGTTCTCCTGGCCTACTTCTCCCGGCCGGGCGAGAACTACTACTACGGCGGGCGCACCGACCTCAAGGTCGGGAACACCGAAGTCCTCGCCGGGATGATCAGCGAGCGCATCGACTGCGACGTGCACCGCATCGAAGCGGTCGACCCCTACCCCGACGACTACGAGGAGACGGTCGCGCGCAACGTGCGAGAGCAGGAGGCCGATGCCCGGCCGGCCGTCGCCGACCTCCCGTCCTCCCTCGACCGGTACGACACGGTGCTGCTGGCCAGCCCGATCTGGAACGTCCGAGCACCCATGATCATGTCGACGTTCACGGACACGTTCGACTTCCGCTGCAAGACGGTCTTCCCGGTCGTCACCTACGCCGTGAGCGGGCTGGGCGACACCGAGCGCGACTACGCGGCGTCCTGCCCGGGGGCGACCATCGGGGACGGGCTCGCCGTGCGCGGCGAAGGGGTCAGGGACGCCGGAACCGACGTGCGGTCCTGGCTGCGGCGGACCGGGCTGCTCGAGGGCTGAACCGGTTCCCAACCGCCCCAGTCTGCCAGTGCCGGTCCCCGGGGCGACAGATGTGAGAGGGGCCGTATCGACACCCGCTGTTCACCCCCGGCACAGCACGGCCCTGCTGTTTCTGCGGTCCGCCCGGCAGGCTGGACGGACGCTGAAACGCAGAGCTGCAAGCGGCTGTTGCGTCGCGGGCCCACCCCGATGAGCCGGACCCCCATCCTCCCTTGCGTCGAGAGAGCGGGCATGTCTACCGAGAGCTCCGAGACAGCTGTGTCTTCCCCCACCCAGCCCACGTCCGCGCCGTCGCGCCGAAGCTTCATCGCGACGACTTCCGTAGCCGGCGGCGTGATCGCGACAGGCGGCCTGGTCGCCGGTCCCGCGCTGCCAGGCACCGAGCAGGCCGCTGCCGCCGAGGCGTCGCCCAGCAGCCGCGTCTCCCTGACTGTCAACGGCCGTCGGCACAGCCTCACCGTCGACAACCGCACCTCGCTGCTGGACCTGCTGCGCGAATTCTTCGGCCTGACCGGCACGAAGAAGGGCTGCAACGCCGGTGCCTGCGGCGCCTGCACGGTTCTGGTCGACGGCCGCCGCGTCAACTCCTGTCTCACTTTCGCCGTACGCCTGGAAGGCGCCGAGGTCACCACCATCGAAGGCATCGCCGACGGCGACGAACTCCATCCCCTGCAACAGGCGTTCATCGACCAGGACGCCTTCCAGTGCGGCTACTGCACTCCCGGCCAGATCGTCTCCGGCATCGGCTGCATCCAGGAAGGGCACACCGGCTCCGCAGAGGAGATCCGTGAGTGGATGAGCGGCAACATCTGCCGCTGCGGCTGCTACGTAAAGATCGTGCGCGCCCTCGAACAGGCCACCACGGGCCGGAAGTGAGTACCGATGTACCCCTTCTCCCTCACCACGGCGCCCACCACACGTGCGGCCGTGGACGCCGGCCGTCGCGGCGGCCGGTACATCGCCGGCGGCACCACCCTCGTCGACCTGATGTGCGAGACCGTCGAACGCCCCGACACCCTGGTCGACATCAGCCGACTCCCGCTGCGTGAGGTCACGGTCACCGGCGGCGGCGGGCTACGCATCGGCGCGCTGGTGACCATGACCGAGGCCGCCGCCCACCGCAAGGTGCGCACCCTGTACCCGGTCGTCTCCCAGGCTCTGGAACTGAGCGCGTCGGCGCAGCTGCGGAACATGGCCACCATCGGCGGCAACATCATGCAGCGCACCCGCTGCGCGTACTTCCGTGACGTGAGCGCCGCCTGCAACAAGCGGCAGCCGGGATCCGGCTGCGCCGCGCGGGAGGGCTACAACCGCACCCACGCGATTCTGGGCACCTCCGAGAACTGCGTGGCCACCCATCCCTCCGACGTTTCCGTCGCCCTCGCCGCCCTGGAGGCACGGGTGCATCTACTGGGCCCGGACGGGCAACGGACGGTTCCCTTCGCCGACTTCCTGCTCCAGCCCGGCCGCACCCCGGACCGCGAACAGGCCATCCACCCGGGCGAGCTGATCACTGCCGTGGAGATACCGGCACATCCGCGCCCCCTGAAGTCCGGCTACCTGAAGGTCCGCGACCGCGAGTCCTACGAGTTCGCCCTCACCTCGGCCGCCGTCGCCCTGCACATTCACGGCGGCGTGATCCGCGAAGCCAAGGTCGCCGCCGGCGGGGTGGGGACGGTGCCGTGGAAGCTGCCCACCGTGGAACAGGCACTCGTCGGGAAACGCCCCTCGGACCGGCTCTGGGCTTGGGCCGCCGAGTCGGCAGCTGACGGCGCCCGCCCGCTGACCCACAACCGGTTCAAGGCCGAACTGCTCAAGCGGACCGTCGAACGCCAGCTGCGCATCGTAGGAGAGACCGCATGAGCCCTCAGCCGCAGGCAGCCGTAGGCGCGCCGCTCTCCCGGGTGGACGGGCGCCTGAAGGTGACCGGGCAGGCGAAGTACGCCGCCGATCACCCTCACGCTCGAACCACCTCGCACGGCGAGACCCCCACCCCCGACGGCCCCGACGGCCCCGACGGGATCGTGCATGCCGTCGTGGTCGACAGCAGTGTCGCCCGGGGACGGATCACCGGCATCGACACCCGCGCCGCCGAGGCCCACCCGGGCGTAGTGAAGGTGATCCACCACGGGAACGCCCCCCAACTGCCCTACGGGCCCAACCCCGGCTCCCTCAACCTGCCCGGGCAGCGGTTGCGCGCCTTCCAGGACGACCAGGTCCGCTTCCACGGCCAGCCGGTCGCCGTCGTCGTCGCCACCACGCCGGAGGCCGCCCAGCACGCGGCGAGCCTGGTGAGGATCGACTACGACGCCGAGCCGTCCGCCACCGACCTGGCCGACGCCCCGGCGGCGGGCGAGCCCGTGACGTATGCGCGCGGCGACGCGGAAGCGGCCCTCCGGTCCGCCGCCGTACGGCTGGAGATGACCTACCGGCCCGCCCGCAACCATCACAACGCGATGGAGCTCCACGCCACCGTCGCCCACTGGGACGGAGACCGGCTCACCCTGTGGGACAAGACTCAGTGGGTACAGAGCCCGCGAGCCGAACTCGCCGCCAACTTCGGCATCCCGCCGGAGAACATCCGGGTCGTCTCCCCCTTCGTCGGCGGCGCGTTCGGCAACGCCGCGCGGGCCTGGCCACACATCACCATCGCGGCCCTCGCCGCCCGCGAGACGGGCCGCCCGGTCAAACTCGTCCTGACGCGCAGGCAGCTCTACTTCGGCGTGGGCTACCGTCCGTCGTACGAGTACCGGATACGCCTGGGCAGCGACCGGCGCGGTCGGCTGACGGCTATGACCCACGATCTGCGCGCCGAGACCTCCCGCTACGAGACGTTCTCCGAGCGCGGCGTCCTGGCCCCGGGACAGATGCTCTACACCACCCCCAACGTCGCCCAGGCGTACCGCACGGTGCCGCTGGACGTGAACACCCCTACACCGATGCGCGGCCCGGGCTACTCCACCGCCGCCTTCGCCATCGAAAGCGCGATGGACGAACTCGCCCACGAACTCGGCATCGATCCCATCGAACTGCGGCAACGCAACGAACCGGAGAACGACCAGGCCAACGGCCGGCCCTTCTCCACCCGGCGGCTGCGCGAGTGCTACAGCGTCGGCGCCCGCGCCTTCGACTGGCACCGCCGCGACCCGCGACCACGGTCGAGGCGCGACGGCGACTGGCTGATCGGCACCGGCATGGCCACCGCGCTCTACGACACCCTGCGCGCCCCCGGCCAGGCCCGGGTCCGGCTGACCGCCGACGGCACCGCCCTGGTCGAGTCCGCCACCAGCGACATGGGGCCGGGCACCTACACCTCCATGACCCAGATCGCCGCCGACGCCCTCGGCCTCGCGGTCCGCAACGTCACCTTCAGGCTCGGCGACACCGCCCTGCCCCCGGCCCCGATCCACGGCGGCTCGCTGACCATGGCCAGCGTCGGCTCCACCGTCCAGGACGGCTGCGACAAGCTCCGGCACCAGGCGATCGAGCTCGCTGTCGAGGACTCCAACTCGCCGCTGTACGGCGCCGCAGTCGGGGACATCGTCGTAAGGGGCGGCCGACTGCACATGAAGGACGACCCCGCACGCGGTGAGACCTACCGGCAGCTGCTCGCCCGCAACGAACGCACCCACCTCGAAGCCCAGGGCACCTACACCCCTGGCCAGGCCCGGTCCTCCATGTACGCCTACGGCGCGGTGTTCGCCGAGGTGGCCGTCGACGCACGCCTCGGCCTGGTCCGAGTACGAAGGATGCTGGGCGTCTTCGACGCGGGCCGCATCATCAGCCCCGAACTCGCGGACAGCCAGGCCATCGGCGCCATGGTCGGCGGCATCGGATCGGCCCTGCTGGAGCACACGGTCACCGACCACCGCGACGGCCGCATCGTCAACGCCGACCTGGCCGACTACCTCGTCCCCGTCAACGCCGACGTCCCCGACCTCAAAGTGATCTACCTCGACGGCCGCGACGACGAAGCCGGCCCGATCGGCGTCAAAGGCCTCGGCGAGGTCGTCCTGGTCGGCGTCGCACCCGCCATCGCCAACGCGGTCTTCCACGCGACCGGCCGCCGGCGGCGCGACCTGCCCATCACTGCCGAGACGCTGTTGTGACCTGAGGCAACTCGAACTCGAGCCGAATCCCGACATGGTGAGGGCCAGTCACCCCGCAGGACGGTCGCAGTCAGAGTGCGGCGCCGCCGAACCCGACCTCGTTCCCGTCCGGATCCCGGTACGTCACCTTGCGCGCGCCGTTTGCGTAGGTCTCGCGACTCGTGGGCTCCAGGCCCCGATCAGAGATCCGGGCGATACGGGTGTCGAGATCGTCGACGAACACGGTGTGCAGGGCGTGGCCGGCGTGTCCGGGGCAATGCTCGATGTACACGTACCGGTGTTCAGCGAGCTCCCAGACGGCCTCCGTGTCGTTCGGGACGAAGACCGGCGGCGAGCCGAGCAGCCGCTCGTACCAGTCCAGCGCCGCCGCGTAGTCATTGACCGGGATGCCTGCGAAGAGGTCGACAGCCATGACGTCAATGGTAGGGCCGGCACTGTGATCCGGAACTCAACCGGGAGGGGCACAGTCCCTTCGGGCCGTCATCGTGGCCCACCGCGGCGGGGAAAGCGGCCTCCGCCGGCGAGAGGCTTGGGGCCCGCGCTGTCCTGGCGTTCACCGTCCGACCCAAGCCTGATCTCCCGTCCCCGCCAGCGCTCCCGCAGCCAGCGGTCGTGGCTGGCCAGCACGATCGCGCCGGGGCCGGTACCCAGGGCAGCCTCCAGCTCGTCACACAGACGCGGCGACAGGTGGTTGGTCGGCTCGTCGAGCAGCAGCAACTGAGGCGGTCGCGCGACCAGCAGCGCCAGCGCGACCCGCCTGCGCTGCCCGACCGAGAGCCGGCCTACCGGCTTGTCCAGGTCCGCCTCGTCCAGCAGACCCAGCGAGCCCAGCGGCACCGCCTCGGCCCGTTCGGCGCCGAGCACCAGCTCATATGTGTCTCTGACGGACCGGTCGGGCCGGTCGAAACCGGTGTCCTGGGCAAGGAGTCCCACGGTCAGTCCGGGCCGCCGCGACACCTTGCCCTCTGGCGCGAGCCGCCCGGCGAGCACGGCCAGCAGAGTCGACTTCCCGGCCCCGTTGCCACCGGTGACGAGCAGACGGTCGGTGCCCGACACCTCCGCGCACACCGGCGCGAGCCGACCCGGCACCCATACGTCGTCGAGGGACACCAGCGGACCGATGCCTTCCACCGCCGACGCGGCGAGCGCCGTGCCCTGGAAGCGCAGCGGCTTAGGCGGCTCGCCGACCTGGGAGCGCTCCAGCTCCTCCAGGCGGCGGGTGGCGTTGCGCACCCGCCGGGAGATCTGGCTCTGCACCCGGCCGGCGCGGTGGCCGTAGCCCATCTTCTCGTTGTCCCGCGGCCCCCGGTCCGGTGCGACCCTGCGCGCGGTGACCCCGGCGGAGGCCCGCAACGCCGTCAGTTCCTCCTGTTCCTCGGCCCAGCGTCGCTCCCAGCGGTCCCGCTCGCTACGTTTCTCGGCCAGGTAGGTGCTGTAGTTCCCGCCGTGGCGGACCGGGCCGTCCACCGCGGGATCGAGGTCGATCAGGTCCGTGCACACGGCGTCCAGAAAGGCCCGGTCGTGGCTGGCCACCACGACGACCCCGGGCAGGCTGCGCACCTGCTCCTCGACGAAGGCGGCGGCACCGTCGTCGAGATGGTTGGTCGGTTCGTCGAGCAACAGCGCGGAGGGCCGCCGGACCAGCAGTGCGGCCAGCGCGAGCCGGCTGCGCTGCCCGCCGGACAGCGACCCGAGCGTCCGGTCGTGTGCGAGGGCGCGGAGTCCGAGGCCGTCGAGGACGAGCGCGGCACGCCGGTCGGCGTCCCAGGCCTCCCGTCGCTGTGCCTGTTCGAGTCGAACGCCGTACGCGTCGAGCAGGCCGACGTACTCGGGCGCGTCCTGCGCGGTCCGCGCGAGTTGCCCGGTGAGCCGGTCCAGCTCGGCGAGGTCCTCCCTGGCCTCGCGCAGGGCGTCGTCGAGTACGTCGGCGATCGTCGCGTCGGCGTCGTACGGCATCTCCTGCTGGAGGAAGCCCAGGTCGGGCGGACGCGTGACGCTGCCGGCGTCGGGCTCGTCCGACCCGGCGAGCAGACGCAGCAGGGTCGACTTGCCGACGCCGTTCTCCCCGACCAATCCGATGCGGTGTCCGGGCGAGGCGGTCAGGGAGACCCCGTCGAGCACCCGTCGGTCGCCGAGGGTGCGGACGAGGTCGTGGGCGAGAAGAGCGGGCTGAGACATGAGTTCCGTCCAACGTGATCGGTGCGTGGCCCGCGGGCGGCATGCCTCGGACACGAGCCAGGTCGACACGCCGCCGGCTCACACCGCGGGGGCCCCCGTCTCCCTCAGCTCGCCGTCGGCCAGCCTCAGCCACCGGTCGACACCGATCTCGCGCAGGAACCGCTCATCGTGGCTGACCACCAAGAAGGCTCCCTGGTAGGAGTTCAGAGCGCCCTCCAACTGACCGACGCTCACCAGGTCGAGGTTGTTCGTCGGCTCGTCCAGGAGCAGCAGGTGCGGAGCTGGTTCCGCGCACAGCACACAGGCCAGGGTGGCGCGCAACCGCTCGCCTCCGGAGAGTGCCCCGACGGGCAGATGGGCGCGTGGGCCCCTGAAAAGGAAGCCGGCGAGCAGGTTCATCCGCTCGGCCTCCGGGCGCTGTGGGGCGTAGTCGGCGAAGTTCTCGGCGACCGTACGGTCAAGGTCCAGCAGGTCGAGGCGCTGCGAGAGGTAGGCGATGCGGCCGTCCGCCCGCTTGATCCGGCCGCTCCTGGGTGTCAGGTCGCCGTTGAGCAGGCGCAGCAGCGTGCTCTTGCCGGCACCGTTGGGGCCGGTCAGTGCGATGCGCTCCGGGCCCCGGACGGTCAGGTCGACGCCGTGGCCGGCGAACACGTCCTTGTCTCCCAGGCGAATGTGGAGCTGCTCGCCGAGGAACAGGTTGCGCCCGGCGGGCACTTCGGTGTCCGGCAGGTCCAGGGTGATGCGCTGCTCCTCGCGCAACGCCCGCCCGGCGTCGTCCAATCGGGCCTTCGCCTCGCTGACCCGGCCTGCGTGCACCTGGCCCGCCCGACCCGCGGCCACCTGCGCGTCCCGCTTCATGTTGCCGGCGAAGATGCGGGGCAGTCCGGCGTTCTTCAGGTTGCGGGCCGCGTTGCTCTGCCGGCGTTCGGCGCGCTCGCGGGCCTGCTGCATCTCGCGCTTCTCCCGCTTCAGCTGCTGCTCGGCGTTGCGGACGTTTTTCTCGGCGACTTCCTGTTCGGCCCGTACGGCTTCCTCGTACTCGGTGAAGTTGCCTCCGTAGGCCCGTAGTTCGCCGCGGTCGAGTTCGGCGATGCGTTCCATCCGGTCGAGCAGGGCGCGGTCGTGGCTGACGAGGAGCAGACAGCCGTGGAAGTCCTCCAGCACGTCGTAGAGCTTGTGCCTGGCGTCGAGGTCGAGGTTGTTGGTGGGTTCGTCGAGCAGCAGCACGTCAGGCCGCTTCAGCAGCTGGGCGGCGATACCGAGGGAGATGACCTGACCGCCGCTGAGGGTGCTCAGGCTGCGATCGAAGGTGAGGTCGGCCAGGCCGAGGCGATCGAGCTGGGCGCGGGTACGTTCTTCGATGTCCCAGTCGTCGCCGATGGTGGTGAAGTGCCTCTCGTCGACGTCCCCGGCCTCCACGGCGTCGATGGCCTGGATGGTCGCGGCGACGCCCAGCACCTCGGCGACCGTGAGGTCACCGGTCAGGGGGAGGTTCTGCGGGAGGTAGCCGAGGGTGCCGGTGACGGAGACCGACCCTGTGCCGGGTCGCAGTTCACCGGCGACGAGCTTGAGCAACGTGCTCTTGCCGGCGCCGTTGGGCGCGACGAGGCCGGTACGGCCGGAGCCGACGGTGAAGGACAGATCCTGGAAGACGGGAGTGTCGTCAGGCCAGGTGAAGGACAGGTTCGAGCAGACGATGAAGGCGTCGGACATGACGGTGACCTTGTGGAGAGGGGCAGATGAGACACCTCTGCCCGGGCGGCAGACAGGGGGAAGGAAGGGACGACAGCGAGGCCACATCGGCGGTGCTTGCACGCACCGGCGCGGTGGCCTGTCGGGTCCGGGTATCACCCGGAGATGTCGTCGTCCACCACCATGTCTGGTCTCCTCAACAAACGATCAACGTGTCCACAAGACTAACAGCAGGGGCGTCCGACCGGAATCGCGACGGCCTCGAAGCGCTTGAACGCGACGAGGGCCGGCCGGCCCCGTCGGCCGGCACCACCAGCGGAGCCGCAATCGCCACGACCATGCGGCGGTCGGCGTCGAGAACGACCTGCAGGTTCGTCGAGTACTGCTGGTTCCTGCCCGGGGGGCAGCGCCGCGGGTCAGGCGGCGCACCAAGGTGCCGGCAGCGGAGCCAGGTGATCAGGTGATCGGTGAGGGGGCGTGCGTTTGCGTCGTCAGAGACTCGTCAGTATCTGCGGCGACAGGGTCTTGATCATCGTGTTTGTCCAGCGCATCTGTCGCAGCGTCTGTGGATGGCAGGCCGAGGCCAGGGCGAGGAGACCGTCGTCGCCGGCGGCCTGAGCGGCTTGGGCGAGCATCTCCCAGTACAGGGAGTTCTGGGTCGCGGCGACGTGCAGATCACCCAAGTCGCGCAGGAGGACGAGACCTGGCTCGGAGCGATGTCCGACCGCCTCCGCCGCGTCCTTCCGCAGGGCCGACAGCAGTGCTGCGGAGGAGGTTTTCGAGGCGTCACCGAGGTCGAGGCCACGGTGCCGGCCGGTCTCGGCCAGGCGCTGGACGTGCTCGTGGGACCAGCGGGCCAGGTCGATGGCGACGTGACGGACCTCCGGGTCGGTGCCGTGACGTTCAGCCACGGTCAGCAGTTCCTTGCCCAAGCGCTCCTCGCCGTGGTGCAGGGCACGCAGGACGAGGTGTGTGCCGTTCACCCGGCCTCCTTCCCCTCGCTGTGGCCAGAAGCTCCGGCCGACTCGGAGACGTGCGCGGCGGGGCCGCCGGTCGTGGCCGTCAGCGAGCCGGCGTGCGCGGAAGCGGACGCGGTGATGGTCGGGGCCGGAGCGTTGCGACCGTCGCCGGGCCGGATGCGGTGGAGTGCCGCTGCGGCCGTCTTGAACAGGGGTTGCTTGGAGGCCGGGTCCCAGTCGCTGATGGTGGTTTCGTTCGCCGCCCGGCCCGGCATGCCGTCGTCCGGTCCGTGGCCGGCCGGGGTGTCCCAGTAGCCGTAGTGGAAGGGGACGAACAGCAGACCTGGGCGTATGCCGGTCACGCGTAGCTGTCCCTGCAGGGTTCCACGTCGTGTCCTGACCTCCACGAGGTCGCCTTCGTCCCAGCCGAGCTCGGCTGCGTCGGCGGCGGACGCCTCGACCCACACGCCGGGAGCGGCCGCGTTCAGCTGAGGTGCCCGGGCGGTCTTCGTGCGGGTGTGGAAGTGGTAGAGGGTGCGGCCTGTGGTCAGTTGGTAGGGGTAGTCCTTGTCGGGTTCTTCATGAGGCGGCAGGTAAGCGGCCGCCTTGATCATGGCCTTGCCGTCGGGGTTGAGGGAGCGGTACTCGACCACGTCCTGGGCCGCCCCGGTCAGCAGGTCCTTGCCGTATTCCTCGCACACGTCCGGATGAGCCCAGTGGATTCCGTCCGTGTACAGGCGTCCCGTGCCGTCAGGAGCCTGGTCGTTGCACGGCCACTGGATGCCGCTGCCGCCACGTAGCCTCTCGTGGGTGAGACCGGTGTAGTCGCACGGCCGGCCGGCGCTGCACCGTTTCCACGCCTCGAACGCGGCCTCGGCGTCGTGCCAGGTGATCAGTGGGTGGCCGTCCTTGTCGCGGAAGTCCATGCGGGACGCGTAATCCAGGAAGATGTCCAGGTCCGTCCTGGCCTCGCCGGGTGGTTCGACGGCCTTGTCGGACAGGTGGACGGTGCGGTCGGCGTTGGTGAACGTGCCGGTCTTCTCGCCCCAGGTCGCCGCGGGCAGGACGACGTCGGCCAGCTGGGCGGTCTCGGTGAGGAAGAGGTCTTGCACCACGACGAACAGGTGATCTCGGGCCAGGATCGAGCGGATGCGGGACAGCTCCGGCAGGGAGACGGCGGGGTTGGTACCGCTGATCCAGAGCATGCGGATCGAGCCCTGCTCGGCGTAGCGGAACATCTGCATCGCGTGCGTGGGCGGCGCGTAGTGCGGGATCGTGCGCGGATCGACATTCCACACCTTGGCCAGATCGGCGACATGGCGGTCGTTCTGCCAGTTGCGGAAGCCGGGCAGGTCACCGTTGGCGCCGCATTCGCGGGTGTTCTGCGCGGTGGGCTGCCCGTTCATCTGCAGCACCCCGGCACCCGGTCGCCCGACCATGCCCCGGATCAGGTGCAGGTTGTTGACCTGTACGGCGGCCGCCGTGGCCTGGTGGGACTGGTAGACACCCTGCAGCACAGTGGACAACAGCCGGTCGGCCGTACCAAGGATCTCGGCGGCTTCCGCGATCCTCGCGGCCGGCACGTCGCAGATACCGGCCGCCCATTCGGGGGTGCACCCGCGCACCTGGGAAGCGAGTTCCTCGAAGCCGACGGTGTGGGCCTCGATGTAGTCGTGATCGATGCGGTCGGTGCGGATGATCTCGCACAGGAGCGTGTTCAGCAGAGCGACGTTCGTGCCGACGCGCGGCGCCAGGTGCAGGGCCGCCGCACGGGCCACGGGTGTGGGTCGGGGGTCGACGCACAGGAGACGCGGCGGATCACCGCCGTCCAGCCGGTCGAGAACGCGCATCCATTGCACGGGCTGCGTCTCGGCGATGTTGTGACCGAACAGCGCGATCACATCGGCGTGGTCGATGTCGTCGTAGCTTCCGGGCTGCCCGTCGCAGCCGAATGACTGCTTCAGCGCCTCGGCCGCGGTCGAGGTGCACAGGCGGGTGTTGCCGTCCAGATGATTGGTGCCGATACCGGCTTTCGCCAGCACCGCGAGGGTGTAGTACTCCTCCAGGAACAGCTGCCCGCTGGTGTAGAAGCCGATCGATCCTGCCCCGTGCTCGTCCAGCAGGTTCCGCGAGCGAGTGACGATCCGCTCCATCGCGGTGTCCCAGTCGCATTCCGCCAACCGGCCGTCGTCTTGCCGGACCAGCGGCCTCCTCAGTCGGTCCCGTGAGGTGTTCGCCTGCCATCCGAAGAGATCCTTCGGTTCCAGTCGGCCACGGTTGACCCGGTCGACCGCTCGGCCACGCACGCCCACCATGCGTCCGTCGACGACCGCTATGTCCATCGCGTCCCCGTCTGAATGCAAGATCGACGCGGCCTGCACCCAGTGCTCCACGGCACCCGCGTCCACGCCCTCCCGGAGGAACATGTCCACCCGGGCGGGCCACGGCTCATTCCTGCCATACGGCGTACGTCCACCCCACGGCTGTGCGATCCGGTCCACCGAAGCGTCCATGTCCGCCTCCCGATTCCCTGACGACGCCGCGTACCCGGTACCCCGCTGCCCCTGGCAGGTAACCGCGCAGCTACTCGCCGGGATCATGCGCGCTCCAGGTGCGTAGGAGCCGTCTGGCCGGCCAGACGGCTCCTACGCGAGGTGAAGGCTGCCAGTCGCTGCCGTGGCGGTACCTGCGACATGCAAGGTGTCCCACCAGTCAGGGCCGTCCTCGATGCAGCGCAGGAGCACACCTTCCCGCAGAGCCCAGGGGCAGACAGTGACGGTTCGCAGGCCCATGAGTTTCATCGCCGTGTGTCCGATCACTGCTCCGGCCAGACTCTGCCGTGCCCGCGGCCGTGAGATGCCAGGCAACTGCGCGCGTTCGGCGGCCGGCAGAGCGGCGAGGGTGTCGATGGCCGCCCGCAGATCCGCGCGGTCCATGGAGCGGTGCACGAAGACCCCCTGGCGGCCGGGTGCGGCCCCGCACAGCCGGGCCAGTTGCTGGAAGGTGCGGGAGGTGACCGCGACCGCCGCCGGGTTCTCCCACCGGATACGCGCGGCGACGTCCCGTAGTTCGTGGCGCACCTTGCGCCTCAGGGCCTTCAGGTCCGCGGGGGTGGGTGGGTCGCCGGTGCCCAGGTGCTTGTCGGTCAGGTGGTGGGCGCCGAGTGGAAGGGAGACGGCGAAGCCGGGCAGCCGGCCGCGGCCGAAAGCCACTTCCAGTGAGCCCCCGCCGATGTCGAGCACTGCCAGGGACCCGGCGCGCCAGCCCATCCAGCGGCGAGCCGCCAGGAAGGTCAGTTCGGCCTCCAGCTCGCCCGGCAGCGTGCGCAGCGGAACACCGGTCCTCGCGAGCACCGCGCGCAGGATGTCTGCCCGGTTGGTGGCGTCGCGCACGACCGCGGTCGCGAACGACCGGGGGGCGGCCGCGCTCCAGCTCTGCGCTGCGTCTCGCGCCGCAGCCACTGCTTCGATCAGCTGGTTCACGGCGCTGTCGGCGAGACTGCCGTCCGGTTCCATCTGCTGAGACAGGCGCAGCTTCCATTTCATGGTGTGGACCGGCAGCGGCAGACCTCCCTCGGAGTCCGCCACCACCAAGCGGACCGTGTTCGATCCCGCGTCCACGACACTGACCCGCATAGGGCCCGCTGTACCCCCGCCCGCCCTGGCGGAAACGACAGGCAGGCAGCTTCAGCGGGCTCTGCGCATGCCACCGAGGTCGAAGAAGGAAGATCCCGAGGAATGGGCGTCGCGGGCCGGCGGCCGCTCTCAGCCCTCGACGCCGGTGGCGCCGTGCGCCGCACCGACGGGTTTGGATTCCGGTGAGCCGCGTTGCCTGAGGTAAATGGCGAAGACGGCCATGGAGGCGACGGCCAGCAGCTCGGACTGCCAGTTCTGCAGTGAGCGGCTCCAGAAGTCGGCGGAGGTCAGGTACGCGCCCCAGGTAGTGGGGGCTTGGAGCTGCCGCAGCTGCTGTTCGTTGTAGGCGGCCACGCCGGTGACGGACTGGGTCAGCCAGGACAGCAGGAAGATGCCTCCCATGACGAGCCCGAGGGAACGCGAGTAGACGACTCCGCGCCAGTCCGTCGCCGCCGCCCAGCGCGGCGAATCCTCCTTGGCGTGCTCACCGACCATCTGGTCCTTGTCCGACTCGGTACCGGCCTTGTCGAGTTCCTTGGATTCCGGTGAGCCGCGTTGCAGCAACCAGACAGTGGCGAAGATGTAGAGAAAGAACTGCAGGTATTCCGACTGCCAGTTCTCGGTGACGTCGACGGCGAAGTCCGACGAGGACACGTAGGCGCCGAAGCTGACGGGTGCCATGCCGTCGGCGGTCAGCTGGTTGTTGAATTCCGCGTGACCCGCGACGGCCTGACCCGCCAGTGCGAGCAGGAAGCCTGTCAGGAAGAACAGACCGAGGCCGTTGTGGCGCACGAAGCGCCGCATGCGGTGCGGGGCGGGTGGGGTGGTCATGCCCGCCTCCGGTGTGGCTCCCCGGCCCGGGTTCGACAAGGACTCATCGGTGCATCAGTCCCAACGCCATGAAGTAGGCCAGCCCGACGGCGATCAGCAGCAGGGTTCCGACGAACAGCGTCCTCACGGCCGTCACCCGCCCTTGATCTCGCACTGGTACGGCCGCTGCGGACGTGGCAGGCACCCGGCGGCCGTCACCTTCCACCCCGTGGGGAAATGCGCCAGGAACACGGTGTCGTGCTCCAGCACGACCCGGGCCTGGTCCCCGTACAGGTCCACTCCCCTTACGGCACCGGCCGCCGGCAGTTCCTGCTCGCCGATCACCTGCACGCACCGGCCGCCCTTGGCCGACTGCTCCAGTTCCTCCCGGGTGGCCGGCGCGAGAGCGGTGCAGAGCCTTTCATACTGGCCGGCGTCGAGCGCGCGCTCGAATCGTTGGACCTCGTGGGTGACGCCGTCCCGCCGCTCGGACAGCGAGCCGCATGCGCTGACCGAGACAAGGGCCATGACCACCGGGACCCCTGCCCGGTACCACCGTCCCGACATTCTGCCTCCCCTGCGGCTGGGGCTGCATGGCAAACACCCGGTCACGTACGTGTGCCACGCGGCTACCCGCACATGGGACCGCCATCCCACCCTGCCCGCAACCGAACCAGCTCATGGAGCCGTACGGACTCGGCGGGCCGACGGTCGCGCTCGTTGTGTCGGCCCGCCGAATGCAAAAAAGGAGTCAGGTGGCCAGGAGGGAGTCGTCCTGGGTTCGGGCGCCGGGCAACTGGTGGCGTGCGGCGATGAGCGCAGCGTCGACGTCACGGGTTCCGGTCGACACGCACAAGGTGTAGGCGATGTCGTCCATACGCCGGCGCACCTCCTCGCTGCCGTCCTCGGCATGCAGGATGCGCAGCGTCTCGTACTGCTCGATCAGGTTCTTCAACACGGCCGGGTGTGCCATGAGCATGGGGAGCCTCCCTTGTCGCCGCTACCCGCATGGGTCATACACCGCCCGTGTGCCCCCAGGCGCCAGCCGCTATTCCCCTGTTTCAGGACGAGCTGCCCTGAGCCACCTGACGGGCTGTCCTGAGCCATGTGCTGAGCACGGGCGGCCAATCTTCGGGACGCCGACCACGCTAGTGATCGGCTGTCTTGCCGTGCCATTGGCAGAACAGGACGGTGGCGTCGTCGTCCAGGCGGCCGTCGTGGTGTTCGAGGACGGCGTGGATCAGGCGGCGGAGGGTTTCGGCGACGGGCAGGCCGTCGGCGTGGTGGCGGATGATGAAGTCGGTGAAACGCTCCGGGCCGAACAGCTCGCCGGCCGCGTCGCGGGCCTCGGTGATGCCATCGGTGAACAGCAGAAGCCGGTCGCCGGGCTCCAGCTGATCGACACACACCTGCGTCGGCAGATCCAAGCCGGTGCCCATCGGACCGGCCGCCGGACAGCTCAGAGTCGTGGCCCACCGCCCACCGCGGATGACCACGGGCAGCAGATGCCCGCGGTTGACCCATCTGAACGCCCCCGTGGCCAGGTCCAGGTCCGCGAGGATCCCGGTGGCGTAGCGGCTGTGACCGAACTGCTCGGCCAGCGCCTCCTCGATGGCGTGGCTGATCTCGGCCAGTCCGCTGCCGGAGCGGCGGGAGCTGCGGCAGGTGGCCATGGCCAGCGACGCGGTCAGGCCGGCGGCCGTGTCGTGGCCCATCGCGTCGAACACCGCCAGGTGCGTGACGTCGCCGGCGATCGCGTAGTCGAAGGCGTCCCCGGCCATCCGGTAGGCGGGCTCCATCACGGCACTGATAGTGACCCGGCCGTTGGCGAAGGTACGCGGCGGCATCAGCCTCCACTGCATCTCCGCCGACACCCCCATCGGCCGGGTGCGGGTCAGCCGCGCATGGGAGTCGCTGTTGGTGCGTTTGGAGATCAGCAGCAGCCCTGCCAGCGAGGCCAGCGCCCGCACCACATCGTGGTCAGGGATGTCTGTCGCGCCCGGGGCCGGATCGACGCGCAGCACGCCCAGGCGCTCGGTGCCGTCCAGCACCGGCGCCCAGCAGGAGCCTTTGCCGGGCGGCGCGGTGATCTGCAGCATCTGATAGGCCCGGCCGGGCAGGGTGCCCTCGATCCGTGCCTCCTGGCCGCCCTGCCCGGCGTCCAGCCCCACCCCGGTGACCTCCCGCAGCACGTCCTGCTGGAGGTCCACCACGAACAGCCGAGCCCCACCGGCACCCGCCTCACGCGCAGCGTCATCGAGCAGGCCGGGCAGCTGCTCGAACACCGACGTATGACTGGCCTCCAGCAGACGGCTCAGCACCCGTCCCAGCGTCGCGGCGTTCATGGGCGAGGGCGCAGCCCGGAAACCGTGGGCGGCCGGCCTGTGAGGTTGGTGATCAGCTCGGTGCACAGGTCGCGGAGCTTGACGTTGCGGTGCTGGGATGCGGAGCGCAGGATGCCGAACGCCTCGTCGGCGGTGCAGCGGCGCTGGCTCATGACCACCCCGAGAGCCTGGTCGATGACACTGCGCGACTGCATCGCCGTCTGCATCTGCGTGACGAACTCCTGGGCCTCGGAAATGCGCTGCGCCAGCGCGATGGCGCCGGTGGCCTGCTCTGCCAGGGACCGCAGCGCCCTGACATCAGCGGTGGTGAAGGCGTGCGGCGGAGCGGCGTAGAGATTGAGCGCGCCGACGGTATGGGTGCGGGCGGCGATCGGCAGGGAGAACGAGGAGCGGATCCCGCTCGCGGCCGCATACGCCGGGTAATCGCCCCAGCGGGTCTCACCGAGCATGTCCTCGACGATGACCTCCTCGCCGGTACGGGCGGACTGAAGGCAGGGGCCGTCGTCCTGGCCGTACTGCTTCTCGTCCAGCTTCGGCGCCACCGGGCCCGCGCTGACCACGGTCAGCGGCCGGTGATCCCGCTCGATCGTCACCCCGACGCCCTCGGCACGAGTCAGCTCCACAGCGGCGTCGGCCAAGGACTGCAGGAAATCCTCCAGCGTCTCCGTCTCCAGCAGCCACTGCATGACGGGAGCACTGTCATAGGGGTTGTCGCTGTTCACCGTGGTGTCCTTCGTGGAGCCCGCCGGCCCCGTCGCCGTGCCCTGCCACCGGGGCAACGGAGCCCAACCTCCGAAGGGAATCTCCAGCGCGGCCAACACCCTCACACCGGCGCACCAGCCGGCGCGGTATGGCCTCTCCAGTCCCACCCTACAGACCAGCCGACCACACAGAACTCAAATTGAGCACTCGATCCCGGCAGGTCCTTTCGAATCCCGAAGTCTGAGTTCGGTCTCGGGCAGGTGAGGGATCGTTTGCCCATGGACGTATGGGTACCCGATTGGACATGAACGACAAAAAGCCGCTGGCTCTCGTCACGGGTGCGTCGAGCGGCATCGGGTTCGAACTGGCCAAGCAATTCGCCGAGAACGGGTACAACCTGCTGCTGACCGCCGAGGACGGTGGGTTGCACCAGGCAGCGAAGGAAATCCGCGCCCATGGAGCAGAGGTGGAGGCCGTTCAGATCGACCTCGCGGCACCGGGAGGCGTGGAGCGGCTGCACACCGCCGTCACCGCCGGCGGACAGCCGGTGGCCGCCGCGGCGTTCAACGCCGGCGTGGGAAAGGGCGGGCCGTTCGTCGAGACCGCGGTGGATGACGAGATCCGCATCATCGACCTGAACATCACCTCGACGGTCCGGCTCGCGAAGCACCTCTTGCCGGACATGGTCCGAAGGGGAGAGGGGAGGGTGCTGTTCACCTCCTCGATCGCGGCCACGATGCCCGGCTCCTTCCAGGCCGTCTACAACGCGTCCAAATCATTCGTGCAGTCCTTCGCGGAGGCCTTGCAGAACGAACTGAAGGACTCCGGCCTCACCATTACCTCACTCATGCCCGGTCCCACGGAGACGGAGTTCTTCCGACGCGCCGACATGGAGGACACCAAGGTCGGACAGCAGGAGAAGGACGATCCGGCCAAGGTCGCGAAGGATGGCTTCGAGGCACTCATGAGCGGCAAAAAGAAGACCGTCGCCGGCTCGGCCAAGACCAAGGCACAGGGCCTGGTGAACAAGGTCCTCCCCGACAGCGCGAAGGCAGCCGCCCACCGGAAGATGGCGGAGCCGGGATCAGCCGACTGAACCGCACGGGGGCCGCGACCGGCAGGGACACGTACAGCAGCGTGTGACGCGGCGAAAGTCCACGCCAGGGACATACTCATCCGTTCAGTCGACGTCCGCTCGCACACCGGGCGGGTTCCACATCTGATGGACGAACTCTGTGTTCCGCGTGAGAAGCCGGCCGAAGGGTACGCGGACGGTCACCAAACGTGCGGGCGGTCGAGTCGCCCGCATCCGGTCTGAAAGGAGTTGCGTCATGCCGCAGGGTTCCAGCGCGAAGCGTGAGCGGCAGTACGAGCACATCAAGGAGGGCGCTGAGAAGCGCGGTGCCTCAACGGGGCGTGCGAAGGAGATCGCGGCACGCACGGTGAACAAGGAACGGGCCCGTTCGGGCGAGTCGAAAACGGCGAGCAAGACCTCCACCCGGGACAAGAAGTCCGCCCCGCAGCGCGGCGGCGAGCGCTCTCACAGCGGTGCCCAGGGGCCGACGAAGGACCAGCTGTACGCGGAGGCGAAGAAGCGCGGCATCGAGGGCCGCTCATCGATGAACAAGCAGGAACTGGCCAAGGCCCTCGGCCGCTGACCGACGGCCGGAACACCCGGAACACCGCCCGCCGGCTTCCGTCGGCGGACGGCACGCGAGTAAGGAGACACATGGGGTCCCAGGATCTGGAGCACCGATCCGCGCACGACAAGGAGCGCCACGACAAGGAGCGCCCTGAGACGGCCGCCGACGAGGAGAGGCCCGGGACGGCCCTCGGCGAGGTGCTCCACGAGGCGGAGGAAGCCGAGACGCGTGTGGTGGACGACGGCGAGCGGCGTGGCAGCGACGGTGAGGCGGCGGACGCACTGACCCCCAACGCGAATTCGCAGGAGGACACCCAGCAGCACGACGCGTGACGCTCGCGTGAAAGGAGACCCTACGTGCTCGACCACACTTTGGCATTGCTGGTGCAGGGGTACGCGTGGTTGCCCGATCGCCGCCGACGCAGCCGTGGCAAACCGGTGCACGTTCGCCTCATGGGCAAGAACGCGGTGGCCCTCCGCGGCCCCGAAGCGGTGCGCTTCTTCTACGACGAGAGCCACATCGAGCGCCGTGGCGCACTGCCGGGGCCTCTTCTGGACACCCTCTTCGGGCGCGGGGCCGTGCACACCCTTGACGGCCAGGAGCATCGCGTTCGCAAGGCCCTGTTCATGTCCCTCCTCAAGGATCGCGGCGGCCTCAACTCCCTTGTGGATCACCTCGGGGCTCAGTGGGATCTCGCGCGACAGCGGTGGGCCGGCCGCGAACGGGTGGTGCTCTTCGACGAGTCGAGCCTGCTGCTCACGCGCGCGGTCTGCGACTGGGCCGGCATCCCTCGCACCGACGGTGACATCGATGAGACGGCTCGCGATCTGGTGGCCATGGTGGACGGGTTCGCTTCGGTGGGGCCGCGCCACCTGCGGGCCCGCCGTGCCCGCAGTCGTCAAGAGGCGCGACTCGCCCAGCAGGTCGAGGCCGTCCGGCACGGCGCGGAAGAGGCACCTGACGGTTCGGTACTGGCGACAGCGGCTGCCCACCGGGACGCCGACGGGCAGCTACTGGATCCGCATGGCGCGGCGGTCGAGATCCTGAACGTGATCCGTCCGACGGTGGCGGTGACATGGTTCGTCACCTTCGCAGCGCACGCCCTGCACCGCTGGCCCGAGCACCGGAAGCTCCTCGCTGACGGCGACGCGGCCTATACTCGCGCGTTCGCTCACGAGGTCCGGCGCTTCTACCCCTTCGCACCCTTCATCGGTGGCCTCGCCGCAGCCGATCTGCGCTGGGAGGGGCAGCACATTCCCGCAGGCAGCACGGTCCTCCTCGACCTGTACGGGCAGAACCACGATGCCCGGCTCTGGCCCGAGCCCTACGTCTTCGACCCCGGCCGCTTCCTGGGTCATGAGCCCGAACGCGACGAACTGGTGCCCCAGGGTGGAGGCGACCCCGCCACCAATCACCGCTGTCCTGGCGAGGACGTCACACTGACAGTCCTGGAAACCCTCGTCCCCCGGCTGGCCGCACTGCGCTACGCCGTACCCACCCAGAACCTCGGCATCCCGCTGCGACGTCTCCCCACGGCACCCCGCAGCGGCTTCGTCATGACGCCGGCGCCCTCGGACGCCCAGGCCACCCGCTCAGGGGCGGCGCAGTAGGTTTCGGGTCTCACGGTCGACCTGCTGAGGCTCTCCAGTGGGTACGACGACAACCGGTACCCGCGCCCCGGGATCGCTGACGATCTCGGGACGTTCGGCGACGATCGGCCGCAGCCCGCCGGCGAGGCCGAGCGCGGTCAGCCGGGCGCACACCTCCTCACGCACCTCGGGCTGGTCCTCGCCGATCTCCCCGGTGAAGACCAGGGCGTCGAGCCGAGTGAGGGACGCGGCCATCGCGGCGATCCCGCGACGACAGTGGTGGGTGAAGACGTCCAGTGCGAGCGCGGCACGCTCGTCCCCCGCTGCCCGGCTGCGCACGAGGTCGCGTGTGTCGTCCGAGGCGCCGGAAAGCGCGAGCAGTCCGGACTCATGGTTCAGCGCGTCCTCGACGGCATCCGGCGACAGATGGTGCCGGTTCTGCAGCCACGTCAGGGCGCCGGGGTCGACCGTGCCGCTGCGGTGGCTCATCACCAGCCCTTCCAGCGGCGTGAATCCCATCGTGGTGTCGACGCTGCGCCCGTCCCGTACGGCACAGGCGGAGCAGCCGCCGCCGAGGTGGGCGATCACGAGGTGGAGCTGGTCGGCACGGCGGCCCAGGAGTTCGGCGGCCCGGCCGAGAGCCCAGGCGTAGGACAGTCCGTGGAAGCCGTAGCGGCGCACCCCGTAGTCCTCTCGCCAGGTGGCGGGCACCGCGTACTCCCGTGCGGCAACGGGCAGATCGGTGTGGAAGACAGTGTCGAAGCAGGCGACGTGCGGGATGTCGGGCAGCAGGTCCCGGGCTGCGTCCAGAACAGCCAGCGCCGGCGGTACGTGCAGCGGTGCCAGGTCGGCCACCTGGTCCAGAAGGGCGCGGACGTCGTCATCGATCAGAGCGTGGCCGGTCAGTTCCGGCCCGCCGTGGACGATGCGATGCCCGACGGCCGTCGGAGCGGGCGCTTCGTCCAGCAACCGCCGCAGCGGGCCGACGGCGTCGTCGCCGGGTGGAGAGTCGCTGCGATGTTCGGCCAGGACCTCGCCGTCGTCACCGAACACGGTCAGCCGCAGGCTCGACGATCCCGCGTCGGCGACCAGGACCGGTCCGTTGCTCTGTGCCACCACTTTGATCCTTTCGGGCGGTCCGGGAGCACACCGCACCGCTCGCTGCGCACGAACGTGCCGGGCACCGGAGTACCCGAGCAAACCTCGTGGGAAACAGAAGGACGCCGGATGAGCCCCGCACACAAGGAGGGTCCGGCCACCTGCGAGCGGCGCCGAACAGCCGGGCGCCGTTCCGCCGGGCCGGCGACCTGTCGGTCGCCGGCCCGGCGGGCACGGTCAGCGGTGGCGCACGGTGATCTCCTGCTCAGCGGTGACGCCGTTCACGGTCACCCGCAGCACGGCAGTGCCCGCACGGCGCGCGGTGAGCGTTCCGGTGGCCGGGTCGTAGGAGACGACGGGCGCTCCGCCGGGGTGACGGTGGTCGCGATCGCCGCCCACCACGTCGACGCGGCTTCCGGCCCAGTCGGCGCTGACCGGCCAGGCCACCGGGACGGTGCGGGTGCCGTCCTGCGTGAGCGTCGCCGACGCCTCGGCCCGCTCACCCACCACGAGCGTCTCGGGCGCGCTGAGCACCACCGCGTCGGCGCGGGCATGGACCTCTGCTCGCAGCCACGTCTCGTCGTCGTCGGACGGTACGTCGAACAGGTCGCCGATCCTGCCTTCCCTCGGGTTGATGCCGAGCATCGTCCAGCCGGTGAAGCCGCCGTTGTCCGGCGTGCCGGCCGGGCCCTTGCCCGAGTTGCCGTTGACGAGGTAGGGGATGCCGTCGACCGAGGCGGCGGAGAAGACCCCTGCGTGGGAGCCGACGAACGCGGCGGACTTGTGGCTGTCGGCCCGGAAGTCGGCGAGCCACTGCTGCACGAGTGCCGCCTCCTTGCGGTCGCCCAACTGGCTGGCCTTGTTCGGCAGCGGATCCTCGGTGGGGTGGTGCTCGAACACCACGACGCCGCTGACGGATCTGTCGTCGGCCGCGTCCGCGAGCTGGTCGTGCAGCATCTGCAACTGGGAGAAGCCGCCGCCGCGCAGGGTGCCGCTGGAGGAGTCCAGCGTGATGATGCGGGTGCCCTCCACGTCGAACGCCGAGGTGGTGTCGCCGAACTCGGCCTCGAAGTTGACGGTGGATCCGGGGCCCATGATCTCGTGGTTGCCGGGCACGTAACGCCAGGGGATGCGCTTGCCGGTGCGGGCGTCGAACTCGTCGAGCAGCTCGCGGGCGAGCGCGAAGTCCGCCGGGGACCCCTCGTCGACGAGGTCGCCGTTGATGACCAGCAGGTCCGGCTCGGCCTCGGCGATCTCGGCGAGGGTGCGGCGGGCCGCCTCGACCAGCGGGCTCTCGGGGTCACGGGCGACGAACTGTGCGTCGGACATGACGGCGACGCGCAGCGGACGGTCGTCGACGGTGCCGTCGGTCACCACGACCGGATCGGCGACCTTCGGCTGGACGGGCAGCTCGACGTCGGGGGCGACCTTGACCCTCAGGTCACTGACCGTGACCTCACCCGTGTAGGAGCGGGCGGCGCTGGTCTCCAGCAGTCGCACCCGCTGGAAGGTCAGCGGGTAGGCGGTGCCCGCGGGGACAGGGAACTCCACCTTGCGCCAGCCGGTCCAGGTGATCGTGGGGCCGTCGAGGTTCGCGGTCACGCCCGAGCCGGTGCGGTACTGCAGCCGGGGCCACGCGCCGTTGCCGTCGCCGTGGATCCACAGGGTGACGGCCTGGGGCTGACCGGGCAGCGGGATCTGCTGCGGCGGCAGGGCGTACTGACCGCGGGTGGCGGTGGACTTGGTGAAGTCGTAGGTCAGCTTGAGGCCGGGCGAACCGTCGTGGCCGGGGGCCGGGGTCACCGAACCGCCGGGTGCGCGGTCGTTCGCCGACGTCCATGAGGAGGCGTCGGACAGGTCCGCGAAGGACGTCTCCGCCAGGCCGACGGTGACCGCGACGTCGGTGGTCATCCTGCCGACCGTCAGGTGCAACGTGGTGGAGGCGCCGTCGACCAGGCCCCGCACGGTGAACGTGGCGTCGTCCGCGGGCTGCACCGACACGATGCCCTCTCCCCCGGTGACCTTGATGTCGGACGCCTCGATCGGAGCGGAGTCGCCGAGGGCGTCGTAGCCCGTCACCGTCAGACGCGCGTCCTTCCCGGCGCCGTCGAGCGCCACCAGGCTCCTGCTCGGCGCGATCCGCACGGCGGGCGCGAGTACCGTCAACTCGGTCCGGCCGTCGGACCGGTGACCGGAGGACGCCACCACCTGGGCGGTTCCGGAGCGCCGTCCGGTGACGACGGCGGTGCCGTCCTTGCGGGAGTCGACCGATACGCTGCCACCCTCGCCGCGCCACTGCACCCGTCCGGTGGGCAGCGGTGCGTAGGTTTCGTCGTGGGCGAGCGCCCGAACGGTCCGGCGCAGGCCGGGGAAGACCTTGTCGGAGCCGTCGGCCGACAGGGTGGGCAGCACTCGGAAGCCGCGTACCGTGCCTGACCCGGGGGCGGCGAACAGCCCGAGTCCGTTGGCGACCTGCCGCTCCGAGCCGTCGGAGGGGCTGTTGACCAGGCCGGTCGTGCTCTCACCCGGCAGGCGGGCGGCCATGGTGGTCGAGCCGCCGCCGTCCATGTTCAGGGCGTTGGCGGCGCCCAGGCCCTTCATGAAGGCGCCGAGTTCGTTGAGGTCCATGCCGCGGCTGTTGGTCTGCTTGCCGTCGATCGCGACCAGGTACATGGTGCGGCCGTCGGCGGAGAAGCCCACGCCGGTCCGCGAGGTGGCGGTGACCGTGTCGCCGTCGGTGAAGCGCTGCACCACGCCGTCGGCGACCAGCACCTGCCCGCCGCCGACGGCGACCGCGACCTCGCCGAAGTCGGCGCGCGGGTGATACGTGACCTCGACGGAGTCACCGGGCACGAGCCCGGCCAACGCGTCGGCGCCCGCCTCCCGTCCGAGCAGCACGCTGACGCCGGCGGGTATCGGGGCGCTGCTGACAGAGGTGCGCACGTCGGTGACCTTGCCGTCACGCAGCCAGACCTCGGCAACCCGATCGGCGCCGCCCACGGGCTTGGTGCGCGGCGAGGGCCCCCACTGGTCGGTGAACAGCGCGATGCCGCCGGCCGCCAGGGTCGGCGAGTTGACGCCGGACAGCTTCAGGTTCCGCGCACCGCCGACGGTCACCTGGCCTTCGAGGAACACCTGGGCGAGCCGGCCGATGCCGTCCGCCCCGATGGCGACGGTCTGGCTGCGGCCCTCGGTGGGCGAGTTGACGAGACCGTCCTTGCGTGACACCGCCGCGCCGATGGGTGCCTCGGTGTCGTTCATGTCGAAGTAGTCACCGTTGATCGCGGCGACGGCTCCGGTGCGCTCGGCCTGTTCGGTCACCCGGGACTTTCCCGTGACAGTGCCGGAGGAGATGTGGTCGACACTCAGCCGGTCGTCGGCCAGGTCCGCGACGAGCACCTGGCCACGCACCCAGCCGTCCTTCCCGAACCGGTCGAACCGGGTCAGACTCAGACCGGGCGCGATCGGTGTGCGGTTCTCCCTGGTGACGATGGACTGCCCGGGGGTGCTCGGGATCAGGTGCGAAGCGGCATCCGAAGCCGGTGCGTCGTGGGGAGCCGATGCCAAACTCTCGGGAGTCAGCGCCTGGGCGGTCGTCACCATCCCGGCACCGATACTGAGCGCTGTGGCCAGGGCGAGGACGACGGAACCCCGCCGTGCTGCGGCACGCGATCGCGGGCCGGGAGGGTCAAGAAGGAACGACACTGGCTGACTTCTTTCGTTTTCGTGCTGAAAGTCGTGGTCAGCGCTCAGTCGACGCTCCGTGGATGTTGAGGCGTCATGAAGTATGTGACGGTCAGTGATGCACGGGGTGAACACTGCGGCACACACCCGCTGCGCGGGGCGTCGATGGTGTAGGCGGCGAGTGCCCAGCAGCCGCTCTGTTCAGGAAGAGTCGCGGACGACCAGTTCCGTAGGCAGGACGACCTGCCGCCTCGCCACCGCGGAATCGGCGACCTCCTCCAGGAGGATGCGTGCGATGGTCGAGCCGATTTCCTCCACCGGCTGCCGGACGCTCGTCAGCGGCGGATAGGCGTAGCGGGCGATGTAGGAGTCGTCGAAGCCGACGATCGCGACGTCCTCCGGTACGCGCCGTCCCTGACGCCGCAGTTCGAGCATGGCACCGGCCGCCATGACGTCCGATGCGGCGAACACGGCGTCGAGGTCAGGCGCACGTTCAAGCAGCGAACGCATGGCGAGCCTTCCGCCGTCCTCCGTGAAGTCGGCCGTCGCGACCAGTTCCTCGTCGGGCGTCATGCCCGCCTCTGCGAGAGCGATCTTCCAGCCCCGCAGCCGGCTGCGGGAGACATCCATGTCGAGGGGCCCGGAGATGGTGGCGAGTCTCGTCCGGCCTCGGCGGATGAGGTGTCGTCCCGCCTCCTTCGCACCTCCCAGGTTGTCCGAGACGGCATGACTCAGGGATTCCGCGGGCGAACGGCGGCCCGCCAGCACCGTCGGCAGGCCCATGTCCTCCAGTATTCCGGGCAGCGGGTCGTGTTCGTGCACCGAGACCAGCAGGACGCCGTCCACCCTGCGCTCCGCGACACTGTCCGTGAGCCGGTCCCGCTCGCCGCTGTCACGGACGAGCATGAGTTGGAGTTGCGTGCCCGTCGTCGCCAGCACCGTGCTCACGCCCCGGATCACTCCGGCGAAATACGGCTCGGCGCCGAGTCTGCTCTCGGACTCGGGGATCACCAGCGCGACGGAGTTGGTTCGCCGCGTCACCAGGCCTCGGGCGACGGAGTTGGGTACGTAGTTCAGCTCCGCTATGGCTGCGAGCACCGCGGCCTTCGCCTCGTCGCTCACGAGCGTCGAACCGTTGATGACCCTTGACACCGTCGTGCGCCCCACGCCCGCCCGCGCCGCCACGGTTTTGATGGTCGGCCGCTGCTGTGCCCCCACGTCCTTCTCCTCGTCCGGCCCCGGTCGCACGCCGGTTCGCCTGCGCATTGTGCCAGAAACCTCCGGCGGTCAACCGGTGCGCGGCGTCCCCGCCGAGCTTCCACTGTGACGGACAACGTTCAAGTTCTTGACACAAGCCTCGTTCAAGCGCGAGTCTTCCGGCACCTGTTGGGCACGTTCCCATCCGCGTTTGGGAACGTGCCCACCCCTCACTCCGGCCGGTCACCCCAGACGACCGGCCCGTACTCGGTGCGTCGGCGCCGCCGCCTGAGAGGACACACTCATGAAGGTCACCCGGAAGCTGTTGCGTACGAGAGGCTCAGCCGTCATAGCGGCTGTCACCGCGCTCGGCCTTCTCACCGCGTGCGGGGGCAGCGACTCCGGTGGGACGGGAGGCGGCGTCAAGGACGGCAAGACCACCATCACCATGGGCCTGTTCGGCGTCATGGGCTTCAAGGAGACCGGTCTCCTCGAGGAGTACATGAAGCTCAACCCGGACGTCCGGATCGAGGCCGAGGTCGCGGGCGACGAGCAGACCTACTACACGGCCTTGCAGACGCACCTGGCGGCCGGCAGCGGCCTGAAGGACATCCAGGGCATCGAGATCGGGCGTGCCAAGGAACTCGTCGACACCCAGGCCGACAAGTTCGTCGACCTCTCCGAGGTGTCCGGCAACGACCACTTCCTGCCGTGGAAGTTGAGCCAGGTCACCGGTAACGACGGCAAGGTCATCGGCCTCGGCACGGACATCGGCCCCATGGCCGTCTGCTACCGCAAGGACTTCTTCGAGAAGGCGGGCCTGCCGACCGACCGCGAACAGGTCGCCAAGTTGTGGGACGGCGACTGGGCGAAGTTCGTCGCCGCGGGCAAGCGCTTCAAGAAGGACTTCAAGGGCGGCGAGGTCGCCTTCATGGACAGCTCCAGCGGGCTGTTCAACGCGATGATCTACGGCAACTCGCAGCAGTTCTACGACAAGGGCGGGAAGCTGATCTACCAGGACAGCCCCGTCATCCAGGAGGCCTGGGACCTCGCCTCCGAAGCCGCGACCTCGGACCTGACCGCGAAGCTGCGGCAGTTCCAGCCCGGCTGGGACCCGGGCCTCGCCAACAGCACCTTCGCCACCACGGTGTGCCCGGCGTGGATGCTCGCCCACATCAGCGAGAAGGCCGGCCCCCGGAACAAGGGCAAGTGGGACGTCGCCAAGGCCCCCAAGGGCGCCAACTGGGGCGGCTCCTTCCTCGGCGTCATGGAGAAGAGCCCCGTGCAGGAAGAGGCGACGAAGCTCGTCGCCTGGCTGACCGCTCCCGAGCAGCAGGCCCGCCTCTTCGAGAAGATCGGCAACTTCCCGTCCTCGCAGAAGGCACTTGAGGCACCGCAGGTGACGGACGCGAAGTCCGAGTACTTCAGCGATGCGCCCATCGGCCAGATCTTCGGCGCCGCCGCGCAGGAGATTCCCGACGAGCAGGTGCTGGGCCGCAAGGACGGAACGATCAAGGACATCTTCTCCCAGGGGCTGACCCTGATCGAGTCCCAGAACCAGAGCCCCGAGAAGGCTTGGGAGACGACCGACGAGCGCATCGAGAAGGCCGTCGGCTGACCCTCCCCCACAGCTCCGGCGGGCGGAGACGCCTCACGCCTGCGCGACGCCCGCCGGAGTACGCCCAACCCGCACACCGTCACGCCTAAGGACCCCTGGTGGCCACTCAGACCTCGACCGCGGCTGCCGGCCAACAGCCCACCAAAGAGCCGGCCGGCCCTGCCCGACCCACCCATGGGCGTCAGCGGAGGCGGATGAACAGCCGGTGGAGCGCGCTGCTCCACCGCCTGGACGTGAACGGGGCGCCCTACGCCTTCATCGTCCCGTTCTTCATCGTCTTCGCCGCCTTCAGTCTGTACCCGCTCATCTACACGGCCTGGATCTCGTTCCATCGCGCCGAACTCGCCTCCATGGACATGATGGAGTGGGTCGCGCTCGACAACTACACCGCTCTTGCACAGGACGACCGCTTCTGGAACGCCCTGGCCAACACCTTCACCATCGGCGTCCTCTCCGCCGTCCCGCAACTGCTGATGGCGCTCGGCCTCGCGCACCTGCTGAACTACCGGTTGCGCGGATCCACCTTCTTCCGGGTGGCCGCCCTGACGCCCTACGCGACGTCGGTGGGTGCCGCGGCCCTCGTCTTCACCATGCTCTTCGAACGCGACTTCGGCATGATCAACTGGCTGCTGAGCCTGGTCGGTTTCGACAACATCGACTGGGAGAGCAACAAGTGGGCCGCGCAGATCGCCATCTCCACGATCGTCATCTGGCGCTGGACCGGCTACAACGCCCTGCTCTACCTCGCCGCCATGCAGGCGATCCCGCTCGACCGCTACGAGGCCGCCGCGATCGACGGGGCCTCACGCTGGCAGCAGTTCCTCAAGGTCACCATTCCCGGCATCCGGCCCACGATCGTCTTCACGATCGTGCTCTCGACCATCGGCTCCACCCAGCTCTTCGGTGAACCCCTGATCTTCGGCCAGGGACCGAACGGCATCACCGGCGGAGCGGACAACCAGTACCAGACCCTCGGACTGCTGCTGTACGAGGAGGGCTGGAAGAACTACCAGATGGGCCGCGCGGCCACGGTGGCGTGGGCGATGTTCCTGCTGCTCATCCTCATCTTCGCTGTCCAGCGCCTGCTCAAGCGGCGCTCCGCGCGCTCGTCCTGACCAGGAGATGCCGACCATGACCACGAACACTCTCCGGGCCGGCCGGGACGTGACCGGGACCGTGCCCGGCAGGCGTCGCCTCCGGCTGCCCAGGGCGATCGGCGCGGGCCGCCAGCACCACGCGGGCCCCGTCACCTACATCATGCTCATCATCGCGGCGGTCACCTCGATCTTCCCGCTGTACTGGACGATGGTGGCGGCCTCCTCCGACAACACCCGTGTATCGCAGACGCCGCCCCCGTTCCTGCCCGGACCCCACCTCTTCGAGAACCTCGGAAGAGCCTGGCAGGACGCCGCACTGGGCAAGGCCATGCTGAACAGCATGATCGTGGCCGGCACCATCGCCACCTGCACCGTGCTGTTCGCGACCCTCGCCGGATTCGCCTTCGCCAAGCTGCGCTTCAAGGGCCGCAACATCCTTCTCACCCTGGTCATCGGAACGATGCTGGTGCCGCCTCAGCTCGCGGTCGTGCCCCTCTTCCTCATGATGACCGACCTCGGCTGGGGTCAGAAGCTGCCCGCAGTCATCTTCCCGACACTGGTCAGCGCGGTCGGTGTCTTCTTCATGCGCCAGTACCTGGCCGACGCGCTGCCCGACGAGCTGGTCGAAGCGGGCAGGGTGGACGGCGCACACTCACTCCGCATCTTCTGGAGCATCGTGCTCCCGGTCGCCCGGCCCGCCATGGCAGTGCTGTTCATGATCACCTTCGTGCACGCCTGGAACGACTTCTTCTGGCCGTTCATCGTGCTGGACATGACGAACCCGACGGTCCCCGTCGCTCTCACCCAACTCAGCGCGGGCTACGTCCGGGACCAGTCCCTGATCATGGCCGGCGCCCTGCTGGGCACCCTCCCCCTGCTCGCGATGTTCATCGTCTTCGGGCGCCAGATCGTCGGCGGCATCATGCAGGGCGCGGTCAAGGGCTGACGAGGCACTCCCCCGGCCCTGCCTCCTCTCCTTCACCCGTCGACCGACACTCCGAAAGGTACTTCGTGGTTATCGCCGCTGGACACGACCTGTCCTCGACCGAGGCCCCCACCGCCCTCACGTTCCCCTCGTCGTTCACCTGGGGCACCGCCACCGCCGCGTACCAGATCGAGGGCGCCGCCACCCTGGACGGACGCACCCCCTCCATCTGGGACACCTACGCCCGCACGCCGGGAAAGGTACGCAACGGCGACACCGGTGACATCGCCACCGACCACTACCACCGGTGGCGTGAGGACGTCGCCATCATGGCCGACCTCGGCGTGGGCGCCTACCGCTTCTCCCTCTCCTGGCCCCGCGTCCAGCCGACGGGACGCGGCCCCAGCGTCCAGAAGGGCCTGGACTTCTACCGCCGGCTCACGGACGAACTGCTGGAGAAGAACATCCAGCCCGTCGCGACCCTCTACCACTGGGACCTCCCCCAGGACCTGGAGGACGCCGGCGGGTGGCCCGAGCGTGCCACCGCCGACCGCTTCGCCGCCTATGCCGCCCTCGCCGCCGAGGCGCTGGGTGACAGGGTGCGGACCTGGATCACGCTGAACGAGCCCTGGTGCAGCGCCTTCCTCGGCTACGCGTCCGGAGTCCACGCCCCCGGGCGTACCGACCCCGTGGCGGCGCTGCGTGCGGCGCACCACCTCAACCTCGGTCACGGCAAGGCCGTCCAGGCCCTCCGCTCGAACCTGCCCTCCTACGCACAGGTCTCCGTCACACTCAACATCCACCATGTGCGGCCCCACTCCCAGGAGGCCGAGGACGTCGACGCCGCGCGCCGGATCGACGCCCTCGCCAACCGCGTCTTCACCGGCCCGATGCTCCAGGGCGAGTATCCGGAGGACCTGCTGCGCGACACCTCGTCCCTGACGGACTGGTCCTTCGTCAAGGACGGTGATCTGCCGGAGATCTGCCAGCCACTCGACTTCCTGGGCGTCAACTACTACACCCCGACCCTGGTCTCGGGAGGCGCCGCCGGCTCCAGCCACCGTTCCGACGGTCATGGCAAGAGCGAGCACACGCCCTGGCCGGCCGCGGATGACGTGACGTTCCACCTGCCGCCGGGCTCCACCACCGCGATGGGCTGGGCCGTCGACCCCACCGGGCTGCACGACCTGCTGGTCCGGATGGGGCGCGACTTCCCTCGCCTGCCTCTCATGATCACCGAGAACGGCGCGGCGTTCGACGACTACGTCGACCCGGCGGGCGAGGTGAACGACCCCGATCGAATCGCGTATCTGCAAGGCCATCTCGCGGCCGTGCACCGCGCCATCGAGGCGGGCGTCGACGTCCGCGGCTACTTCCTGTGGTCCCTGCTCGACAACTTCGAATGGGGTTACGGCTACAGCAAGCGCTTCGGCGCGGTCTATGTCGACTACCCCACCGGCAACCGCATTCCCAAGGCCAGCGCCCGCTGGTACGGCCAGGTGGCACGCTCGGGCGTCCTGTCCTCGCCGGACCCGATGAGCGACTGACACGGGCCGAGGGGCTCGGCGAGTGCGGAGGGGAATCGCACGCGCCGAGCCCTTTGTCGTCTCCGGCGAGAGGGGACACGTCCGGGCCATCAGCTGCAGACCGTGTCACCCCCGTGGTACTTGGTGCCGTTGATCTCCACCCATCCGGAGATGTAGGCGCAGTGGATCTCCGCGTCGGCGACGTAGATCGCTCCCGCGTACCTGTCGTAGTAGCCGTTGTCGTACCAGGAGGTCTGCCAGCCCACGCGGCGGATGCGAACCTCCATGTGGTGAAAGCCGTCCATGCGGTCCATGGTCATCGCACAGAACGTGCCGCTGCCCTCGATCGAGCGCCAGACGCCGATGTACGCGTTGTTGGGACCCGAAATGTGAATGGCGTCGTGTTCGTTGCCCTTGCAGTACGAGAACGGGCCCGCGTAGCCGGGTGGGGCATCGTCCGGATCGGTCGCCGAGGCGACGCCTGCCCCGCCGAGGACGGTGCCCGCCGCCATGGCGCAGACCGCGACGGCCGACACCACGCAGCCTCTGATCTTGTCGATCCTGTTCAACGGGAACCCTCCTGGTCCTCGTGCGACCGCGATCGACGGCCCAGACCCGCAGGACGCGATGACGCGACCCACCCGGGCGAGACCCTCGATCCCGTGCCTGGCCAACCCACCATAGGGCCGGGCAGCCTGAGGCCGTGCCACTTTCCATCGATCGCACGGGCAGCGACGCAGAGCTCACTTCGAGGGGAGCACGGGTCCCGGGTCCATCTCCCTTGCGCCGGCTCGACCGTGTGGCCAGGGGTCACCGCTCCGTGTCCTGGTGATTCGGTCCGGCCGCGTACGCCAGCGGTGGTGCGATGGCTCGGGCATCCGCTCCCTCTCCGACCCACAGCAGCTCGACTGCTCTAATCCGGTCGGGCCGGGCTTTCGGCTACTGGCGGAAGGGGGCCCCTCAGCCGCGCGGCAACTGACCATGGCGGCACCAGGAGCTCAGGTGGTCAAGGCGTTCAACCTCTGCCATGAGGACGTGTGGCGCATGCGGCCGCCCGTCTTCGACGGGAGACCACTGGCCGTACCGGTCCGACGGTGGACCGGTCCCTCCTCTCCACCTCTCGGCGACTCGCGGGAGCGCAAGCGCCGGTCAGGGCTGGTCAGTCGGCGTCGGGTTTCCGCCCCACCGCGGCGTCGTAAGCAGGTTCCGGCGATGGCGAAGCGGTGCCGCTCGGCCCGGAAGCGGTGCCGCTCGGCCCAGCCAACCCGTCCGGTCAGTGAGCGTGGAGTTCTCGGGCCATGGGCGTGAGGCGGTACTCGACCTCGGGCGGCACTCGCCGTCACCGGCCGCACCTTCGACCACGTGCCTCCCCTCCATCCGCCGGCGTGGCGCACATCGCGTCGTGACTGTGAAGCATGAGAACGAGCCAGGGCTCTCAGTCCCGGCTTCGGGCACCGGTCTCCGGCCGTTGGCCGCCGGGGAGGCGCAGGGTGAACGTGGCTCCGGCGCCTGGCGTGCTCGCGGCGGTCACCGTTCCGTTGTGGGCCTCGACGAACTGGCGGACGATGGACAGGCCCAGGCCGCTTCCGCCCGTGCTCCGGCTGCGGGACTTCTCGGCGCGCCAGAAGCGCTCGAAGACATGGGGCAGATCCGGCGGGGCGATTCCGTCACCCGTGTCCCGGACCGTCAGGACCACCTCGTCACCCTCCGGCCGGGCGGTGAGCGTGACGCTGCCGCGCGCGGGAGTGTGCCGCAGGGCGTTGGAGACGAGGTTGCCCATGACCTGGCGCATCCTTACCGGGTCGGCGTCGAGCCACAGGCCGGGGTCGGTGTCACTGCGCAGATCGACGTCCGCGGCGTCGGCCGTGCCGCGGTGGGCGACCACGACCTGGGCGACGAGGTCGTCCGCGCGGACGGGTTCCCGGTGCAGTTCGAAGGTGCCGGCGTCGACCGCGGCGAGGTCCTGCAGGTCGTCGATGATGTGCTGGAGCAGCAGGGCCTCGTCGTGCAGGGAGGCGATGAGGTCCGGCTCCGCGTCGACCAGACCGTCGCGAGTGGCCTCCAGCCAGCCGCGGATGTTGGTCAGTGGGGTGCGCAGCTCGTGGGCTATGTCACTGACCATGGCCCTGCGCTGTGCCTCCAGTTGCTCTCGGCGGGCGGTGAGGTCGTTGAACGCGGCGGCCAGGATTCCGGTCTCGTCCTTGGTGGTGACGGGGACGCGTGTGTGCCGCTGCGGTGGTTGCAGGGCCGCGGTCGTCAGGGCGCGCAGGGGGCGGACGAGGCGGATGGCGACCGCCGCGGTCAGGGCGAGGCTCAGGGTGAGAACCGCCGCCGTCACTCCGACGATCTTGGTCTTGTTGGCCGTGGAGAGGTCGAACACCGAGATGCGCTGGTTCTGGCTGCCCAGGTAGAGGAGTGCCCGGGGCGCGACGAACGGGTCGAGTTGGGTGCGGCGCGCGCTGTCGAGGCAGTCCTTGGCCTTCTGCCGGTCCTCGGCCGAGAGGTCGCCGGAGTAGGCCGGGGCCTTGCTGCTCTCGGTGACGACGTCGATGCCTACGCCGAACTTGAGGGCGTAGGCGATCCGCCCGGAGCCGAAGCAGTCCCGCAGCAGTTCGCCGAGTTCCTCCAGGGCCGCCGCTTCCGTCCGGGTCGGCGTGTTGATCTTCCCGTCGGCGCACTCCAGGGGGACGGCCGCGTCCCCGCCGTCGGGGGTGACCACCGTGCGTCCGCTGGGGCTCCGGTGCAGGGTGCCGTCGCTGCCATGCCGCCGCATGCACGACAGACGTAGCTCGGCCAGTTCCCGGACGAACCTGGCTTCGCCGCGGTCGAGTGCGTACGGTCCCACCGCCCGCGGGTCCACGCCGGAGAGCTGGGCGCCCGGTTCGGTGTAGGTGTCGGTGCGCAGGGGGTCGATGGTGGCCGAGGCACGGTCGGGCAGGGCGGAACCCGCCGGGGCGGAGTCGGCGATGACGCGACCGGTCGCGGTGGTCACCGCTATACGCCGGTCGGTCGTCCGGGAGAGCGCCAGCACGGTGGCCCGGACCCCGTCCCAGTCGGCGTGGCCGGCGGCGAAGCCGCTCAGCTGCCGCAGGATGTCGGTGTCGTCGGAGAGCAGCTGACCGCGTTCCTCCTGCACGGCGCGGGTGGTGGTCTCCACCGCCAGCCATGCCGTGGCGCCCACGGAGAGCGCGGTGATCACCATCGAGGTGAGCAGCAGCCGTACCAGCAGGCTTCTGCGCATGGGGATACCCGGGCGGGGCTCAGCCGTCATCGCGACCGCCGACGAGTTTGTATCCGATACCGAAGACCGTCAGCAGCCGGACCGGTCTGCGTGGGTCCGGTTCGATCTTCTTGCGCAGGTTCATGATGTGCACGTCGATGGCACGCTCGGTCGAGGCACGGTCGTGGCCGCGGGTGTGGTGCAGCAACTGGCGGCGCGTGAAGACCCGGCCCGGTTCCGCGACCATCGCGTGGAGGAGGGCGAACTCGCCGGGCGTGCACGTGACAGCGGTGCCGTCGCAGGTGGCCATGTGCCGGAGCGGATCGACGGTGACCGCGCCGGCGCGCAGGACGTGGGACGGCTCCGAGGGCCGCATGGTGCGGCGCAGCACGGCACGTATGCGTGCCATCAACTCCCGGGGACTGTACGGCTTGGTCATGTAGTCGTCCGCGCCGGTGTCCAGGCCGAGGAGCAGGTCGTCCTCGGTCGAGCGGGCCGTCAGCATCAGGATCGGAATCGGCACGTCCTCCTCCTCGCGCAGCACACGGCAGACCCCGTACCCGTCCACTCCGGGCAGCATCAGGTCCAGGACGACCAGATCGGGCCTGTGGCGGCGGGCCTCGTCGATCGCGGCCCGCCCGTCGGAGACCACGACGGCGTCATGGCCCTCCTTCACGAGCAGTCGACGGATGAGTTCCGCCTGCAGGAGGTCGTCTTCCGCGACCAGGACATGTGCGCACACGACGCCGACTCTAAGCGTCCGCGAGCACCGTACGGCCGGGTGGTCGCCCTTCCCACACCCTGACAACTTCCTGATAAGTCCACGTCAGCCTTGGGGCATGCCCCGGGGGGCGCGCGGTGCGGGCGCTGCCGTGGTGACGTCCAACAGCCTTGCGCGCTCGTCGAAGCCGGGGCCGGTCACGTTCCACGCCTGCGTGGAGCACACCGTTCACGGACACGACGGAGACACGATGCACCACAGCGCTACCGACCTGCCCCGCCTCGCCCGGGCGCTGGCCCTGCTGTCCGTCTCGGCATGCGTGCTGGCCGGATGTGGCCCTGAGGCGCAGTCGGGGGACAACCGCCCGGACGAGTCGTCGGCCTCCGACCGTGCGGCGGGAAAACCCCGCATAGCTCTCCACGCCTCCGACGGGCAGAAGAACGTCTCCGTCCGCAGCGGTGGCCGTGTCGTGGTCGAGCACGGCACGATCACCGAGGCGTCACTGGTCACCGTGGACGGCCGCCCCGTGCAAGGCAGGCTCGCGCGGGGCGAGCGGGCATGGTCCCCGGACGCCGCCCTGGAACACGGCACGACCTACCGGCTGACAGCCGTCGCCACTGACGGCCGCGGAGCGACGGCGACCAGGAGGATCACCTTCACGACCCTCGCCGAGGCCGACCGCTTCACCGCCACCTACACGCCGGAGAACAAGTCCACGGTCGGCGTGGGGATGCCCGTCTCGTTCACCTTCGACAAGGCGATCACCGACCGGAAGGCCGTGGAGTCCGGTATCGAGGTCAGCTCCAGCAGCGGGCAGGAGGTCGTCGGCCACTGGTTCGGCGCGCGTCGCCTCGACTTCCGCCCACAGCACTACTGGAAGGCCGGATCCGAGGTCACGGTCCGCATCCGCCTCGACGGCGTCAGAGGCGCCGAGGGCGCCTACGGTGAGCAGGACAGAACCGTCCGCTTCAGCGTGGGCCGCAGCCAGGTATCGACCGTGGACGCGGCCACGCACCGGATGACGGTCGTCCGCGACGGGCGGACGGAGCGGACGATACCCGTCACGGCCGGTGCCCCGTCCTCACCCACGTGGAACGGCCGCATGGTGATCTCCGAGAAGCTGAGCACCACCCGGATGAACGGCGCCACCGTCGGGTTCGCCGGTGAATACGACATCCCCGACGTCCCGCACGCCATGCGCCTGTCCACCTCGGGCACCTTCATCCACGGCAACTACTGGGGCGACGACTCGGTGTTCGGCCGGTCCAACATCAGCCATGGCTGCGTGGGACTCAACGATGTGCAGGGGGGCGGTGACCCCTCGCAGGACGCCGCGTGGTTCTTCGACAACTCCCTGCTCGGCGACGTGGTCGTGGTGCGGAACTCGCAGGACGGGACCATCGCCCCCGACAACGGCCTGAACGGCTGGAACATGCCGTGGCACGACTGGAAGGCGGGTTCCGCGCGGTGAGGACCCACTCCCCCCACAACGAACCGGCCGCGCTGACCAGTTCCTCACAACTGCCCTACAGGCTGATCAACATGGCTTCGCTCCCTCGCGTCGCACCGACGCGTTCGAACACACCGTGTCCCGACCGGCGGACAACGATGTCCATGAGCCGCCTGGCGATACCGGCCCTCGCGCTGACCCTGTCCGCGACTCTCACCGGGTGCGGAAGTGTCGGCGCCTGGTCCGACGACAACCGGCCGGACACCGGCGCCACGGCGCGGGAGATGACGGAAAGCCCGTCACCGGGATCTGGCACGTCGCAGGCGAAGCCCCTGCCCGCCGGCGGACAACGTGGGGAAAGCCCGACGGCCGCTCCCACGCCGCTGCCAGGCGTGGGCCCCCGGACACTCGCCCAGATCCCACGGAAGACCCGCCAGGTCGTCCTCGTCACCGGCCGTGGCAAGAACTCCTCGGACTCGGAGGTGACCGTCTACCGCCGGACGGAGGCGGGGTGGCAGCCGGGAGCGACCTGGCCCGCCCACAACGCCTACAAGGGCTGGACCGACGACCACCGCCTGGGCGATCGGCGTTCTCCCATCGGTGTGTTCACCCTGACCGACGCGGGCGGCCTGCTGCCCGACCCCGGCACCGAACTGCCGTACGACCAGTCGCCCGGCTTCACGATCAACGGCACCGGAGTCCTGGGCGAGCCGCTGTCGGGCTCCTTCGACTACGTCGTCGCGATCAACTACAACCGCGAGCCCGGCCTCTCCCCACTGGACTGGACCCGTCCCCTCGGCGCCGAGAAGGGCGGCGGCATCTGGCTGCACGTCGACCACGAGGGGCCCACGCAGGGCTGCGTCAGCCTGAAGAAGCCGCACATGAGGGAACTGCTGCTGACGCTCGACCCCGAAGCGCATCCGGTGGTCGTGATGGGAGACGCCGGGTCACTTCGCCGGTGACGCGGCGCGCGGACACCTCCCGGACGTCATGCGTCCCTGATCGTCGCGGTCACGGGGGTGCCGATCTCGACGGTTCGGCTCACCGTGCACAGACGGTCATGGGACGCCTTGACCGCGCGGGGCAGGATCGCGCGGGCGCGCTCCGCACCCTCGTCGTCCGCGAAGGCGACGGTGAAGGTGACTTCCAGGTTCGTCATGCGGTTGCCCAGGTCGTCGCTGATCTTGTCGCCCGTCACCGCCACGGAGAACCCGGTGGGCTCCGCGTGGCGGCCGGTGGCCACGTCGACGTCCGCGGCCGTGCAGCCCCCGATCGCGGCCAGGAACAACTCGACCGGGGTGAACCCGGTGCCCTGCCCGTCGTCCGAGGCCGTGCCGAAACCGATCGTTCCGCCGCGGGCGTTGGTCGCGACGAACTGGCCGCTACTGGTGCGCTCGACGACGACCGAACGCTTCGAGTTCTCGCTCATGCCGCCGACACTAGTCGCGCCGACGCACGGCGCCACGGCGACCGACCGGCCGGGACGACACGGGCCAAGTCCGCGCCACGGCCGGGGGCGTCCCTGCGCAGAGGTGCTGCGGCCGTCGGCGCCGGCGCCGGGCAATCGGTATCGGTCGTCGGGCGCGGTGGGCCGGGCTGCCATTGGTCCGACGGCTGGAGTGACGTCCCGGCGTGTGAGCGCCGAGTCGCTGTCCTGCCTTCCTCGGTCCCCGTCCTGTCTGCGCAGGCCGCGAAGGGCTACCCCACAGTCGTCAGGTCGAGCATGGCATCAGGTGGGCGCCGAAGGCCGGGAGAAAGAAGCGGTCGGAGCCCCACCGTTTCGACGGCACCAGGCACCGGCCGCTTTGGGGGACGGCGCCAGCACCCGGACAGGGCACCCATCCCTGACAGCCGACCCTCATAGCGTACCGTTCAGGATGATGCTTGACCCGTCAAGAATCCTGCTAGGATCGCCTGGTGGTAGATGACCAGTCGGTTATCTACTCGTGCAGACACCCGTATCGGTCGGGGTCTGCGCCGCCGTCGTTCAGAGCACCTTGGAGTACACGTGTCCCACATGCTGAAGAGAGTTCGACTGGGAGCTGTCTCGCTCGTCGCCACCGCGACCGCCGTCGTCGTCGCCGCGGCGCCGGCTTCGGCCATCCCCGCCCTTCCCGGTGAGGAGAACCAGTGGCACCCCTTGACCTACGCGAGCGGTCAGGTGGCGAGCAACACCATGGAGGGCGAGGCGCGGGACAACCGGAGCAACATCCTCCACGCGTGGGGCGGCGCCAACAACGACTACATCTGGGTCTCGTTGAACAACGGCCCCGCCTACCCCCTGCCGGCCACGGCGGGTTCCCCCGACCACGCGCAGTCGTGGGCCGCGCCGACGGTGATCTGGACGAACGACGGTGGCCGGGGCAACTTCCGGATCTTCCACACCGGTAAGGACGGTCATATCTACCAGCACCGGATACAGCTGACCACCAGCTACCAGCTGCCCGCCACCCTGCCGGCCGCGACGCAGGTCCCCAACAACGCGCGGACCTACGACCACCAGTCCGTGGCGGCCGCCGCCCTGCCGAACAACTCGTACATGCTGGCCTGGAACAGCCAGACCAGCGACGAGATCTACACGATGTACTACGACGCGCCCACCACGACGTACGCCGCCCCGTCGATCGTGCCGGGCGCCCTGAGCAAGGACGCACCCTCCCTGGCGGCCCAGGTGAACGACGGCGACGACCCCGCGCCCTGGGACCAGGTCGTCCTCGCCTTCAACGGCACCAACTTCCACATCTACACGGCCCGGCAGCAGTACGGGAAGTCCACGTGGACCGGCCCGACCGAAGTGCCCGGCTCCTACTCCACCTTCTCCCCGTCCATCGCCCTGACCGACAACGGCTACGGCGCCATCGTCATGCGCGACTACGACGGAAGAATGGCGTCCTACGGCATCTCCCGGAACGGTTCCGTCGTCGCGTCGAGCGCCGACTGGGCCTACGGGTGGACCAACACCGCGCCGCTGGCCACGTCCAGCGGCCCGCTCGTCTACTACGTCCACAACGCCGGGCTGTCCAGCGGGCTGAAGTGGAAGCAGGGCGCCGACTTCCGGTCGCTGCCCACGCCCCCCGCCCCGCAGTGGTAGGACGCAAGTAGATCCCGACGCGGTCACCGGCCCGCCCACCTGGGCCGGTGACCGCGGGAGCGGCGCCGGGCGCAGACGCGCTCCGTGTCCGATCCGGTGCGGGTGCTGCACCCGCGCTCGATCAATCACCCCGTCGTGACCAGCTGCCGGGACCGCTCGCAGCAGAGGGCCTGCCGGTCGATGACCGTCCCTCTCATGCGGACCTGGCGCACCTGCGCGCGCACGACGTTCCTCACGCGGTCTCCCTACGGAGGCCGCGCACTTCCGCATGCCATGGGCGGCTGTCCCGGCGATCGCGCGGTCAAGGTTCCGCTGTGGCCGTGAGCCTCGCACGAGCAGCCGCATATCGAAACGGAGTCACGTGAAAGGCCCACGACCAGCGGCCACTCGGTTCCCTGAGCCGCCGCTCCTCTTCCCCGTCCTGTTCAGAAGACGCAGAAGCCCGTCGCACGGCAGGAGAGTCTTCCTGATCTTCGCGCTGGCGATCGCGGTGGTGGCGGGACTCCTCGACCTCGGCACCGCGCAGCGTGCCACCGCGGTCGTCGGTGACCGCACCGTGGTCAGCTGGAACATGGAAGGCGCCAACTCCCCGACCGAGGACAGGTGGCGGACCGGTGTCGCGTTCCTGGCCGCCAGAGCTGATGTGGTGGCCCTGCAGGAGGCGGGAACCACCAATCCGCCATCGGCTCCCGGCACTCAGCCTCACTTCATCGACGACAGCAACGGTCTGCTGATCGGGCGCAACGCCACCGGCCAGATTCCCGTCCTGCCGCCAGGGGTCGGCCGCCGCGTCAGACACAGCATCTGGGAGTTCGGCACCAGCCGGAACCGCCAGCAGCGCCACGTCTACTTCCTGGCGACCGACAGGGGGGCGAACAGCAACGATTGGGATCACTCCACGAACCGCGTCAACCTCGCCATCGTCTCGTCGGTGCAGGCGGACAGTGTGGCGATCATCCCCAACCCTCTGGCCAGGGACACCGGTGACCACCCGTACTCGGCCCGGGCGGCTCTGGGCATTCGTATCGGGGACACCTGGTACTTCGATCTGCACGGCCTGTCGGGCAGCGGGAACGACGACGCCCCCCTTCTGCGGAGCATCGACGACTTCGTCGACGCCACTCCCCTGAGCTGGGGTGCCCGGCACTGGATCGCGGTCGGTGACTACAACCGGGATCTGCAGAGGACAACACTGGAGATCCCGGCCGAGACGCAGATCTACCGAACCGGCACCTTCACCCACGGTGTGGGGGGTCAGGGAACCGGCACCCCCAGTGAACTCGACTACGGGGTGGGGACCGCGGGCAACATCGGACTGATCGGACGGGTCACCAGCAACGGTTTCGCTTCGAGGTCCGACCATCTTCCCGTGCATTTCGGAGCCTTGCGGGCCGCCGCGGAACCGACGGATCTCTACGAAGACGCGACGGTGGAGAGCATGGAGGCCGGCGGTGTACTCGACGCCGTCAACGGTGGTACCACTCAGGGCACGCCCGTCAACAGCAACCTGCGCAACGGTGGGACGAACCAGCGCTGGAAAGTGCGTCAGTATGACGACGGGTCACTCCAGTTCGTAGGAGTGGGCAGCGGACGCTGCATCGACTACCTGAACGACGACGACCCCGCTCCAGGTGAGCCGTTGCAGCTCTGGGACTGCACCACCGGCCAGAGCCAGCTCTGGATGCCGGAGGACCTGGGCAACAGCGAGTACCAACTGCACAACATGGTCGACGAGGACCTGTGCATGAACGTCCGAGGCGGCCAGCCCGACATCCACGACCCCCAGCGGATCGAGCTCGCGTGGTGCCTCAACAAACCCAGCGAGCGGTGGATCTTCACCCCGTCGGTGGCCCACACCAGCCCCGACAGCGAGCCCTGGGACTTCTCCCAGCATGTGTCCGGCCCCATCGCACTGGAATCCTTGAAGGCCGGCGGAGTCATGGACGTGAGCCGCAACCAGACCGGAAACGGCGCGCTGGTCGTTCAGTACCACCGGACCAGGAAGCCCAACCAGGGCTGGTACCTCGACTACATCAAGAACGCCGCCACCACCAGGGCGGCGGGCGACGACGGGAACATCGTCACGTTCCGGGGCGTGCAGAGCAACCGGTGCCTCGACATCCACAACCCTGACAGTGCCGTGTCCGAGCGCGAGGTGGTCATCTTCGACTGCCAGGCGGGTCGGACCAGCCAGCAGTGGAGGCTCGAACAGCTGCGGGGTGAGGAGGTCGTGGTGCACAGCCTCGCCCACCCCGAACTGTGTCTGGACGTGTTCCACGGCCCCACCGACCCGGACGAGGGCTTCCTGGACGTCTTCACGTGCAGCAGCCCCGACGACCGCTACAAGAACCAGACGTGGTTGTTCACTCCCTACGACCTGTCCGGCGACCCCGTTCCCGACTCGGACGACGACACGTGGGACTGGCCGGACGACAACGTGCTCCTGGCCGGGCCCGGAGGGGCCGGAGCGGATCTCACTTCCGGCAACCGTGCCGCCCCGCGCCCCGGCATGCCCGACTGGTCGCGCGTCGGCTATCTGGGCGGCCAGCCGCTGCCCAGCGGGAACAGCAGCAGCCTCACCAGTGACGCGTCCTGCGTCATCACCGCCGCGGAACTCGACTCCGCCTTCGGAGTGAAGGCGAACGACGGGGCCGACGACACCACGGGGCTGCAGAAGGCGATCGACGACATCAAGGCCCGCTGCTCACCGCAGGCCGACTACCGCCGGATCTCCCGCATCGAGCTCCCGGCCGGCACCCTGAGCGTCTCCCGCCAGATGTACGTCGACGCCAGCTTCCTGGTCATCCGTGGCCAGGGCTCCGGCAGCGACGGCACGAAGCTCGTGTTCCGGCCCGACACCAACACCCGCTACGACACGCTGATCAACGGGCGGTGGGACCAGGACACCATGAAGGCCGGCACCGCCCCCGACGAGGGCTCCGGTGGCTGGATCTGGCCGGGCCGCGGGCTGTTCCGGGTGCAGACGCGGGAGGTGGCCACGCGGTACCAGGACGACTGGGCAGCGGCTCCGGCCAACCGCAAGGACCTGTTCGAAGGCAGCGTGAACCAGCACTGGGCCTCCGGCGTCAAGCTGTCCGCGGCCGCCGACGACCCCGGGTTCTCGGCCCGCCGAGGGCAGAACGAGATCCATCTGGATCCGAAGGCCGTCATGACCAAGTTCACCCCGGGCGCGTACGTCTGGGTGGGCGCGGCCAACAGCAAGAAGTTCTACGCCGAGCAGGGCATCAGCGGCGCTCAGGAGTCCCTGGAGGACGCCCTGCACATGCGTCAGCAGATGTTCCAGGTCGCCCGGGTGGACACCACGGCCAAGACCGTCACGCTGGACCGTCCGCTGGAGTGGGACCTGCCGGTCGACGACACGTCGGACGGTTCGGCCCAGTTCGGCGACAAGCCGTTCCCCAGCAAGATCACGCCGCTGAAGATCGTCGAGGGGGTCGGCTTCGAGAACTTCGCGTTCACCCAGGACATGAACGGGCTGCCCAAGCTGGGCGGCGGCACCTACCAGCTCACGCCCGACCAGGCCGTGCACAACTACGGCAACATGGCGCCCGAGTACGCCATGCACGGCATCGTCTTCAAGTGGGCCGCCAACAGCTGGGCGCGCGGTCTGACCGCCACCATGACCGGCTCCCACCCCATAGTCACGGAGGACGCGCTCAACCTGCAGATCGAGCACAACAGCTTCGACGGCGCCTGGAACAAGGGCAAGGGCGGCAACGGCTACCTCCGCGGCAGCCGTGTGTGGCAGTCCCTGTACGCCTACAACCTCAGCCGCAACCTGCGCCACTTCACCTTCCAGTGGTCGGCCAGTGACAACGTCGCCCTGCGCAACGACCTCGACTCGGACCTGAACCTGCACGGCGGATGGGAGCACGGGAACCTGTTCGAACAGAACACGGTGAGGACCCCGTACGACCACCGCTCGGGCAGCTGTACCGCCAACTGCGGCGGCGAGGGCGGTGAGGTCGACGAGGGGACCTGGTACCCGATCTGGTGGGCGGCGGGCCCGAAGGCGATCAAGTGGTCCGGATCCTCCGGTCCGCAGAACGTCTTCTACAACAACTCGCTGACCAAACAGACGACACCGGGCGGTGCGTTCGTGCCGTACGGTCCGTACGGGTCCCAGCGCGGTACCGCGTACGAGTTCGGCTCGGACAGTGCCGACCCACGCCAGTTCCATCACCTGGCCCAGTCCGGGCAACCGATCCCCGACTGGACCGGCAGGGAGACCGCGGACTACGCCGGGCAGGGCGTCGCGACTCGCGAGGAGAACCTTCCGTCCCTCTTCCTGCGCCAGTGATGCCTGCCCTCTGATGCGTCGCGGGGCACGGAAAGTGGTCGTTCCGTGCCCCGCGGCGCTCAGCCATGGGGGGGGCGGGGCCGTGCCCGGTACCGCGACCGGCAGGCACACCCGCTCGAGCAGCGCTCTCAGCGGCTCCGGGCCCAGTCGTCTGCGGGCCCGGACCCTGTGTCAGGAGCCGGGCCACCCCCTCATAGCCCTGCCCGGAGAACAGACACATCGCGAGGACGAAGTACACCACCACCCGGGCCGGCAGCGACCGCGACCGCTGCTCCACACGCCCGACTCAGCGACTGCCTCATCCACCAACTCAGGCGGAAACACCCGCGTCAGCACACCCAACGCGATCCGGTCCGACGACCGCTCACCCGACGACTTCACCTGCCAGGCCTTGGCACACCACCCCAACGACCCACCATGAACAAACTCACCAGTATGCACTAACACGAACAAACAGGACAGGCAAAGGTCTTCAGTGAGACCCGGGCGGGGCGAACTCGGTGGCGGCCGCCACGACTCGCTCACCGGGCTCTGCGTGCTGCGGTCCGCCGGGGGCATACGCGTGACACGGCACCTACTGGCCGGCTCCCCACCCAAGGAGGCACACCGTGCTCGGCATCATCGCGGCGGTCCTGTTCTTCATCGCCTTCCTCATCAACGCGGCGGAGATCTCCACCAACGACGTCTTCACCTCGACCAACTTCATGCTGATCGGGCTTGCTCTGCTCGCCCTGCACGTGGCGGGAATCGGCAGCGGCTGGGCCGCACGGGGCCGCAGGCGCTGACGTCCGCCTCCGCCTGGTCTCGCATGTGTGGAGTGTGCGCAGTGAGCGGGAGGCCCCGTGGAGTGGTCCACGGGGCCTCTCGTGCTGGGGGAATGCGGGTGTTCGTGGCCGCAGGGGCCGTGGCTAACGCGTCGCCTTGTGGTTCGGGCGTCTGACCGTGGTGGTCGTGGCGGTGGTGCCGCCGCCGGTGACCAGGGCCCTGTTGGTGACCCGTTGGGGAGCGTTCCTGGCGATGTTCACCGTGAGTGTCAGCGTCGGATGGTTCTCGCCAGGCTGCAGGATGTCGTCGCGGGTGCAGGCGAGCGGAGTGCGGGTGCAGGTCCAGCCGGTGCCGGAGAAGCCGACGGCCCTCCTCACCCGCGGTCGGTTCTCCGTGCTCGCCCGTCAGCGGACCGGGACGCCGGTCGGCGCGGCCGGCGCCGCGGGGTCCGTACCGGCGGTCGCCGGAGCGGCCGCGGTGTCCGGGACGGACTGCGCGGGCGCCACGTTGAGTTCGGCGAGCATCGTCTTGGTGAAGCCGAAGTAGTACGTGGCGACGAAGCCGCCCAGGTAGCCGACGACCAGACCCGCGGCGTAGACGGCCACCGTCCGGCCGAGTCCGTGGTCTCCGTCGAGCAGCGGGAAGAGCGCCCAGCCCGACGGGCCGATCGCGGTGGAGCCGACGTCGGTGCCCAGCTGGTTGAAGAGTCCGACGAACGCGCCACCGAGGGCGCCGCCGGTGCAGGCCGTGATGAACGGGCGGCCCAGCGGCAGGGACACGCCGTAGATCAGCGGCTCACCCACGCCGAGGAACCCCGGCCACAGGGCGGACTTGATGGTCGTACGGATCGAGGTGTTGCGGTGCAGCCGGAAGTAGACGGCGATCGCCGCGCCGACCTGGCCCGCGCCGGCCATCGCGAGGATGGGAAGCAGCACGGTGTAGCCCTGCTGCTCGATGAGGGTCGTGTGGATCGGGATCAGGGCCTGGTGCAGGCCCAGCATGACCAGCGGCAGGAACAGGCCGCCGAGGATCAGTCCGGCACCCGCGCCACCGTTGGAGAGCAGCCAGTTGGCGGCCTCACCGATCTTCGTGGAGACCTCACCGGCGAGGAACATCAGCCCGAAGAGGGTGGCCAGACCGGCCACCAGCACGGTGATGGTCGGGGTGACCAGGACGTCGATGGACACAGGGACCCAGCGACGGCACCACTTCTCGATCTGCACGGCGAGCCACGCCGCGCCCAGGGCACCGAGGACACCGCCCTGTCCCGGGGAGAGCTCCTGGCCGAACGCCTCCACGTTGGCCACGCCCGCGTAGACGATGATGGCGGCGACGGCGCCGCCGAGGATCGGTGTGCCCCCGAACTCCTGCGCCGTGTTGTAGCCGACGAACACGGCGATCAGCGCCATGAACCCGGAGGCCATCGCGGCGAGCGCGGGAGTGATGCCGGGCAGCCAGCCCAGGTTGACGAGCAAGCCGTTCAGGCCCGCGATGATGCCGCAGCCGATGAGGGCGGGGATCAGCGGTACGAAGATGTTGGCGATGCGGCGCAGCAGGAGCTTGAACGGGGTGGCGTTCTGCGCCTTGCGCTCCGCGCGCAGCGCCGCGCCCTGCGCGGCGAGGTCCTCGGCGGTCACGGGCTCGCCGTCCGGGACGCCGCCCGCCCCGGGGGCGGCCTCGGGTGCCTCGGCGCGCTCCTGCTCGACCAGGGTCTCGAACTCCGGGGTGACGCGGGCGACGGTGCCCGGGCCGAGCACGATCTGGTAGGTGTCGTCGTCGACGACGCCCATCACCCCGGGCAGTGCCTTGAGCTGTTCCTCCTGCACCAGGGCCCGGTCGCGCAGGCCCAGCCGGAGCCGGGTCATGCAGTGGGCCACCGACGCCACGTTCCGCGCTCCTCCGACGAGGGGCAGGATGGCGGCCGCGGTGTCGCGGTACTTGTTCTCGTTCGCCATGAGATCGGCCTTGCTGTGAGTATCGGCTGGTACGTCAGGCGGCTGCGGTTTCGAGGGCCCTGCGCAGGTGCCCGTGCGCGTCCTGGAGAAGGCGCTCGGCCGTCCGCGCGTCCACGGATCCGAGCAGGGTGAGAATGGCGTTCTTGACCTCGCCGCCGGTGGCGGCGAGCGCCGCGGCGATGGCCTCGTCTGAGGCGTCGGTCGCGAGGCCCACGATCCGGTGGGCGCGCGCCCGCAGCTTCTCGTTGGAGGCGCGGACGTCGACCATCAGGTTCCCGTAGGTCTTGCCGAGCCTGATCATGGTGATGGTGGAGAACATGTTGAGCACCATCTTTTGCGCGGTGCCCGCCTTGAGCCGCGTCGAGCCCGTCACGGTCTCCGGGCCGACCACGACCTCGATGCCGTGATCGGCGGCCGCCGCCAGCGCGCTGTCGGCGTTGCAGGACAGCCCCACCGTGAGCGCGCCGAGGGACCGCGCGTGGCGGACGGCCTCGACGGCGTACGGGGTGCGGCCCGAGGCGGAGATGCCGACCACCACGTCGTCGGCGGACAGCTTGAGCCCGTCCAGGTCCTGACGGGCCCCCTCCTCGGAGTCCTCGGCACCCTCGACGGCGGTGACCATGGCGGCCGGGCCGCCCGCGATGAGGCCCACGACCTGCGAGGGGTCGGTGTTGAAGGTGGGCGGGCACTCGGAGGCGTCCAGCACCCCGAGCCGTCCGGCGGTGCCCGCCCCGGCGTAGATGAGCCTGCCGCCCCGGGCCATCCGCTCGGCCATGCCGTCGATCGCGGCGGCGATCTCCGGGAGCCGGTCCGCGACCGCCGCGCTGACGGTCGCGTCCTCGGCGTTCATGTGGCGGGCGATGTCCAGCGTGGACAGGCGGTCGATGTCCGCCAGTTCGGGGCGGTACGCCTCCGTGGCCATGGTGGCCAGCTGGTCCCGCAGTAGGCCGTTCCCCACGGCGTCTTGGGTGGACATGAACGTTCACGGCTCCTGTGGTTCGGACATTCTGGTGACTTCGGTGACTCTCACGCGTATCCGTCATACGCGACGGAGAGCGGGGTCGGCCGGTTCGTGTGACCCGAGAGACAGTGACGAAATTTTCTTTCACTTCACTCCGGCGACATGAAACATATTTTCAGCGGGAGGTCGCGTCAAGGCTCCGCCGACGATCAGTGGGTCACATCCCGGCCACGGCCGGGGCGGTGGCCTCGTCGAGGAGTTCGAGGATGTGCCGGTAGGGGCGCCCGGTGGCGCGGGTCATTCCGATCTCGCAGGTCCGGTTGCAGGAGGCGTAGGCGTCGTAGGACCGGGTGTTGATCTCGGCGGCCTGGCGTGCCGTGGCCACCGCGGTGACCTCGGGGTGCAGCAGCCCCCGGTCGCCCGCGAAGGCGCAGCAGCCCCACGAGTCGGGCACGGTGACGTCCGGGCTCAGGGCTGAGGCCACGGTCCTCAGGGCGTCGTCGGCGCCCAGGTGGGTGGTCGAACAGGTGGGGTGCAGGGCCATGGACCCGAGGGGCCGCACTGCGGGCAGGGCGGGCAGCAGCCGCTCGGCGGTGAAGGCCACGCTGTCCACGAACCGCAGGGCCGCGTAGCGGGCACGGTCCTCCTCGGGCAGCGCCTCGGCCAGCCGTTCCAGGCCGTGCGTGCAGGAGGAGGCGTCGCAGACGACGGGCAGCCTGCCGTGATCGGTGGCCGCCCACAGGGCGTCCAGCGTGCGGGCCGCCATGGTGCGGTGGCCCTGTGTGTATCCCTTGGACTGCCAGGGGGTGCCGCAGCACAGCCCGCCCAGTCCGTCCGGTACGGCGACCGGGACCCCCGCCCGCTCACACAGGCGCAGGAAGGCGTCGGCCGATCCCGCGCTCCGGCCGGCGTCCTTCTCGGGGGCGAAGAGGCTGCCGATGCACGCCGCGAAGAACACGGCCTCCGCCTCGGCCGGATGTCGCGGGGAGGGGCGGTCCGGCCCGCTGCGTGGCATGTCCCCGGTCCATACGGGCACAAGTTCCCCGGCGCCCAGTCCGCGCACCGCCCGGGTCGCCGCCCGGGTGACGGGCAGCGGAACGGCGTGGGCCGCCTTGAGCGCCGTGCGGACGCCCGCGACCGTGCCCTCCCAGTGCCGCGCCACCCGGTCGGCGACACCTTGGGCCGCCTTGCCGTGCCGGTCCGCGCGGAGCCGTTTCATGACCTCGCCCGTGTCGATGTGGACGGGGCAGGCGGTGACGCACAGGCTGTCGACCGCGCAACTGCCGACGGCCGCGTAGCCGTAGTCGTCCTCCAGGGCGCGGCGCGTGTCGTCGTCGCCCGCGGCTGCGGCGAGGGCGATCTCGCGCAGCAGGGCGATGCGCTGACGCGGGGTCGTGGTGGCGTCGGCCGTCGGGCAGACGGGCTCGCAGTAGCCGCACTCGACGCAGGCGTCCACGGCCGGGTCGACCTCCGGCACGCTCTTCAGGTGGCCGAGGTGCGCTCGGGGGTCGTCGTCGAGCAGGACACCGGGGCTCAGCAACTGCTGTGGGTCGCACAACCGCTTGAGCTCCCGCATCACGTCGTAGAGCTCGTCGCCGTACTGGCGCCGGACGAACGGGGCCATGGCGCGGCCGGTGCCGTGCTCGGCCTTGAGCGTGCCGCCGGCTCCGAGGACGAGGTCGACCATGTCGTCGGTGAAGCGGGCGTAGCGGTCCAGTTCTCCGCCGGAGTCGAAGTCCTGGGTCAGCATGAAGTGCAGGTTGCCGTCCCGCGCGTGCCCGAAGATCACGGCGTCCTCGTAGCCGTGCCGGGCGAACAGGCCGATCAGGCCCTCGCTGGTGGCGGTGAGCCGCTCCATCGGCACCGCCACGTCCTCCAGCAGGGCCGTCGTACCGGGGCGGCGCGCGCCGGCGACCGCGGTGTACAGCCCCTTGCGCAGCCGCCACAGCAGGTTCCGCTCCCCCGCGTCACGGGTGAGCACGGCCGGGGTGACCGTGGGCAGCAGCCGCAGCGCGGGGTGGGCGGCGGCGACGGTGTGTTCCAGCGCCTCGGCGTCGTCCTCCGCGAACTCGACGAGCAGCGCCGCGTGGCCGGTGACGGTGAGGCCGCGCAGGGCCTCCACCGGGTCCGCGGACCGCTGCGCCACCCGCAGGGAGGCGGCGTCGAGGAGTTCCACGGTGCGGGCCCCGGCGGCGAGCAGCGCGGGCAGGCAGTCGGTCGCCTCGGCGAGCCCCGGCAGTACGAGCAGTCCCGTGGCGGTGTGCGGCAGGAGCGGGACCGTGTGGAAGACGGCCTCCGCGACGAACCCGAGAGTGCCCTCACTGCCGATCATGAGCCGGGCGAGGATCTCGGCCGGGGTGGAGTGGTCGAGGAAGGAGTTCAGTCCGTACCCCATGGTGTTCTTCATGGCGAAGAGCCGCTCCACCGTGGCCCGCGACGCGGCCGATCCGCGGACCCGTTCCCGCAGTCTCAGCAGCCCCGCGTGCAGTTCGGGCTCGCGGGCCCGCAGCACCTCGTCGGCGTCGGCGTCCGCGGTGTCGACGACGGTGCCGGAGGGCAGCACGAACCGCAGGGACTCGATGGTGCGGTAGGCGTTGTCCCGGGTGCCGCAGTTCATGCCGCTCGAGTTGTTGGCCACCAGGCCGCCGATGGTGCAGGCGCTCTCACTCGCCGGGTCCGGGCCCAGCCGACGGCCGTACCGGGCGAGCCGGGCGTTGGCCTGGCGGACGGTCAGTCCGGGCTGGAGACGCACTCGGTCCCCGTCGTCGAGGATCTCTGCGTTGCGCCAGTGCGTGCGTACGTCGATCTGGATGCCGTCGCCGCCGGCCTGACCGGCGAGGCTGGTGCCGCCCGAGCGCAAGGTCACCGGGACGCCGGCCGCGCGGGCCCCGGCCATCAGCGCGCCCACCTCGCCTGCCGACGCCGCGCGGACCACCGCGCGAGGAGTGAACAGGTACGGAGAGGCGTCATGGGCCGCCGCGATCCTGCGGGGCAGTGCGGTCGTCACCCGGGCCGGGTCGCCGACGCACGAGGCGAGGAGTTCGGCCAGACGTTGGTCGGAGGGGCGCGTGGTGGGGGCGGGCGTGGCGGAGGCGGTGGGGTGGCTCATGGCTCCTCGGCGGCGCCGCCGGTTCGGCGCGGGACGACGGTGGGTCTGGGCGCGGCGACCGGGTGCGCGGGTGTACCGCCCGCTCGGTGGGCCGGGGCCGGTCGGCGCGCGGTCCGGCCGGTCCGCGGCTCCCGGGAGTATCGGGATCACCGTCGGGGTATGTCAATAACTTACGTCTGGATGTGTGACATGTAATTTAATGACATACGGGGCACGGGCAGGCCGGGGCGCATGACGGACCGGAACCTTCCGGCCTGCTGCCACGTAGGGGACTCGCGAGCGGCTCGTGCGCCGGCGGAGGTGCTACGGGCGACGCCGCCGGCGCCGCTGCACGGCGGTGTAGGTCTCCTGGAGGGCCGACGCCGCGGCGTCGTAGGAGCGTTGCGCCACGGCGACGAACAGGCAGTCGACCAGCGCCAGCTGGGCGATCCGGCTGACCGTGGCGCCCGAACGGAACGGTGTCTCGCGGGCGGAGGTGGTCAGGACGAGGTCGGCCGCCTCCGCCAGGGCGGACCGGGGGAAGTTGGTGAGTGCGACGGTGGTGGCTCCCCGAGCGGCGGCCGCGGCCAGCGGCTCGACGGTGTCCTCCGTCTCCCCCGAGTGGGAGATGCCGATCGCCACGTCGCCGGGACCCAGCAGCGCGGTCGCCGTCAGGGCGGCGTGGACGTCCGTCCACACGAACGCGATGTGGCCGACGCGATGCAGCTTCTGGTGCAGGTCCTGGCCGACGAAGGCGCTGGCGCCGACGCCGAAGATGTCGATGCGCCGGGCCGCGGTGATGGCGTCGACGGCCCGGCCGAGGACCGCCGGGTCCACACTGCGGGCGGTCTCGTCGAGCGCGCGGACCTCGTTGTAGATGATCTTCTTGACGATCTGTTCCAGGGTGTCGGACGGATCGATGTCGGTCCCCAGCGCCGACCGCTCCCCGCCGACCGCCCGCTCGTGCGCGACCGCGGCGGCCAGGGCGAGCCGCAGCTGGGGGTAGCTGCCGAAGCCGAGCGTCCGGCAGAAGCGCAGCACGGTGGCGGGTGACGTGGCGGCTCGTTCGGCGAGCACGCCGATCGAGAGTTCCGAGCTTCCGGCCGGATCCGCGATCACGGCGTCGGCCACCCGCCGCTCCGAGGGCGGCAGCGTGGGCCGGCCGGCGCGGATACGGGTGAGGGCGTCTGCTCCACTCGCGCCGGCGGGGCCGCGCTCCGGCGTGGGGGGCTCGTCCCGGCGACTCATCGGCTTCCTCCTGCACCGGACGACGGGGGCGTACGCACCGTGACAAGCAGTTAATCACAACACAGGGTCACGTCGGTGCCGGGCGGGGGCACCTGAGTGGGCCTGGTCATTCCCGCGCACGCCGGTACGGGGACGTGACGTCGCTGGTCCGTCCGGCGGTGTCGCCGGTCACGGCGGCTCACCGTGCGGTGCGGTGAGCCGCCGGTCGGTCAGCCGCCGAGGATCCACCACAGCCCGTTGCCGCCGAGGAGTGTGCTGTTGCCCTGGGTGAAGCCGAACATGTTCGGTGTGAAGGCGTAGCTGCCCCTGCCGGTCGGGCGGGAGGTACCGCCGGGGAGCACGAACACCGCGCCGGTGTAGTGGTTCTCGCAGGCGGCGCCGACGAGCAGTTCCGGCATGCCGTCCCGGTCGACATCTCCGGCGGAGACCGTGGTGCCGAAGCAGTCGCGGTGTTCGGAGATGCTCGGGACACCGGGGGTCTCCTGGTGGAAGGAGTACGCCCCCGCGCCGAGCCCGCCCGCCGCACGGCCGGGGATCACCGTGACCATGCCTGCCCTCCTGACGCTGCCGACGGCCTCGTTCGGAGCGCCGACCACGATGTCCGCGAGCCCGTCACGATCGAGGTCGGCCACCGTGACCCCGGCGCCGAAGGTGTCACCGCGCTCGCTCGAACCGGGCACGCCCTCGGTCCCCTGCGTGATCTCCTCGGGCTGCGCGTCGGTGGCGATGCCGTCCGCCGACCCTCGCCAGAGCAGCACACGACCGCCCAACTGGCCGTCGCAACAGCGTGTCGCCTCCTGGGGGTCACCGACCACGAGGTCGGCGTACCCGTCACCGTTGACGTCACCGGTGGCGGCGATGAGACCGTTGCCGTTCTCCAGCCCTTCCGGCCAGGGCTGTCCGCCCGTCGGGTTCACCCTGACCTGGCTGCCCGACAGGTCGTCGCGGTAGCCCGCCAGGGCCACCTGGTCGGGGATGCCGTTGCGGTCCAGGTCGCCGAGTGCCACCGACCCCACGGCGTCGTCCTCCGCGCTCCGCACCGCGGAGCCGAACGCGCCGGCGCGGGTGAACGGGCCCTTGAAGGCGACGGTCACCCTGGTCCCACCGACCAGGACCTGGGTCCTGGCGCCCGCCCCCAGGCTGACCGCGGCCACGTCGAGGCCGTAGTCCTGGTTGGCGGAGGGGGACGGCGGTGGCAGCACCGTGCCCCGGCCCAGTCCGTCCCTGCCGCCCCACAGCACCATCACCACACCTGAGTTGACGCCGTACGCGGTGTCCTCGTAGGGCGAGCCGACCACCAGGTCGGCGTATCCGTCCCGGTTCAGGTCGGCCGTGGCCGTGGAGGCGCCGAAGCGGTCGTACGGCTCGACCGAACCCGGCACACCGAACGTGTTCTGAGTGATCGTCTTCCGCCGGCTCGCCGAGAGCCCGGAGGACGAGCCGTACAGCACCACGACGGCGCCCGCGGCCTCCCTGCCCGAGACGTTCGCGCCCGGTGCCGGCAGCACCGCGTCACGGTAACCGTCTCCGTTGAAGTCACCGGGTGCCGCAGCGTGCACTGCGGCGGCCGGAGCGGCGGGTGACAGCGATCCCGCGATCAATCCGACAGCCACCACCGCGGCCGTCCCCCATCTGCCCATCTGCGTGTCCCCTTCCCCGAGGCGCGGCCACAGGACTCGCGCCGACAGCACGGGGCGCAACGTGGTCCAGCCCCATGACACCCACCGGACATCGTGCGGCAACCCGCTCGACACAGTGAGGACTCGTGGCCGCGGGGGAAGGTTGTGGTGCTGCGGGCGCACTCGACGTCCAGCACGAGAACCCGGACATCCGGCGGAAGGCGGCGGCCGGTCCTGTACGGGAACCCGACCGGGTCAGTTCCGCAGTGACGACAGCGCTGCGGCCACGCGCTCGGAGATCTCCGGCGGGGTCGAGGCGTGCGGGGAGAGCCTCAGCGAGTCGGCCCGCGCCGTCGCGGTGACCCCTTCGGCCTGCAACGCCTTGGCGACGAGGAGGGGGTCCTGGTCCGGCAACCCGAAGGAGAGGATGCCCCCGCGCCGTGCCGGATCGGCCGGGGACAGGACGCGGCCGCCGGACCGCTCGACGACTTCGCCGAGTTCGGTGACCCGCGCTTCGATCGCGCTCTCGATCGCCGCGACGGTATGCCGCTCCACGAGGTCCAACGCGGCGGCGAAGGCTGCTGCCGCCACCGGGCTGAGATGGGTGATCGACCATCGCCGGGCGTCGGGGGCGGGCTGATGTTCCGTACCGTCGAAGAGGCCGGCGTCCTCGACCCCCGTCCAGCCGGTGAGGACAGGCTCCAGGGTGCCGAGCGCCCGGTCGGACAGGGCGGCGAAACCCGTGGACCAACCCGCCCGCAGCCACTTCTGGCCGCCCACGACCAGCACGTCCGCCGCCTCCCACGGCATGTCAGTCACGCCGAACGCCTGGATGGCGTCCACGATCAGCAGCCGCTTGTCCCCGATCACCTCGCGCAGTGCCGCTAGGTCGGCACGGAACCCGGTGCGGAAGTCCACGGCGCTGACGGACACGGCCACGGTGTCGTCGGTCAGCGCCGCGCGGACCAGGTCGGGGCCGATGCCCTCGCCGGGCGCCGGGTCGAGCCAGCGGGGCGTGACCCGGCCCAGGCTCGCGGCGCGGCGCCACGGGTACTGGTTGGAGGGGAAGTCGGTGCGCGGTGCGAGGACCACGCCCTCGCGAACGCCGAGAGCGGCATGGAAGAGGCCGGTGGACGCGTTCGGCAGGAGCACGGTGTGCTGGGGGTCGGTACCCGCCAGGCGGGCCGCGATCTCCCGTGCCGCCTGATCCGCCCGCATCAGGCCGTCCACGGTGCTGTGGTCGGCCCGCGCGGACTCGTCCATGGCACGCGCGGTAGCTGCCACGACCTCCCGCGACGGCGGACCGAACCGTGCGAAGTCCATGTAACCGGCGGGTGTGTCGAAGTGGGCTGCGTACGACGTGAGCACGGGGGCTCTTCCTTCCAGGACGGTGCGATCGAGCACGGCGCTGCGGCCGCCGATCAGGAGAGTAAGGGTAGATCCACCGGCTTTTCACCGTCTGTCGTGTGCGCGCCCCGCGGCTGTCAGCGGCGGCTACGGGCGCAGCAGGCTCGTGAGTTCGCGGCGACTACGAACTCCGGTCTTCGCGAAGACGTTGGTGAAGCGATCCTGCACCGTCCAGGGGGAGATCATCAGCTCGGCCGCCGTCTGTGCCGTGGAACGGCCCGCGAGCATCCTGTCGACGACGTCGCGCTCCCCGGCCGACAACCCGTACCGTGCGGCCCAGGCTTCCGGCGACGTCGGGGGCTCGACGGGGTTCAGGATGAGCGCGACGTGCCCGGCGCCGTGGTCCGATGTGGTCGTGCTCGCGTGCAGCGAGAACCAGTGGGCCGTCCTCGCGCGCACACGGGCAGCGACGGGCACGTCGGGGTTGCCGGGGCCGGGTCGCGAGGAACGGATCCGGGCACAGACGGCCATCATCACCGCGATCTCCGGTGTCTGCCCGTCCGGTTCATCCGGGTCTCGCAGATCGGCCAGTATCTTGTCCGCCAGGGTCGTCGACTCGACGATGCGATTGCTGTCGTCGAGCATGACGAGCGCAGGTTCCTGATGGCCTTTCGTAGGCGCTGATGACGTGAGGACCGCGTTGCGGATGCCGACCGCCAGTCGTTGGGACACTTCAGCGACCGAACCGATCTCGTCCTTGTCGAAGGCGGGCTGCTTCTGCCGACGGAACAAATGGAGAAAACCCCAGACCCGGCCGTCTGTCATGGCGACGGCGCGGATCTCGTCGCCCAGCCCGAGCGGACACAGCAGGTCCCGGTAGCGCGGACTGCACTCCAGGCGGCCACCGGTCGCCGCGGACAAGGAACTGGCCGGCACCGGGCCGTCCGCCAGTGAGCGAAGCTTCAGAAAATCCCGCTGCCCGAATTCGTTGAAGTGCAGCAGCGGAGCCCCGGACCGGTCGAGATTGCCCGTCGCGTAGTTGGTCGCCAGGCCTGACTCCGGGTCGATCTCGGCGAAGCAGTAGGCCTCAGCGCCTACTGCCGCGGTGATCCGGGCTGCGGACTCGTGCCGGAACAGAGACGAGTCCAGGCCTTGTGTGACCAAGCCCTGAAGGCCCCGGTGGAGCCTGGTGATGCTCACGATCGCCCTCGCCTGATGCAACAGACCGCTGGTCCGGAGCCTTGATCATGTACGCCGTGCAGCGTCAGGTCCCCAGCTTACTGGGTGGTCGGTGCACAAGGACGCGACCTACGCTGATCAGGAAAGCCGGTCGGAACAGGATTTCAGGAATTCCCGGGGACGTATTTTCGTCGAAGGTGCATTGCGAGGAGAATTCGATGCAGGAATTCGATTACGTCTTGGTGGGTGCGGGTTCTGCGGGGTGCGTCGTCGCTGCGCGACTGCTGCAGGAGACCGACGCACGCGTGCTTGTTCTCGAAGCGGGTGACGGGCGTACGATGCCGCGAGCCTCGTACGCCCCGAGCAGTGGGTGACCAATTTCGGTTCGGTGTTCGACTGGGACTACCGCTACGCCCCGAATCCGCACACCGGCAACCGCACCATGCCGATGGCGAGAGGCAAGGTCGTCGGCGGATCGGGCGCTGTCAACGCACTCGTGTGGGTCCGGGGCCACTCCTCCGACTACGACGGCTGGGCAGCGGCCGGCAATCAGGGATGGGACTACGCATCCGTCCTCCCCCACTTCAAACAGGCTGAGGACTGGGAGGATGGTCGGAGCGCCTTTCGTCGCGCCGGCGGGCCGATACGGGTGGAGCGAGCAAAAGACCTCCACCCTGTGGCGCAGGCACTGATCGACAGTGGTCTTTCCTACGGCATGCCCTACCTCGACGACATCAATACGCCCGAGCCCCTCGGTGTCGGTCCGGTCAGCATGAACATCCGCGACGGAAAACGATGGAATTCCTGGCACGGATACCTCAAGCCGCTCCTCGGTGTTCCACGACTCACCCTCGTGACAAGTGCGCACGTGCGAAGACTGACGATGTCCGGAAGCCGCTGTACCGGCGTCGAGTTCGCACACAACGGTCAAGTCCGCCGAGTCCGTGTCTCCGGCGAGGTAGTGCTGTCCGCGGGTGCCGTGGACAGTCCCCGGTTGCTCATGCTGTCCGGGATCGGGCCGGCCGACGACCTGCGGCGGCTCGACATCGAGACGGTCACCGATCTGCCCGGCGTAGGGCGGAACCTGCAAGAGCATCCCCTGGTCGCGGGGTTGTGCTTCCAGCCCCGGCAGACCCTGCCTCCCTTCAACAACAACCTGGAGGGCAGCACCTTCTTCTGGAAGAGCGGCTCCGGCCTTCCGTCGTGCGATCTGATGTTCGTCGCGATCCAGATTCCCTACGTCTCCCTCGCGGTCAGCAGGGCATGTCCTCCGCCGCCCGACGCCTTCTCCATCCTTCCAGGACTGATGCGCGTCGAGAGCCGCGGCCATCTCCGGCTCCTCTCCGCCGACCCTTGCGGAGATCTGGAGATTCAGCCGAACCTGCTCACGGAACAGGCCGACGTCGAAGCCTTGTCGGCCGGTGTCGAGTTGGGGATGGACATCGCCGCGCAGCCTCCCTACCGGAAGCTCATCCGGCGTCGTGTCGCACCGCACCGGCCCATGAACCGGAGGCGGACACGGGCGTTCCTCCGTGCGGCGACCATGCCGTACCAGCACGCGGTCGGCACCTGCGCCATGGGAACGGGATCAGAGGCTGTCGTCGACTCCAGGCTCCGCGTGCACGGGATCGACGGTTTGCGGGTTGCCGACGCCTCGATCATGCCTTCCATCACTTCCGCCAATACGAACGCGCCCTCGGTGATGATCGGCGAAGTCGCGGCTCGGCTCCTCACGGCGTGCTCGTCGGCAACTCCCCCGAAGGCGCACGCGCATCACTGCGCATGACGCAGGACAGGCACATGACGCACGACAGGCAAGGGACGAGGTCTGTGATGTCGGACGTACTGGTGCTGGGCGGTGGCCCGGCGGGACTGTTGACGGCCGTCATGCTCGCGGCGGAGGGCCGAGGGGTGACGGTGCTCGAAAGTGATCCTCCGCCGCCGAGGCGGGACGGCGCCGCGCTCTACGGCGGTTGGAAGCGTCCCGGCGTCCGCCAGTTCCTCCAGGCGCATCTCCTCCTGCCCGGGGGGTTTCGCGTGCTCATGGCTGAGCGCCCGGCGGTGGTTGACCGCATGCTCGACCTGGGCGCGCTCCGACACAACATCATCGCCGGGGCCTGGCACGTCGGGGCCACGGGCGGCCCTCAGCCGGGCGACGACCGGTTCGAGACCGTGGCCGCTCGGCGGCCCGTACTGGAGGCGGCCCTGCTGGCCGAAGCCGAGCACACCCCCGGCGTCACCGTACGGCGCGGGGTGAAGGTCACCGGGCTGCGGACGAAACAGGCCCGGACCGACCGGTGCCGGCACGTGACGGGGGTGTTGTGCGAGGGGAGCGAGCAACTCGACTCGGACCTCGTCGTCGACGCCTCCGGCCGCCGGGCAAGTGGAGCGGCCATGCTGAGCGATCTGGGGCTCGCACCTCACGAGCAGCGGGCGGACTCAGGTTTCCGCTACTACACCCGGTTCTTCCGCTCCGGCGACGGCCTGGCTCAACCACCGCCACCGTGGGTGGGCTTCCAGCATGACAGCGTCGCCATCCTCATCCTGCCCGGCGACCATGGCACCTGGTCGGTCACGATCGCGACATCCGACCGCGACCAGGAACTGCGTCGCCTGAGCAACAAGGACACCTGGCACCGGGCAATGCGGCTGTACCCGACCGAGTCGCCCTGGGCCGAGGGTGAGCCCGTCACCGAGGTGATCGCGACCGGCGGCGTACGCAGCGCTCACCGTCGGCTCGTCGTGGACGACGCGCCCGTGGTCACCGGGCTGGTGGCGGTCGGCGACGCCTGGGCCACCACCAACCCCCTCTTCGGGGCCGGCATGACCACGGCCTTCCGGCACGCGGCACTGCTGCGCGACACCCTGCGTCGTGTCGGCTCCGTCGACGCGACGGCCTGGTCGGTGGCGTTCGCGGCCGCCACCGAGCACCACCTGCTGCCGCTCTGGCACGGGCTCGACGGCTGGGACCGGCACCGCCTCGCCGAGATCGACCACGAGATGAAGGGCGAACGCTACGCAGCGGACGACCCCGCCTGGCAGCGGCGCATCGCCCTCGAAGCGGCACGCTTCCAGGACCCCGAGATCATGCGGGCCCTGGCCGAGATGACAGCACTGCTGGCCGGCCCGGAGGTGCTGACGACACCGCGCCTCAAGGGACGGGTGGCCGCGCTGAGCACGAATGCTCCGCGCTACCCCACACCGGGTCCGTCACGCCGCGAACTGCTCTCCGCACTGGCCGATGCCTGAGGCACAGCGGCCGCCCGCGGTCAAGGCACAGCGCACGGGGCCCCACCGTCGCCCGCTGCTTCGACGCCTTGCTCGCTGCGGGGTGTGGCGCTCACAACCTGCGTCGGCACCGGCGGTGCTGCCGCCGGTCCGGCTTGGCTTCAGTGCCCGATCGCCAAGGCCGCGCCGACGAACCCCCGTACGGTCTCCAGCGCCTCGGCCCGGTCCGCCGGGACGAGTCCGATACGGGTGCGCCGGTCGAGCAGGTCGGCCTCGTCCAAGGCGCCCTCGTGGCGCAGTGCCCACAGGAGTTCGGCGCCCGTGATGGGGTGGCCCGGCAGGACCGGCTCGCCGAGCCGTGGATCGTCCACGGCCAGGGCCCGCACCGCCGGTGCCTCGGTGCCGTAGCGCTGGACCAGGCGGCGGGGCGCGCGCAGCTCGGCGAGCGTGCGGGGCGCGGCGGCTCCCACGAGCGGGAGCGCGGCGGTCGGGGAGGGGCCGACGGCGAGGCCGCGGGCGGCGACCGCGGCGTTCACGGCGTCCTCGGCCATGCGACGGTACGTGGTGAGCTTGCCGCCGACGATGCTGACCACACCGTCCGACGAGGTCAGTACCGCGTGCCGGCGGGAGATGTCCGCCGTGCGTGAGGCTGCGCCGGGCGCCGACGTGTCCAGCAGGGGGCGCAGCCCGGCGAAGGCGCCGACGACGTCGTCCCGTCCGACGGGGGTCTCCAGCACCGAGCCGAGCACGTCGAGCAGGAAGCCGATGTCGGTCTCGGGTACCTCGGGGACGTCGGGGAGGGGGCCGTCCAGAGGTTCGTCGGTGAGGCCGACGTAGACCCGGCCGTCGTCCTGGGGCAGGACGAGGACGAAGCGGTTCGTCTCCCCGGGGATCGGGATGTGCAGGCCGGCGGGGAGTGGCCCGATGTGCTCGGAGCGCAGGACGAGGTGGGTGCCTCGCGAGGGGCGGATGCGGAGGCCGTCCACCAGGTCGCCGGCCCACACTCCGGAGGCGTTGATCACCGCGCGGGCGCGGATCTCGCCCTCCTCGCCGGTGAGTTCGTCGCGGATCCGGGCGCCGGACGCGGTCAGTTCCAGGGCCCGGACGCGGGTCAGGACGCGGGCGCCGTACGCGGCGGCGGTGCGGGCCAGCGCGGTCACCAGGCGGGCGTCGTCCGTGAGCTTTCCGTCCCAGGACAGCAGACCGCCGCGCAGCCCGTCGGGGCGCAGGGCCGGGGCCATGTGGCGGGTCTCCACCGTGGTGAGCCGACGCGGGGCGGGCAGCGTGGCGCGGGCTGTGCGGGCGGTCAGGCGCAGGCCGTCGCCTGCCCGGAGCCCGGCCCACGTCAGGGCGGCCTGCCCCCGGGAGACGAGCGCGGTCAAGGGCAGCACGAACGGCTGGGCGCGCACCAGATGTGGCGCCGTACGCTCCATCAGCACGCCTCGCTCGACCGCGCTCTCGTGGGCCACGTCGAGCTGCCCGGAGGCCAGGTAGCGCAGCCCGCCGTGAATGAGCTTGGAGCTCCAGCGCGACGTACCGAACGCCAGGTCGTGGGCATCGACGGCGACGACGTCCAGGCCACGGGCCGCGGCGTCGAGGGCCGCTCCTGCGCCGGTCGCGCCGAGGCCGACGACCAGCACGTCCACGACGCGGCCGTCGGTGGCCTCGGCCAGGTCACGGATGCGCCGCGGGGCGGACAGGGAGCTGCCGGCGGCGGGGCTGCTGGTCGGGCTCATGGGGTGAGGGTCCTCTCCAGAACGGTGCGCAGTTCGGCCAGGAAAGCCGCGGTGGTCAGATCGGCGTCGTCCTCGTCGGTCATGGTGCGCAGCGACAGCGCGAAGGACTGCAGGATCAGCAGGACGGACCGCGCCTGGCGTTCGGCGTGGGCCTCGCGCACCGAGCCGTCTACGTGTCCCTTGCGCAGCGCGTCGGCGAGCAGTTCCAGCAGTGCCTCCTGGCTCGCGCCGCGCCGGTCCAGCATGTAGGGCAGGAGGAGTTCGGGATCCACGTCGACGATCTTCTGGAAGAGCGGGTGGGCCCTGAACGCCTTCACCCCTGCCACCAGGCCGTCGACCAGTGGCGCGCGCGTGCCCGCCTCCGGCCCGCTCTCGGGCATGGCGTCCATCGCCACGGCGATCCACTCCCGCGTCATCAGATCGCCGACGAGGGTGCGGACGTCGGGCCAGCGCCGGTAGAGCGTCATCCGGGAGACGCCGGCGCGGCGGGCCACGTCGGTCATGGTCGTGCGGCGAACGCCGACCGCGAGGACACAGTCCCGCACGGCGTCGAGCACCACGTCGCTGTCGGAGGAGTTCTGCGGAACCGATCTGTTGTGACGAATTGGCGCCATGTGTAACAGTGTAACGCCCGGACCCGCTCCGGCGGCACACCCTCGGAACTGTGTGAGGACGACAGGCATGGACATGCTGTGGAACGGCTGGGGCGACCCGGCGAGGGCGACGCCGCTGCCCGACAACGTGACCGGGCTGCTGCGCGACTGGCTCGGCGTCACACCTCACCCCGTCGCCTCGGCATCGCTGGAGGAGGTCAAGATCGCCGCGCCCGCCCTGGACGGGGCCGCCCACCAGGCGCTGCTCTCCGCGGTCGGCGACCGGGCGGACCGGGTCCGCACGGACACGGAGACCCGCCTGAGGCACACCCGCGGCAAGTCCACCCCGGATCTGCTGCGCATCCGCACCGGCGACACCGCCGACGCGCCGGCCGCCGTCGTCCTCCCGCAGAGCCACGACGAGGTGCTCGCCGTGCTCCGAGCGTGCGCGCGACACAGCCTGACCCTCGTCCCGTTCGGCGGCGGCACCTCGGTCGTCGGCGGACTCGTCCCCGGCGGCCGGACCCCCTTCGTCGCCCTGGACCTGCGGCACATGAACCGCCTGCTCGACCTCGACACGGTCTCCCGCACCGCCACGCTCGAACCGGGACTGCGCGCCCCCGAGGCAGAGGCGCTGCTCGCCGGACACGGCTTCACCCTCGGCCACTTCCCCCAGTCCTACGAGTGGGCCACCATCGGCGGCTACGCCGCGACCCGCTCCAGCGGACAGGCCTCGGCCGGCTACGGCCGATTCGACGAGATGGTCCTGGGCCTCACCCTCGCCACGCCCGAAGGCACTCTGGACACCGGCCGGGCCCCGCGCTCGGCCGCCGGCCCCGACCTGCGCCAGCTGCTGCTGGGCTCGGAGGGCGCCTTCGGCGTCATCACCTCCGTCACCGTCCGCGTCCGGCCCGTCCCGCAGACACGCCGCTACGAGGGCTGGCGCTTCGCCTCCTTCGACGCGGGTACCGCCGCACTGCGCCGGCTCGCCCAGGACGGGCCGCGCCCCACCGTCCTGCGACTGTCCGACGAGACCGAGACGCTGATCGGCCTCGCCCAGCCGGATGCCATCGGCTCGGCCGTCGCACAGCAGAGCGCCGGGTGTCTGGCCGTGGTCGGGTTCGAGGGCACCGAGGACGACACCGCGCGGCGCCGGGCGGGTGCCGCGGCCGTCCTCGCCGAGTGCGGCGGTACCTTCGCGGGCGCGGAACCGGGCGAGCGCTGGGCGCACGGCCGCTACTCGGCGCCGTACCTGCGTGACGCGCTCCTCGAAGCGGGCGCGTTCGCCGAGACGTTGGAGACCGCCGCCTACTGGTCACGGCTGCCCGATCTGTACGCCGCCGTCCGCGACGCGCTCACCGGCACGCTCACCGAGGGCGGCGCCCCTCCGCTGGTCATGTGCCACGTCTCGCACGTCTACGAGAACGGCGCCTCCCTGTACTTCACCGTCGTCTCCGCGCAGGGCGACGACCCGGTGGCGCACTGGGCGCGCGCCAAGCACGCCGCGAACGATGCGATCCTCGACGTGGGCGGCACCATCACGCACCACCACGGCGTGGGCACCGACCACCGCGACTGGTACGTACGGGAGGCCGGAGACCTGGGTATCGCGGCGCTGCGGGCGGTCAAGCAACGGCTGGACCCGCGTAGCCTGCTCAACCCGGGCGTCCTGCTGCCCGCGGACTGAGTCCGGCCGCACTCCTTCGCTCCAGACCGTCCCCCCGTCGGACAACAGCCCGGCACCAGCCCGGTACCACCGTCAGCCCGGAGGCACATCGATGCGACAGTTCACCGCCGTCGTCAACCCCACCGCGGGCGGAGCCACCGGCGCTGCGGCCCTGCTGAAGGTGGCCCGGCTGCTGCGGGAGGCGGGCGCCGAGCTGGAGACGGAGTACAGCCGCAGCCTCGCCCACGCCTGCGAACTCGCCCAACGGGCCGGGGAACGCGGGCGGGTGGTGCTCGCCGTCGGCGGCGACGGAATCACCGGGGGCATCGGCGGTGCGCTCAGCGGCACCGAGACCGTCTTCGGCGTCATCCCGGCCGGCCGCGGCAACGACTTCGCCCGGGCCCTGGGGCTGCCCGGCGACCCCGATGCCCTCGCCAAAATCCTGCTCGACGGCACACCGCGAGCCGTCGACACCATCGAGGTCACCTCGGCCGTCCACGACCGCACCGTCGTCCTCGGCAGCGTCTACGCCGGGGTGGACGCGCTCGCCAACCGCCACGCCAATCGCGCCCGGCTGCTGCGCGGCACCGCCTCCTACTACGCCGGGGCCCTGCGCGCCATCAGCACCTGGCGTCCCGCCCGCTACCGGGTCACCGTCGACGGCCAGGAACACGCGTACGCCGGCTACACCGCGGTGGCCGCCAACTCCGGCTACTACGGCTCCGCCCGCCTCATCGCCCCCGAGGCCCGGCTGGACAACGGCCTGCTGGACGTCGTGATGATCCACGACGCGCCGCGTCGGCTGTTCTTCGCCCTGATGAAGGAACTCGACACGGGCACCCACGTCAACCGGCCCCAGGTGAGCGTCGTACAGGGCAAGGAGATACGCATCGAGGCCGACAGGGAGATCCCCTACGGCGCGGACGGCGAGGTCGAGGCGGTCCTCCCGGTCACGGCCAGGGTCCAGCCGGGCGCACTGCGCGTCCTGCACTGAGGGGTACCTTGTCCCCGTCAGGGGTGAAGATGCCACAGACCGTTCTCGAGTCCGTCAGGTACACCACTCCTATGCTCGCCGAGCAGGGGCCGGCAACACTGCGAGTGACCGTCCCGCCGGTCAGGAACGTCGTCGTCATGCGGGTGCTGCGAACTCAACTCGGCGTCGACCGGGCGGCGGCCAAGGTCGTCCTGTCCGGCGTGCTGAGCGGTGATTACTCAGGAACTCTTCCTGAGATGGAACTCCTGGCCCGGAAGCTGAGGGCGGCCGGCATCGCTGCCGTGGCCGGGCGTGACGGGGTCGCCGGCCCCCAGTGACCGAGCCCCGGCTACGGCAGCGCGAACCACGGCTCTCGGTGTCACGTCAGGTGTGGCTGGCGCGAGTGGTGAGTGCGGGGCGCGAGTGCGGTTCGATAATGCGCCGTCCGCCTCATAAGGGATGTTTGTGCACCCTGGGGGCAAGACCGCCCCTTTCGCGCCGTACCGTCCGCCCCATGGGACTGATTGTCTTGCTGCAGCACACGGCCACTCGCGCACCACTGGCCGTTCTGCTCACTGCCGCTCGTCCATCCGGGAGGGAATGTGTCCGCTGCGGACAGCGTCGCCGGTCCCGCCACCGAGGAACCCGCCGCCGCGGCACCCGAGGAACGTGAGCTCACCAGTCTCGGTACTCGTGCCGCGCGTCAGCTGGCGACCACCACCAAGTCCGAGCCCCAGATGCGGGGCATCAGCTCCCGGTGGCTGCTCCGGAAGCTGCCGTGGGTGGACGTCAGGGGCGGCGCCTACCGGGTCAACCGCCGTCTGCAGTTGCGGGCCGGCGAGGGGCGGGTCCACTTCGAGCACAACGGCGCGGACGACGTCCGGGTGATCCCGCAGACCCTCACCGAACTGCCCGTTCTCCGCGGCTACAGCGACCACGACGTCCTCCAGGAGATCGCCGGCCGACACACGGTCCGTGAGGTCCGCGCCGGGCAGGTCCTGTGCGAGGCAGGGCAGCCCGTCACGGAGACCTACCTGGTCGTCCACGGCCGCTTCACCCGCTTCGTCGCCGGGAAGTACGGCGACGAAGAAGTGATCGGCGTGGTCACCGACGGCCACCAGCTGGGGGACGAGGCCATCGGCCGGACCGACCCGCTGTGGCCGGCCTCGGTACGCGCCGAGACGGCCGGTGTGCTACTGGTACTGCCCTCGGACGCGGTCAGGGAGTTGACCGGCCGGGTGCCGTCGCTGGCCGCTCATCTGGCGGCGTACGCGGACCGGCAGCGGTTGCCGATGAACCGCGGGGGCGAGGCGGACATGCCGGTGCAGGCCGGCCACACCGGTGAGCCCACGCTGCCCGGCGGCTTCGTCGACTACGAACTCTCACCGCGCGAGTACGAACTGTCCCTGACCCAGACCGTGCTGCGCGTGCACACCCGGGTCGCCGACCTCTACAACGATCCGATGGACCAGACGCGGCAGCAGCTGCGGCTGACCATCGAGGAGATCCGCGAGCGCCAGGAGTGGGAGCTCGTGAACAACCGGGAGTTCGGTCTGCTGCACAACGCCGACCACGGGCAGCGCATCAGCACCTTCACCGGCCCGCCCACCCCCGACGACATGGACGAACTGCTGTCCATGCGCCGCAAGACATGCCTGTTCCTCGCCCACCCCAAAGCGATCGCCGCGTTCTTCCGGCAGTGCAACAAGCGTGGCCTGATGCCCGGTTCGACCACCGTCGACGGGCACAAGCTGCCCGCCTGGCGGGGAGTCCCGATCCACCCCTGCGGCAAGATCCCCATCTCCGCGTCCCGCACCACCAGCATCGTCGCCCTACGCACCGGCGAGGCCGACCAGGGAGTCGTCGGCCTGTACCAGACCGGTATCCCCGAAGAACACCAGCCCGGCCTCAACGTCCGGTTCATGGGCATCGACAAGGCCGCCCGCGTCAACTACCTCGTGACCGCCTACTACTCGCTGGCCATCCTCGTACCCGACGCGGCCGGAGTCCTGGACAACGTCCAGATCGGCCGGACCGCCGACTGACCAGGTGGAGCACACGTCTATGCACAGCCCTTCGAGTACCGCGGCCGGCATCCCGCTGCCCGGCCCGCCCAACCTCGCCCGGAGCATCCGGGCACGGCGCAGCGGAGCCATTCCGGGACTGACGTACCGGCCCGCCGCGCCCGCCGACCCGGAGAAGGTCGCGGAGATCGACCGCAGGCTCGAGGCCTGGGCCCGCGGCCTCGACCTGTTCCCCGCGGAATGGAGCGGGGACTTCGGCCAGTTCCAGTTCGGCCGGGCCGTCGTCCTGCAGCACCCTGCGGCAGCCGACCTCGAACGCCTCACCGTCGCAGGCAAACTGCTGCTGGCCGAGAACATCGTCGACAGCTGCTACTGCGAGGAGGACGAGGGCAGGGGCGGTGCACGGCGAGGTCTGGGCGGCAGGCTGATCATGGCCCAGTCCGCCCTCGACCCCTTCCACGCCACCCCCGAGACGGAACAGGAATGGCGCGACGGCGTCCAGGCCGACGGCCCGCTGCGGTCCTACCACTGGGCGATGAAGGACTACGCGGTGGTCGCCACGCCCAGCCAGACCGACCGGCTGGTGCACGACCTCGCCCGGCTGCACCTGGGGTACCTCTCGGAGGCATCCTGGTCGGAGACGCGTCACGTGCCGCGCGTCTGGGAGTACCTGGTGATGCGGCAGTTCAACAACTTCCGTCCCTGTCTGTCCATCGTCGACGCCGTGGACGGCTACGAACTGCCCGAAGCCCTCTACGCCCGCCCGGAGGTGCAACGCATCACCGTCCTGGCCTGCAACGCCACCACCATCGTCAACGACCTGTACTCGTTCACCAAGGAACTGGCGAGCGACCCCGACCACCTGAACCTGCCCCAAGTGGTGGCCGCGAACGACCGGTGCGGCCTGAAGGCCGCATACCTGCGCAGCGTCGACATCCACAACGAGGTCATGGACGCCTTCGAGACGGAGGCCGCCGTGCTGTCCGCCACGTCGCCGCTCCTCGAACGCTACGCCCGCGGCCTGGCCGACTGGGTGGCGGGCAACCACGAGTGGCACGCGACCAACACCCACCGCTACCGACTGCCCGACTACTGGTGACCCACGTCGTCGGCACGACCTGCCGAAGGCCGATCAGCACTCGCACCTGCACCACAGCACGAAGGAGTCAGCGTTGACCACCATGCACACCGGCACCGCGTCCGCAGCGGTTCCCACTCAGTCCACGTACCAGAACCGCATCGCGGACTACTGGAACGCCGAGGAAAACCCGGTCAACCTCGAACTCGGGAAGCTCGACGACCTGTACCACCACCACTACGGCGTCGGCGAGGCCGACCGGTCGGTGCTCGACGAACCGGACGCCGACCGGCGCCGCGAGCGGATCACCCATGAACTGCACCGGCTGGAACACGCACAGGCCGAGCTCCTCGCGTCCCACCTCGGCGAACTCGCCCCCACGGACCGGGTTTTCGACGCCGGCTGCGGCCGGGGCGGCGGCAGCGTGGTCGCGAACCTGCGCTACGGCTGCCATGCCGACGGGGTCACCATCTCCGCCAAGCAGGCCGACTTCGCCAACGAGCAGGCACGCAAACGCGGCATCGACGCCAAGGTGCGGTACCACCACCGCAACATGCTCGACACCGGGCTGACCACGGGCGCCTACGCGGCGTCCTGGAACAACGAGTCCACCATGTACGTCGAACTGGACCTGCTTTTCGCGGAGCACGCCCGCCTCCTGCGGCGGGGCGGCCGTTATGTGGTGATCACCGGTTGCTACAACGACACGTACGGCCGGGCCTCCCGCGAGGTCTCCCTCATCAACGCCCACTACATCTGCGACATCCACCCCCGCTCGGCCTATTTCCGCGCCATGGCCCGCAACCGGCTCGTGCCCGTCCACGTCCAGGACCTCACAGCGGAGGCGATCCCTTACTGGGACCTGCGCCGCCAGGCCGACCACCTGGTCACAGGCATCGAGGACACCTTCCTGAACGCCTATCGCAACGGCAGCTTCCAGTACCTCCTGATCACCGCCGACCGCGTCTGACGCTCCGGAGCGGGGCGGGCGGCGAGCACATACCGCCCCTGTCCCGCTGCCTGCCTTCAGCCCGCCGTGGCGAGGTCCACCGCCGACACAAGGTCGGCCCGGGTCGGCGGCCCGGAGGCGCGGCGTACGACACGGCCCGCGTGGTCGAGGACGAGTACGGTCGGGGTGCGCATCACGTCGGCGCGCCGGACCAGGTCGAGACGCGCCTCGGCGTCGATCTCCACGAAGGCCACGCCAGGCGTCGAAGCGCTCACATCGGCCAGCAGCCGCCTGGTGCCGGGGCAGGACACGCACAGAGTCGTCGAGAACTGCACCAGGGTGGCCCGCTCGCCGAGCGTCTCCCCCAGCTCACCGGCAGACAACCGCAGGATCTCGTCCCGTCCGCCACCGCGCAACCTGCCGTCGCGGCGGGCCCGGAACAGCCCGAAGACGATCACGGCCAGCGACACCACGGCGGCCACGATCAATCCCGTCGGATCGCCCACGGCCACCTCACCCGCCCAGGCGGGCGCGGCCGCGTACCGCGAGGAGGTACACCTCGCAGCCCAGGCAGTAACCGAAGGCGGCGTTCAACAGTGCCGCCGCGAGAGCCGCCGCGGCCGCCGTGATGCCGAGCCACGTGACGCCGGCGAGGTATCCCGCCGTCCCCACGAGCGCGAAGCCCAGACCGACGGCCTGCGCGAACCGCGGTGGCCGCTCGTCCTCGAGTTCCCTCGGCGGGCCGAGTCGGGGGCGTACCAGTCGGCGGTAGAGCCAGCCGTACGGCGACCAGCGCAAGCCAAGAGCAGCACCGACAGCGAACACGACGGCCTGCGCCGCGAGCAGCACGCCACTGCCCGTGCCCAGGACCAGGAAGAGGACGAGGGTGGTGAGGGCGGCGGCGAAACGAGGCCCGCGCGGGTCGACACGGACAGACGCAGCGGGGGTGCTGTCGGGCATGACGTACTCCGGGACGGAAGAAGACGGATCCTGAGGGGACGGGGGTGCGCGCGTCAGCGACACGCTGCGGACCACACCCGACCGAAGTCGATGTGAGCCCTGATCACCAGGAACGCCGCGGAGGACATGCCGGGTATTGCAGCAGCCGCCCCGACCGCCGTCAACCACCGCCCACTCACCGGACATCCACGCCGCCGGGCCTCGCTCCCGCTCGCGCCGCGTCCGGGCGACTCAGCGCCGGACGGCGAGGTCCTTGTGGACGGCTCGGGCCACCGCCTCCACGGTCGCCACGCCGGCCTTCATCGTGCTGTTGTCCTGGGTGAGCACGGTCAGCGTGTAGTCGCGCCCGCCGCCGGTGAAGGCTCCCATGCTGTGCACCCGCCAGCCGTGCGCCGCGCGCGGCAGCCAGCCGTTCTTGACGTGCACCAGGGCCGCGCGTGGTGCTCCCACGGGGGTGCCCCAGCGCTGCGCGGGGATGACCTTGTTCATCAGCTTGAGGATGTAGGCACGCGCGTTGTCGCTGAGCACCGTGTTGCGTTCCGTGATCAGGTTCATCAGCTTCTGCGTGTCGGCGGCCGTGATCTGGGTCAGGCCCCAGGTTCGCTTGCCGCCCGGCACAGTGCTGGTCATTCCGGCCGCGGCCAGGAAGCCCTTCACCTTTGTCACGCCGATCTGCTTCCACAGCGCGTTCGTGGAGGCGTTGTCCGATGCCGTGATCATCTTGGTGGCGCGGTCGGCCTCACGCTGAGTGAGGTGGCGGTCGTGCTTGCGCACGTCCCACAGCAGCGTCGCCAGGAGAGTGACCTTGACCGTGCTGGCGGAGTCGAACCTCTGGTCCGCCCGAAGCGTGCACACGGTCTTCGTCGACCGGTCGCGCAGAGACACCGCCGCGACGGCGGTCGTGTGCTCCAGGGAGGCCGTGATGTCCCGTTGCAGCTTCGCCGCGAGCCCTGCCTGCCCCGAGGCGCACTTCACCGGCGGCGTCGCCGCGACGGCGCCACCTGCCCCGAACCCCACGACGGCGGGAACCGCCACGCCGGAGACGATCGCTGTGGCCACGAGACGCCGGGATATTCGCGTGAGCCCCATTCGCTCCGCCCGTTCTTCCGTTGCTGTCGGTCGCTATGGGCGACCAGTCTGGATGCGTGGCGGTATCGAATGGAACGTGACGTTCGCTACGGACTGTCCGCTCGGCATGGGCCCTCGGACCGTCGGACCGGTGCTGAAGGGCCCTGCAGCGCACCTGTCGGCGCGCGCCGCGCGACCGTGCCCGGACGCGGCGGGCCCGCCGGGCCGCGGCGGACCTGCCCGAAGCAGCGCAGGCCCCAAGTGGGCGGGGTCGAAAGGCCCCTGGCGATCGGGCCGCCGTGCGCGGGTGGGCCGCAACTCGGGATCGCGGACGGCTGCGATCCTGACTGTCTTGCCGTGGGCGGCTCCCGTCGGGCGGACCTGCCGAGCCTGACGCGCGGCCTTCCCCCGGTGCGTAGTGGGCGCCGTCCGCTGTGACGAAGGACTCGCCGACCAGCCGGCGTCGGCACCCGGGGAAAAGGGGCGACGCCCGACCCGCCCTTGTCATGGCACGCGGGCGGTCCACTCCGGCGAAGTGAACTTCGTCCGTGCCAGCTCCTGTGCGCGGGTCAGTTCCTCGTGCGTCACGTTGCCGTCGCTGAGTCCGTACCGGAGACGGAACGAATCGATCATCCGCGCGATCACGGCCTCCCGTGCCAGACCGGTCTGCCGGCGCAGCGGGTCGACCCGCTTCTTCGCGCTCTTCATGCCCTTGTCCGACAGCTTCTCCCGACCGATGCGCAACACGTCGAGCATCTTGTCCGCGTCGATGTCGTAGGCCATGGTCACGTGGTGCAGCACGGCGCCGGCTCCGCCGTCGGGTCCCACGATGCGCTTCTGGGCGGCCCCGGCGATCTTGCCCTGATCAGTGGCGATGTCGTTCAGCGGCTGGTACCAGGCGTTGATCCCCATGTCGCCGAGCGCGCCGAGCACCCAGTCGTCGAGGTAGGCGTAGCTGTCCTGGAAGGACAGGCCCTGAACCAGCGCTTCCGGGACCGACAGCGAGTAGGTGATCGTGTTGCCGGGCTCGACGAACATCGCCCCGCCGCCGGAGATGCGGCGCACGACTTCGATGCCGTGCCGGTCCGCGCCCTCGGGGTCGACCTCGTTGCGCAGGGACTGGAAGCTGCCGATGATCACCGCCGGGGCGCCCCACTCCCACACCCTGAGTGTCGGCGGTCGGCGTCCCGCGGCGACCTCGGCCGTGAGGACCTCGTCCAGCGCCATGTGCAGTGCCGGAGCCTGCGGGCCTTCGTGGATCAACTGCCAGTCGTAGTCGGTCCAGTCGGTGGCGTGCGCGAGGGCACGCCGCACCGCGACGGCGATGCCCTCCGAGGTCAGCCCGTACATGACGGTCCCCTCGGGAAGCGCCGCGTCGATCCGCGCCGCCAGTCCGGCCGCGTCGGTGTCGGCGGGGGCGCCGTCCAGGGCTTGGTTGACGGCGTCGAGCGCCTCGTCCGGTTCTAGGAAGAAGTCGCCCGCGACCCGTGCGTGCCGCAGCACGCCGTGCTCGACGTCGACGTCCACATCCACGACGACGAGCTTGCCGCCCGGAACCTTGTACTCACCGTGCACGGCTTCGCCTTCCTTTTGCACTGCCGGAAAAACCGCGCCCGGCCCGTGTATGTTCCCCGGCCGGTGACCACTCGTCTGCGGGCCGGTGGTGCCGAGACGGGGTCAGGACATCGCGGGGTGCCACCCGGGTTCCAGGCAGTCGAGGAGTGCGCGGAAGGCCGCGTCGGCCCGGTCCCAGTGGTCGTCCACCAGCGGGGCGACCAGGAGACCGAACACCGCGTCGGTCAGGAGCGTGGCCTGGGTCAGAGCCCGGCCCTGGTCCATGCCGAAGTCACGGAAGACCGACGTGAGCAGGTTTGTCCATTCCGTGACGACATCGTCCAGGACGGGCCCGTACCGGTGCGGATGGAGGATGCCGGCGCTCATGATCTCGAGGTACAGAGGCAGTGAGGCGCGTACGTCGGGGTCGCTGAACTGCTTCCACACCTCCTCCATCAGACGACGCAGACCGGCGGCGTCCGTGGGCGGCCCGACGCTGCGCAGAACCTCACGGGCCTGCAGCAGGGGCCGGCGCTCGTAGACGGCGAGCGCCTCGGCGATCATCCGTTCCTTGCTGCCGAAGTAGTAGAGGAGCATGCGGTCGCTGGTGCCGAGTGCCTGGGCCAGCCGGCGCAGGGAGAGGTCCGCGAGTCCGTTGCGCAGCACGTACTGGCGGACGTGGTCCAGGAGGCGGCGTCGCTTGGCCGGGTCGGGTGGGCGTGACATGGAGTTCCTGGTTGCACCGGGTCGGCGACCTTCGCGTGCCCGATTTGGGAGCTTGGCGAGATCTTTACTGTAGCACCCGTTACGTGTATATTTTAGGTGTAGCAACTGCTACATGAATGAGCCGGCACATGGGCGACACACCCGCCGACGGCTCCCCACCACCAGCACAGTAAGGACTGATTTCCATGGCCGCCCAGGCCATCGGCCTCCTCAGCGCCTTCTGCCGGGCAGAACGGCCCTCGCACGGCGACGCCCCCTCGTGGGCCGCCCGGCAGTGGGCCCTGTGGTCGCGCATCTTCGCGCCCCTGCGGCCGTTCGACGCTCCGCGCTGCCGCGCCAGCGCATGGGAAGCGTCCTGGCCTCTGGGGCGGGAGCTCACCTCCGTGCGCGACGCCCGCCATCTGGTGACGGCGCAGCTGACCACCTGGGCCCTGGACGATCTCGCGGACACCGTCGAACTCCTGGTCAGCGAGCTCGTCACCAATGCCCTTCGGCACACCCGCGGCCCGCTCAGGCTCAACCTTCAGCTCCGCCGATCCCGGCTGGTGTGCGAGGTCGAGGACACCGAGCGGACCGGCCCCGTACGCTGCGTGGTCGACGCGGATTCCGAAGGCGGTCGCGGCACCAAACTCCTGGACCTGCTCGCGGACGCCTGGGGAAGCATCCGGATGCCCACCGGCAAGACCGTCTGGTTCGAAGTGCATGTCGAGCAGGGCACCGGGGCGCGGACACCCTAGGCAAGACGTGTCTCAGCGGGAGGTGAGAGGAGTCTCGGACTCGACGCGGGTGAGCTTTTCGGGGTTGCGGACGTAATAGAGGCCCGTGACGCGGGCGTTCTCCACGCAGAAGGCCAGCACGCCGTCGATCACGCCGTCCAGGCGCAGGACGAGTCCGGGGTTGCCGTTGACCGTCGTGTACTCACCGCTCAAGGTGCCGCCGGCCTTGTCGACGCTGCCGGCCATGTAACGGAGCACGTTCTCGGCGCCGACGACCGGCCGCAGAGCCGCCAGCTTGAGACCACCGCCGTCGCTGACGAAAACGACGTCCGGGGCGAGTACGTCGAGCAGCCCCTGCAGGTCCCCCGTCACGAGCGCCCGCTGGAACAAGTCCAGCGCTGCCCGGGCCTCCTCCGGGGAAGCCGCCGCGCGCGGCCGACGGGCGTCGACGTGACGGCGGGCGCGGTGGGCGGTCTGGCGTACGGCGGCGGGGCTCTTGCCGATCGCCGCCGCGATCTCGTCGTAGCCGAAGTCGAAGACCTCGCGCAGTACGAAGACGGCGCGTTCGGTCGGTGAGAGCGTTTCGAGGATGAACATGAGCGCCAGCGACAGGTTCTCGGACAGTTCTACGTCCTCGGCCACGTCCGGCGCGGTGAGCAGGGGCTCGGGCAGCCAGGGGCCGACGTAGGCCTCCTTGCGCCGCTTGAGGGTGCGGAGCCGGTTGAGTGCTTGCCGGGTCGTGATCCGTACGAGGTAGGCACGCTGGTCCCGCACCTGCGCCAGGTCGACCTCGACCCACCGCAACCAGGTCTCCTGGAGGACGTCCTCGGCGTCCGCCGCCGATCCGAGCATCTCGTAGGCGACGGTGAACAGCAGGTCGCGATGGGCGAGGAACGCCTCGGTCGCGGAGTCGGTGACGTGGTCGTTCATCGGCGTGCGCTTCACTCTCTCGCGGTCGGCGTCCTTGGGCCGGACCGGCCGGTCCGGCCCAAGGAGCGGGTTTTGGCAGCTAAGCCGAAGGTCGGGTGCTGGACGGCGTCGGGCGGTGTTCCGGCCGGGGCGATTCCACGCGAACGGTGCTGCCGCCGTCGGATGCGCGGGGGCCGGCCTTGCGCGCCCCCGACAGCAACTTGTCGAGGGTGAACCGGCAGGCGATCTCCTTGACGCCGGCACCGGGCCGCCCGCTGACGCTGAGTGCGTTCACCTTGTCGTTCGGGTAGGAGAACTGGGTGACACCCTCCTTCCGGCCGAGGCTGAGACACTGCCCGGCGAAGAACATCCGGACGGGAGCGGGCTGCTTCCCCGCGATCCGGCGCAGGATCGTGGCGGCGGCCGCCGGGCCCAGTTGCACGGCGGCCTGGCAGCTCATCCGGAACGGTCGGTCCGTCATCACCGCCGCGTCGCCGGCGGCCACGATACGCACGTCGTCCACGCTGGTCAGCGTCGCGTCGGTGACCAGACGGCCTTCGGCGTCGGTGCGCAGCCCGCTGCGGGCGGCCAGGTCCGGCACACGGAATCCCGCGGTCCAGATCGTCACCGCGCTGGGCAGCTTCCGGCCGTCATCGAGCTGTACGCCGTCACGCGTCACTTCCGTCACCCGCGCACGGGGACCTTCGAGGACGGTCACACCCAGCTTGGCGAGCCGGCGGGCGACCGGGCGGCGGGCCCGGGCATGCAGGGAGGGGCCGAGCACGCCGCCGCAGACCAGGGTGAGCTTGCGGCCCGCTTCCGCCAGCTCCGCGGCGGTCTCCAGGCCGGTGGGGCCGGCCCCGATCACGGTCACCGGATCCGACGCGGGCGTCTCGGCCAGCGCCGACCGCAGTCGTTCCGCCCCTTCGAGGTCCGACACCGCATGAGCGAACTCCGCCGCTCCGGGCACGCCAGGATCGGAGGCGCCACTGCCCACCGCGTAGACGAGGTAGTCGTAGGAGACCGTGCCACCACCCGCCAGCGACACCTGGCGCTCGGCAGGGTCGATCCGGGTCGCGGTGTCGACCACCAGCCGGACGTTCCCGCCCAGCACCTCGCCGAAGCCCTCGACCGCGTCATCGGAGCCCGTCACGAGCTGGTGCAGGCGGATGCGCTCGACGAAGCGGGGACGCGGATTGACCAGGGTCACCGACACACCGTCGCGCCGAGCCAGGCTGTTGGCCGCCGTGACGCCCCCGTATCCGCCGCCGACCACGACCACCTCGACGTTTCCGTTCATCTTGTCTCCCTCGCGTTGTGGACTCGGCATGGAGACACCAGTGGCGCGTCCGGTGTAACAACCTGCGAATGAGACGTAGGGCACAGGGGACGCGCCTGAATCGCCGCCGCGGGACACCGCAGGCAGGACGTCGGCATCATGAGCGCTCGCCTGCTCTTCTCGGTCCAGAAGGAACTCCTCCAGAAGCTCGCCGAACAGGGTCACCCCCGACTGCGTCCCCAGCACGGCGCCCTGGAACGGCATCCGGACCCCGGGACAGGCGCGCCAAGCTGATCATGCCCACCGCGCTCGGGTGTGATCAGATGCGCAGGTCCGACGCCATCGTCGCCTCCATCGAGCGGCGCCACGCCGAGGTGATCGGCGAGCAGGAGTACGAGGACTTCAAGACCGCCTTCCGGCAGATCACGGCTCTGCGCAAAGAGCAATTCGACGAGGCGCCGACATGGCGGGAGCAACCTCCCGAAGCCGCCGCGGGCCCGCCTGAGGCGCTACGGCGCGACCCTCACCAGCTTGCGGTTGAGGAACTCGCCGATGCCCAGTTCCGACAGCTCGCGACCGAACCCGGAGTTCTTGATCCCTCCGAAGGGCAGGCCTGGCGAGTCGGCGAAGCAGGAATTGATGTACACCATGCCGGACTCCATGCGACTCGCGACCTGTTGGGCGTGCTCGACGTCGGCGTCGAACACGTAGCTGCCCAAGCCGAACCTGGTGGCATTGGCCAACTCGATCGCTTCCTCCTCGCTGTCCACGCCGTAGAAGGACAACACGGGTCCGAAGGCCTCTTCCCCGTAGAGCGGGTTGTCTTCTCTGATGCCCGTGATGATCGTCGGCTCGATGAAGAACCCGGGGCGGTCCACTCGGTTGCCGCCCTGAACGACGCGAGCTCCCGCGGCCTTCGCGTCCTCGATCTGCCGCAGCAGGACTTCGAGGGCGCGCTCACTGGACAGCGGGCCGAGCAGGGTGTCCTCGTCCTTCGGATCACCCACCTTGATCGCGGCGAAGCGCTCCTTCAGCGCGGCCAGTATTTCCTCGCCCCGTTCCCTGCCGACCACGATCACGCGCTTGACGTTGACGCAGCCCTGCCCCGAGTTGTAGGTACGTCCCATCACGACGTGCTCGACCGCGTGCTCCAGAGGTGCGCCCTCCAGAACGAGAGCGGGGTCGCTGCCGCCCAGTTCCAGGACCGTCTTCTTGAGGTTGTGCCCGGCGCGCTCGCCGACCGAAGTCCCCGCCCTCTCGCTACCGGTGAGGGTGACGCCGCGCACGCGGAAGTCGTCGATCAGCCTGGCGACCTGGTCGATGCTGCAGAAGAGATTCATGTAGGCCCCTTCAGGGGCTCCCGCCTTCTCGAAGAGTCGCGCGAAGGCCAGGGCGCACTGGGGCACGCTCTCGGCGGGCTTCATCAGGATCACGTTCCCGGCGACCAGTTGGGGCGCGGCCACACGGGCCAGTTGGTAGTAGGGGAAGTTCCACGGCTCGATCGCCAGGATGACGCCGATCGGCTCGGCGACCAGCTTCGCGCCGGGCTCACCGGGCAGCGGCCGCTCCGCGAGGAACCGCTCTCCGTGCTCCGCGTAGTAATCGAGGATGTCGGCCGCGAGATCGACCTCGAAGTAGCCGAAGCGGGTTACCTTTCCTATTTCCAGGGTCAGGTATTCCACGTATGCATCCCGCTTCTCCCGCAGGATCTGAGCGGCGCGGCCGACGACGCGGGCCCGTTCCGCGACCGGCCAGTACTTCCAGTCTTCGTGGTAAAGCCTGTCGGCGGTTTCCAGCTCGTGGAGAATTTCCTCGTCCGACTGCAGCGGGAATTCCTTCACCAATTCTCCGGTTGCCGGATCGGTGGTACCAAAGCTCATTTTCTACTCCTTGGTATGGGGCCGCACAGCCGCATTCATTTATTGGCGTCCCCGTCGAACCTCATCCGGTCGGCGTTCGGTTCGATCCAGTCTTGAGCTCGACGCCACCATACCTCCGTGGTCGGCTTCAGTCCTGTTGGATCATCGAGAGTTCCGGCCTTGACGATCACGAGATCGGGTCGTTCATGAAGGATCGTGAGAATCGGCGTACCGCATTCGCCGCAGAAAAGCCTGTCGCGCAGATTTCCGTTTTCCGCTCCGACGGTCTGATAGACCTTCGGCATGCCCATGATTTCCAGGGCTTCGCGCGCCACCAGTACGTTCACCGAGAATGCCGCACCAGTGTGCCGCTGGCAATGAGCGCAGTGGCAGAGGACCACGGTCTCGGGATTCACGTCGAATCGATAGCTGACCGATCCGCATAAGCAATGTCCGGTGCGTGCGTTGTGGGCGGGCGCCGGGACCATGTCACTCATATCGATGCTCCCTGTATCTCGGCCAGGGTTTCGGAGACGTTGCCCTGGCACAGATCGAGAGTGCTTCCGGCGGACGAGGTCGGCCAGACACCCGTTTCGCCTACGCCTCGCAGGGCTGTCCCCGACAGGAACACGGGGCGTGCCCCGCGCGCAGTCGCCGGCGCCTGCTCGCCTCGACCGCCCTGAGCCCAAGCCCCTGGCAGTTCCGTCCCACCGGTGACGGCCACTACCAGGTCGTCAACCGCCACAACGGCAAGGCCTGGGACGTCGACGGCGGCCCGGGCGCGACCGGGGACGGCACCAGGGTCCACCTGTGGGACTACGTCGGGGCCTCGAACCAGCAGTGGCGGCCGGAATCCACCGGTGCGAGCGGCCAGTACCGCTTCGTCGCACGCCACAGCGGCAAGTGCCTGACCGTCGACAACGCCTCCACCGCCAACGGCGCCCGGCTGTCCCAGCAGCCTGCTCCGGATCCGCCGCCCAGACGTTCACACTCGCCGGCTGAGCCGCTGTCACCTGCCCGCCCGCGGGGCCCGGCGTGCCGGACCGGGCCCCGCTCACCCGTGGGCTCAGTCGGTGAGGCCCTCGATCGCCACGCGAAGGTGACGGGGGCCGCGCAGCACGGCGTTGGCTCGGTACGACGGTCGCTCCTCCAGGAGCCGGAAACTCTTGACCCGGCGGAACAGTTCCCGCAGCGCGAGCTGCGCTTCGATCCGCGCGAGCGGGGCGCCGAAGCAGTAGTGGATTCCGGTGTAGAACCCGAGGTGTTCGTTGTCCTCGCGGGCGGGATCGAACCGATCGGGGTCCTCGAAGCGCAGGGGGTCGCGGTTGGCCGCGGCGATCATGAGCCAGACCGGCGCCCCCTTGGGGATGGTGACGTCGTCGATGTCGATGTCGGCCAGGGTGACGTTGATGGGCACGAACTGGACGGGCGGCTCGTAGCGCAGCACTTCCTCGACGAGGGGGACGGTCAGCTCCGCGTCTTTCTGGAACCGCTCGAGGACGTCGGGGTGACGCAGCAGGGTGAGCGTCGCGTTGGTGATGAGGTTGACGGTGGTCTCGTGGCCGGCGACCAGGAGCAGCACCGCGGTGGCCACCAGGTCCGCCGGTGTCATGCTGCCGCCCGGGCCGGTCTCGGGAGCGAGGGCGCTGAGGAGCCCGGGGCCCGGGCGGCGGCGTTTGGCGTCGATCAGGTCGGCCAGGTAGGCGCCCAGTTCCCGGCGCCCCTGCTGGGACTTCTCCTGGCCGATACCGCCGTGCTGGGGATCGATACCGGACGCCACGGCGTCCGCCCAGCCGTGGAAGCGGGGTTCGTCCTCGTGCGGCACGCCGAGCACCTTGCAGATGGCGGTGACGGGGAGGGGGTAGGCGAAGGCGTCGACGATGTCGATCTCGTCCTTGCCCTCGAAGGCGTCGATCAGTTCGGCGACGACCGTGGCCAGTTCTGCGCGCAGGTCCTCCAGGAACCTGGGGCTGTGCGGGGGGCCGAACGGCCGGTTCGCGGTGGCGCGCAGCCGGTCGTGCTCGGGCGGGTCGGTCAGGATGAAGCTCGGCGGCAGGCCCGTGTCCTCCTCCGACTGACCGGGGTGGGTGTAGCCGGGCGGGCGGTTGCGCGGATCCTGGCTCAGCCGAGGGTCGTTGGCCAGGCTCCGCACCGCGTGGTAACTGCTGACCAGGTAGGTGCCGTCGTCCTCCCGCATGACCGGTGTCTTGCGCAGTTCCGCGTAGAGCGGGTACGGATCGGCTCGGTTGGCGTAGTCGAGGATCTGCGCGGAGAGGGTACCGGGCGTCATGGTGTCTCCAGGGGGCTCCGGGCGGTACAGGGCCGGTGATCAGGCATGCGACGGAACGAACTGGACACGCCGCTCGCTCGGTGAGTGACCCGACAGCGTGACGGTGGCCCCGTGGGTGGGCAGGTGGGGGTCCGGGAATTCCGCGTCGACGCTGTGCAGCGTGGTGGTTCGGCGGTCGACCAGGCGGTAGTCCGGCGGGAACGGCGCGGCGGCCGCGATCTGCTCCTCGTAGAACCCGAGCCACCTGGCTCCGTCGAAGGACGCCGCGGCGATGACCCGGCCGCGGTATCCGTACACCGCGACGAACCGCTCGTCGGCGAGTGCCCCCTGGGCGATGACCAGTTGGTCGCCCAGCGAGGGGACATCCACGGACTTGATGTTGACGTGGAACTGCGTGGACCAGAACATCGGCAGCCACAGGTGCGGGCGGCGATCGGGCCCCGCGCAGATCATGTAGTGGGCGGCGATCTCCGCCTGTTCGACGGCGTTGCCCCAGTGCTCCAGCGACAGGAACTGGTAGTCGAACAGCGGGTGCGGGCTGCGTGCCACGTCGCCGGCGGCGTAGATGTCGTCGGTGACGATGCCGTTGACGTCGAACACCCTGCACCCGGCGTCGCAGGCGATGCCCCTCGGCCCCGCGGCCACACCCGAGCCGGCGAGCCATTCGGTGTTGGGGACGGCGCCGAGCGAGACGACCGCCACCTCCACGTCGATCGCCGTGCCGTCGGAGAGATGGGCGCGCCTGAGCCGTCCGGAATAGTCACCCTCCAGGGCAGTCACACTGACGCCGCAGCGCAGGTCGACTCCGTTCCTGCGCTGCATCCGGTCCGCGACCGCGCCGATCACCCCACCGAGGGGGCCGACCAGCGGGGCCGGGCCGCGCTCGACCACCGAGACCTCAAGATTCAACTCCCGGCAGGCGGAGGCGACTTCGCAGCCGGTGAAACCGGCTCCGATCACCAGCACCCGGGACGGACGGCCGGCCAGCTTCCGGTTCAGGCGGGCGGAGTCGTCACGGGTCCGCAGCACGAACACGCCGTCCAGCGCTGCCTGTTCCTGATGGAACCAGGGTCGCGCCCGGGTCCCGGTGGTGATGAGCAGACGGTCGTAGGGGACCGTGTCGCCGTTCGCGAGGCGTAGCTGCTTGGCGTTGCGGTCCAGGCCCTCGGCTGCGACACCCAGGCGCCATTCGGCGTCGATCTCGCGCCGCCGCGGCAGTGCGGTGTCCTCGGCCCGCGCCCGACCGAGCAGCACCTGCTTGGACAGCGGCGGCCGGTCGTAGGGCTCGTACGGTTCGTCGCCGATCATGGTGAGCGATCCGGCGAAACCACGCTCGCGCAGGGCCTCCGCCGCGCGCAGGCCTGCCAGCGAGGCACCCACGACGACTATCCGGCCTTCCCTGCGCAGGATCTCGACGTCGGAGTCATCGGCCCGCGCCCGACCGAGCAGCACCTGCTTGGACAGCGGCGGCCGGTCGTAGGGCTCGTACGGTTCGTCGCCGATCATGGTGAGCGATCCGGCGAAACCA
>NZ_JBHWJQ010000015.1:0-7121 GCF_042731435.1 Streptomyces sp. NPDC059861 | reverse complement strand
TGCTCGCGCAGGGCCTCCGCCGCGCGCAGGCCTGCCAGCGAGGCACCCACGACGACTATCCGGCCTTCCCTGCGCAGGATCTCGACGTCGGAGTCAGCCGACATGGGCCTCGACCGCCTTCGTCGGCTCGTCGGAGTAGTCGACGAGGATGGCCTGCACCGGGCAGGCCGCCGCGGCCACTTCCACCCGGTCCCGCTGCCCCTCGTCGAAACGGGGAGAACAACAGCGCCTCATCGCCGTGCAGTGCGAAGACGTCAGGGGCCAGAAAGACGCACTGGGCGTATCCCTGACACCGGTTGAGATCGACGACAAGCCTCATCTGGAACCCGCTCCCTGCGCGGGCCGTGACCGCCACGGCACGCAGCCGTCTGCGCTCGGTCCATACGGTTCGGCGGGGCATGCCTCCCTTTCAGGATCGACCCCTGTGAAGGGAGGCCGCAAGGCGAGGGCCGCGTGCGCGGGGCCTGTCGGCTCACAGGCGGATGACGACGAGGGCGATGTCGTCGCGGGCACCGCTGGCGACGCCGAGGCGGTCCAGCAAGGCGTCCGCCAGTTCCTCGGCGGCCAGCGTGCTGTCCTTGGAGAGGGCCGCCGTCAGGCGGGCCAGGCTGGCGTCGATGTCTTCGTCGTGGCGTTCGACGAGCCCGTCGGTGTAGAGCACGAGGGTGTCGCCCGGTGTGTAGGACAGGCCGGCCTGGGGGCGGGGGACGTGGTACGGACGGGCACCAGGGGCGGATCCGTGGCCTGGTCCAGCAATTCCCAGGCCCGCCCGGGTGGAGGAGTACCGGGGGCAGGTGCCCGGCGTTGCTGTAGATGATCAGTTGGCTGCGGGTGTCGATGAGCACCTTGACGGCGGTCGCGGCGGTCGCGCCTTCCAGGGAGCGGGCGTACAGGCCGAGGACTTCCAGGGCCTGGGCGGGGCTCGGGATGGCCCGGATGGCGGCGCTCAGGGCGCTGCGCAGCATGCCCATGACCGCCGCGGCCTCCAGTCCGTGGCCGACGACGTCTCCCACCGCAGCGGAATAGCGGTCGGGCGGCAGGTCCACGACGTCGTACCAGTCGCCGCACACGTTGAGCAACTTCGTCGCGGGCAGGTACCGCACGGCCATGTTGGTGTGCCGGTCCAGGTCAGGGGCCTGGAGCATGGCTTCCTGCAGGGCGACGGCCACCTGACGTTCACGTGCGTGGGCCTGGCGCAGTTCCTGGTTCAGCCGGTGCAGCTCCTGGGCCCGCACGTAGAGCTCGGCGGCCAGGCCCCTCTCCCGGTCGGTGAGCTCCTCCGTGAGCTGTCGCGCCCGGCGTGACTGGATGAAGGCGGTGACGTCCTCGGACCGCTGCACGATCCACGCCACCCGGCCGTCCGGCCCGAGAACCGGAGTGTGGACGTCCGACCACCACCGCTCCTCGAACCGGCCCAGGTGATCAAGCGCGGGGATGTCGTACCGCTGCAGCACCAGGGTGTCCGCGACGCCGGTCTCCTTGACCCGGAGCAGCGACGCCATCAGGCAGCGCGTGTCGTCGGGAGTGGCGGGGTTGGCCGGCAGGGCGTCGAAGAGGTACTTGCCGATCAGCTCCTCCCCGGCCCGCCCGGTGGCCCGCACGTACGCCTGGTTCGCGTAGCGGATCACCAGGTCCGTGTCCAGCATGACGTACGGGCTCGGTGTGGCGTCGAAGAAGGCCGTGAAATCGATGTCGGCTGCCATGGCGCTGTCTCCCAGCCTGCAGGCGCCATTGCCCGCTGCTACCAATTTACGAGCGATACGACCGCAGGGCGCACCGGAGCGGCCGCAGGGTCGCCATCCTGGCGTGGGGGCGGGCGATCGCCGGGCGCCCGAGCGCCTCGGAGTGCACCTCGTGGCGGTGATCGCTTCGTGCGTCACCGCAGCCGGCCATGGCGTCACCGCGGCGGGCGGGGGTGTGTCAAGGGGCGCGGCGGATACGGATCGGGCCGCGGGCCTTGGCCGGTTCGACGGGGCGGCCGGACTGGGTGATCTCGACGTGGCCGGCCATGACCAGGCGCCGGGCCGCGCGGCGGGCCGGTTCCATCAGTGCGCGCCAGCCGTCGTCGTCCCCCTCGTACACGGCCCGGGCCGCGTCGGAGGGGCAGATCGTCGCGGTCGGGCCACGGCGATCCAGCAGTTCCAGGATGGCCCGTTCCAGGCGTCGGTCCGTCTGCCGGTCGCTCACTCAGGCAGTGTCGCACCGGCGGTGACGGCCGCGCACCGGCGACGCCGTCGAGGCCGCTCTGTGGCTCACCGCTCCTCCCGCCGTGGCCCCGTGGCCCCGGCGGGAGTCCCACTTACGGCGCCACAGCCTCCAGTTGCCGCCCGCTCGTCCACTCCGCGACCGCCCCGGCGTTGAGCCCACGGCCGAGGGCGATGGCCGCGAGCGTCACACCCGCGCGGGGCTCTCGTCGAGGAAGCCGCCCGACTGGTGCTTCCAGAGCTTCGCGTAGACACCGTCCGTGGCGAGCAGTGCGTCGTGCGTGCCCTGTTCGACGACCCGACCCTGGTCGAGGACGACGAGCCGGTCCATGCCCGCGACCGTGCTCAGCCGGTGCGCCACCACGAGCGCCGTGCGCCCTTCCATGAGTCGCCACAACGCCTCCTGGACGAGGATCTCGCTCTCCGAGTCCAGGGCGCTGGTCGCCTCGTCCAGCAGCAGGATCGGCGCGTCACGCAGGATCGCCCGGGCGAGCGCGACCCGCTGGCGCTGCCCGCCCGACAGCTTGATCCCGCGCTCCCCCACCATGGTGTCGAAGCCGTTCGGCAGGGCGTCGGCGAACTCCGTGACGTGCGCCGCCTCGGCCGCGCGGCGGATCTCGGCGTCGCCGGCGTCGGGCCGGGCGAAGGCGATGTTGTCCCGCAGCGTGCGGTGGAACATCGCCGGGTCCTGCGGCACGTAGGCGATCATGCCGCGCAGGTCGGCCTGGCGCATTCTGCTGATGTCCTGACCGCCGATCAGGATCCGTCCGCCGTCGATGTCCGTCATCCGCAGCAGCAGCCGCGTGAGTGTGGTCTTGCCGCCGCCGGACCGGCCCACGAGTCCCACCCGCGCGCCGGTGGGCACGTCCAGGTCGAGGCCCTCGAACAGGGACCGGCCGCCGGCGTGGGCGAAGGTGACCTTCTCGAAGCGGACGTCGGCCTCCCGCCGCAGCAGCGGCTCCGGCACGGGCGGATCTAGCACGGTCGGCGGCGTCAGCAGCAGTTCGGTGAACTGGGCGGCCTCCGTCATCGAGCTCTCCAGCCTGCGGTAGATCTGGTTGAACTCGAACATGATCCGAGTCGCGTTGGAGTAGTAGGTGAACGCGACCACGATCGCCTCCACGCCGTGCGCGCCTCCGGCGAGCATGACGGCGAGCAGCAGGCCCAGTGCGTTGGTCAGCACCGACATCGGCGCGACGAACGTGTCGATGCGCAGGTTGCCGTAGTCCCACGACCGGAGGGTGAGCCGCCGGGAGGCCGCGACCCGCGAGCGGTGCTCGGCGGCCTCGCGTTCCTCAGCGGCGAACGCCCGTACCGTGTCCATGTTCATCAGGCTGTCGGCGACATGCCCCGACACCCGGGCGATCGCCTCCTCACGCTGGTCGACGAGCGCCTGGCGGCGCCGGATGAGCGGCACCACGCAGACCGCCGTCAGGGCGATCATCACCAGGAGCCCGACGACGAGCAGTGGTTCGTAACGCCACAGCACCACCGCCCCGAACGCCAGCGGCAGGAAGCTGCCCACGATCTGGAACGTCAGCGTGTCGACGAACTGCTCGAATCGGGAGGCGAAGCTCAGGACACGCTTGGTCAGCGACCCGGCGAAGTTGTCGTGGAAGAACGCGGCGTCCTTGGCGAACAACTCGTCCATGCCGATGACGTACAGATGCTCGATGCCGAGGGCGTCGAGGCGGTTCAGACAGTGCAGTGCGACGCGCCACAGAGCCTCCGCGAGCAGCAGCACACACACGAAGCCCAGGACGTACGGCAGTGCCGAGGCGACGGTGAGGTCCTTGTCCCCCGCGATCTCGCCGACCAGCTTGGCGACGATCAGCGGCGCCACGTAGTTGATCCCGATGTTGCCCAGGGCCGTCAGCAGCATCGCCGGCGCGGTCAGCCACCGTAAGCGGGTCAACTCCCGTCCGTAGTAACGAAGTGCGAGAAGCACCGAGCGCTTGCCCGGCAGCACCCTGCGCGATTCAGGCGTTCCCATCCCACCTCCCTCAGTCGTCGTGGGCGCACCCGCGACGGTTACGTGGAGTCACGTAACGGATACGCAGTGTCCCGCGACGGCGACCACGGCGTCCAAGCGTTTTCGGGCCGGTGACTGAGGAGGAAGAACGCACGACTCAGGCGCGTACGCAGCTTCCCACTACCCTAAGTAACATGATCAACTTCTGGCTCGGGCGTGCCATCACGTCCCCCAGGCACCCGTTCAGCCGCCGCCCTTCCCGCCGTCGACTCCAAGGACATCGATGTCATCCCCGAGTGATGCCCTGCAACAGGCCCGCGCCGATCACGAGCACCACACGCGGACCTGCCGGCAGTGCCATGTCGACACGGTGCCGTGCGCCGTCGCCAAGCACCTGCTGCGCCTGTACAACAACGCCCGACGAAGCGCCGCCCGCCCGGGCGACGACCACTGACCGTCGACTCCCGCCCCGGCCCCGGTGTCTCGCGCACCGGGGCCGCACGCCGTCCGGCGCGGGACGCCTATCGGTGGTCATACTGTGACTGGTTCGTGCTGACGCTCGTCAGGCAGCTCACCGCGAGGGCGACCGGTGTCGCCACAGGGGGAAGGCAATGACCAAGCGAACGGGCAGGGTTGTCTGCGATCTCACGGTCTCGGCCGACGGGTACTCGGCCGGGTTCGACCAGACCGAGGAACGCCCCTTCGGCGACGATGGCGGCGACGGCTCGGGCGGCAGGATGCACGCCTGGATGTTCGACACACCCGACGAGAACCGGGCCGAGGTCGAACAGATGACCGCCGCCCAGGCATTCATCATGGGACGCAACATGTTCGGCCCGGTGCGCGGCGATTGGGACCAGCCCTGGAACGGCTGGTGGGGCGACGATCCGCCGTTCCACGCACCGGTGTTCGTGCTGACCCACCACGCGCGCGAGCCGCAGCCGATGGACGGCGGCACCACGTACCACTTCGTCACCGACGGCATCGCGTCGGCACTGGCACAGGCACGCACGACAGCCGGCGACGGCGTCGTCGCGATCCAAGGCGGCGCGACCACCGTCAACCAGTACCTCGCGGCAGGCCTGATCGACGAGTTGCGGCTCCATATCGTGCCGTTCACACTCGGTGCCGGCACACGGCTTTTCGAGGGCGTCCCGCCGCTGGAACTCGAGCAGGTGAGGTCGCGGTCGGCGAGCATCGTCACGCATGTGACGTACCGGGTGCTGACCTGAGCGACGAGCGGCCGCCCGTCCGCTCCCGCGGCAGACCTACCCAGCAGTAGGAGTCGGGGTGGGCAGATCCGCGGACCCCGCGGCTCCGAACAACCTGTGAGGGCCGCGTTCGCCCTCCTTCAACCGATTTACCGGCGTGCTCCCGGTTGCCTGCTGCGGAAAGGTGAAGTTCGTCAGGCAGACGGGCCTGCACGAGGTGCGCTTCTCTCCCGGAGGAGCCACTGTCGAGCAGAGCTGAGGGGCGGCCATGAAGCGTGGAAAAGACCCAGGCGCGAAACGCGACGCGCCGGTCCGTCGTACCCGGTCGTCGGACGACGCCCGGGTGGACGAGCTGCTGGTTCGTGCTGCCCACGGTGACGAACAGGCCTTCGCGGGGGTGTACGACGCGCTGGCACCGCCCGTGATGGGACTGGTCTGGCGAGTGCTGAGGAACGAGGCGCTGGCGGAGGAGGTGACCCAGGACGTGATGGTGGAGGTATGGCGTACCGCCGACCACTTCCGCGCGGAGCGGGGCCCCGCCCGCGCCTGGGTGCTCACCGTCGCCCACCGCAGGGCGGTCGACCGGGTGCGGTCCGTCGCCGCCGGCAAAGCCCGCGAGGTGCGCACAGCCGTCCTGGAGCAGGAGCGGCCGTTCGACACGGTGGCCGAGGAGGTCGAGGTCCGCGAGGACTACCGCGTCGTCTTCCGCTGCCTGTCCGGCCTGGCGGGGCACCTGCGGCTGCCTCTGGTACTTGCCTACTACGAAGGGCTGACCTACACGGAGGTGGCCGACTGCCTCTCCACTCCCGTCGGAACCATCAAGTCGCGAATGCGTCAGGGACTCCAGCGGTTGCGTGAGTGTCTGGAGGGTCGGTCATGAGGCACCCCGAGGACCCGTGCACGGATGTCGGCGCGTACGCGCTGCACGCCTTGCCGCCCGATGAGCGAGCGGCCTTCGAGAACCACCTGGCCACCTGCGCGGCGTGCCGACGCGAGGCCGACGAGGCGTCGCGGACCCTCGCCTGGCTGGGCTCCGCCGAGGCTCGGCAGCCCTCCGCCGACCTGCGTCGGCGTGTCCTCCAACGGATCACGACCGAGGGCCAGGAGCGGCCCGTCGCCCCGCGGCAGGATCGCCTCGGTCAACGGGGCCTGCTGGTCGCGCTGGCCGCGTCCGTGGCGGCAGCCGCGGGGGTGGGAGGCATCGCCTGGTGGCAACACTCCGAAGCCGACAGCAACCGTGAGCAGATCGCCGACGCCCATGCCGACACCGAGGAACTCGTCGGCCTCCTCGCCGCCACCGACGCCAAGATGAGCACCGCGCGGCTTGCGGACAGTGCCACGGCCAGCGTGATCGCCTCCCGGGCCCAGGACCGCACCGCGTTCATCGCCTCAGGCCTGCCACCCCTTCGCGAGGGCCAGGTCTACCAGCTCTGGTACGAACGGGCGTGGGAGTACCGACCCGCCGGCCTGCTGCACTCCGCGGGTGGTCGTCAGGCCCAGGTCCTCGCCGGGTCCCTGAACGGGGCCACCGCCGTCTGTGTCACCGTCGAGTCCGCCGGGGGCGCGCCTCAGCCGACCACGACGCCGCTCGCCAGGATTCCGGTGCTCAGTTGATCTCAGTCGATCGAGGACGTGTGCACTCGTCACCCGGCCCGGCGCGCAGCAGGCCGGCCCGCCCGGGGGTGCGGGACGCCCGGGGGGGGGGCGCACCCCGCCGGGGTGGGGGATGCCGGG
>NZ_JBHWJQ010000014.1:0-163183 GCF_042731435.1 Streptomyces sp. NPDC059861 | reverse complement strand
TGGTACTGCAGGGGGGACCCTGTGGGAGAGTAGGACGCCGCCGAACAATTTTTGATGAAAACCCCGCATCTTCGGATGCGGGGTTTTCTGCGTTTAGGGTTCAGTTATGCGCTATGACCTGGTGATCTTTGACAACGATGGTGTGCTCGTCGACAGTGAGCCCATTTCCAACCGGCTCCTGGCGGCGTACCTCACCGAACTCGGGCATCCGACCTCCTACGAGGACTCCCTGCGTGACTACATGGGCGCCGCCATGCACCGCGTGCACGACCTGGTTGCGGAGCGGACCGGGCAGCGGTTGCCGGGCGACTTCGACGACGTCTTTCACGGGCGGGTCTTCGCCGCGTTCGAGCGGGAGTTGAAGGCGGTGGCCGGCGCCGCGGACGTACTGGGGAAGCTGGCGGCCGAGGGGGTGCCGTACTGCGTGGCCTCGTCGGGGAGTCATCAGCGGATCCGGGTCGGGCATCGGGCGGCCGGGCTGGAGCGGTGGTTCGATGACGGGCGGATCTTCAGTTCCGAGGATGTGGGGCGGGGGAAGCCGGCACCCGATCTGTTTCTCCACGCGGCCGAGCGGATGGGGATCGCACCGGAGCGGTGCGTCGTCGTCGAGGACAGTCGGCTGGGCGTGCAGGCGGCGGTCGCGGCCGGGATGGACGTGTACGGGTTCACCGCCATGACCCCGGCGGCCAGGCTGAGCGGGGCGACGCGACTCTTCGAGGACATGGGGGAGTTGGCTGAGCTGCTGGTCTGACCAGAGGCTTGAAGCTGAGGGAAATTCATCTTTGGCTGGATGTACCCAGCGGTACGCCGGGGCCCTACGCTCGCCGCCATGACTCGTGTGCTGCGGCGCGGTAGGGCCTCGTTGGCGTTCGGCTTCTTCACCCAGGGCGTGGCCTTTGCCCTGCTGGTGACCCGGATTCCGGCGATCCAGGACCGGTACGGGGTCTCCGATGCGTTGCTGCCGGCGTTTCTGGCCGCGGTGCCGGTGCTGGCCGGGGTCGGAAGCGTGGCGACCGAGCGGCTGGTGAAGCGCGTACCGCCGAGTTCGGTGCTGCGGTGGTCCCAGCCCGTGGTACTGCTGGCGCTGCTCGGGGTGGGTGCCGGGGAGCGGATGGTGGAGCTGGCGGTGGCGCTCGCCGCGTTCGGGCTTGCCGTGGGGGCGCTGGATGCCTCGATGAACATGCTCGGGGTGAGCCTTCAGCGGTCGTACGGGCGGAGCATCATGCTCGGGTTCCACGCCGCGTACAGCCTCGGGGGGATCGTGGGAGCCTCGCTGGCGTGGGTGGGTGCGCACTGGGAGCTGGCGCTGGTCGTGTCGTATCTGCCGGTGGTGGGGGTGCTGCTGCCGGCCGCGCTGGTGGGGAGCCGGTGGTACGTCGACGGCGGCCGCACGAAGGCGGTCGAAGGCGAGGGCGCGGGTGAGGCGGGGGGTGTCGTCTTCCGGGCGTTGCTGCCGTTGTGTCTGGTGATGACCTTCGCGTACATCGGGGATGCGACCGTTTCCAACTGGAGCGCGAAGTACTTGCAGGACGTGCTGGGGAGCTCGGAGCAGATGGCGACGGTTCCCTACAACGTCTACATGGTCACCACGCTGGTGGGGCGGGCCCTGGGGGACTTCGGGGTGCGGCGGTTCGGGGCCGTGGGGGTCGTACGGGGTGGGGCGGTGGTCGCCGCGGTGGGGTTCGCGGTGGTGGCGGGGGCGTCCGGGGCGTGGGTCGGGATGGTCGGGTTCACGTTGCTGGGGCTGGGGTTGTGTGTGCTGGTTCCGCAGACGTTCGCGGCGGGGGGAAGGTTGTTTCCGGGAGCTTCGGATGCGGCCGTGGCGCGGCTCAATGTCTTCAACTATGTGGGGTTTTTGATCGGTTCGCCTTTGGTGGGGGCCTTGGGGGATGCCTGGAGCTATCGGGGGGCGATGCTCGTGCCGATGGTGTTGGTGCTGGTGACACTCGTGTACGCCCGGTCGTTCGCCGCTCAACCGGACCGATACGGTGGCGGGCATGAGCGGCCGCGCACAGCTGATGTGGGACGAGGCAGTAACGGGCTATGACTTCGGCCCGGACCATCCGATGGATCCGGTCCGGCTGGCGCTGACCCGGAGGCTGGTCGAGGCGTTCGGGCTCGATCGCGAGATGGATGTCGTGGCGGCGAAGGCGGCGGGGGAGTCGACGCTGCGGCTGGTCCACCGCGAGGACTACATCGCGGCGGTGAAGGCGGCGTCGATGGACCCGCGGGCGGCCGATCAGTCGTACGGGCTGGGGACGCTGGACGATCCGGCGTTCGCCGGGATGCATGAGGCGTCGGCGCTCATCGCCGGGCAGTCGGTGGGGGCGGCGGAGGCCGTGTGGCGGGGGGACGCGCTGCACGCGGTGAACTTCGCGGGCGGGCTGCATCATGCGATGCCGGCGGCGGCGTCGGGGTTCTGCATCTACAACGACGCCGCGCTGGCCGTGGCGCGGTTGTTGGAGCTGGGTGCGGAGCGGGTCGTCTATGTGGATGTCGATGTGCACCACGGGGACGGGGTGCAGGCGGCGTTCTGGGAGGATCCGCGGGTTCTGACGATTTCGCTGCATGAGCATCCCCGGACCTTGTTCCCGCAGACCGGGTGGCCGGAGGAGACGGGAGCGGACGGGGCCGCAGCGGGGTCGGCGGTGAATGTCGCGTTGCCGGCGGGGACGGGGGATGCCGGCTGGTTGCGGGCTTTCCACGGGGTGGTGCCGGAACTTGTCGCCGCGTTCCGGCCGCAGGTGCTGGTGACTCAGCACGGGGCCGATACGCATTTCGAGGATCCGTTGGCGCATCTGGCGGTCTCCCTGGACGCGCAGCGGGCCGTGCAGGTGGCCTGTCACGAACTGGCGCACGAGTACGCCGGGGGGCGCTGGGTGGCCTTGGGTGGAGGTGGCTACGCGGTGGTGGATGTGGTGCCGCGGTCCTGGACCCACCTGGTGGGGATCGCCGCGGGGCGGGAGGTGGCGCCCGAGGCGATGATTCCCGAGGGGTGGCGGCAGGAGGTCTTCGCTCGGACGCGGCAGCTGGCGCCGGGGCGGATGACTGATGGGCGGTGGCCCGTGGAGTGGGGGGACTGGGAGTCGGGGTACGACCCCGCGGATCGGTTGGATCAGGCTGTACTGGCCACTCGGCGGGCGGTGTTTCCGTTGCGGGGGTTGTTGGCGTAGGGGCGCCCCTGTCAAGTGAGGCTGCCCGGCCCACGGGCTCGGTCTCGCGAGACCGGTCGGGACCCCGGGCCCCGTCACCCCTCCCACGGCTGCGCCGTTACGCCAACCGAGCCCCGTATCCCCGTTCCCGCCCCCATCCCCCGCCTCCGTCCGTCACCATCCCTCCATGCCCACCCCCACCGCCCTTCGATCCCGCCTCCGCGCACACCTTCTCGCTGCTCGGCTGGCCGGGGTCGTGGCGACCTCTCGGGAAGTGAGCCTGCGGAGTTATCGGGGATTCGCGGCGCGCGATCCTCGGTTGTTGATCGGGATCGATCCTGAATGGACCTGGACCGAGCGGGATCTGGTCGGACTGATGGCGGACAAGTGCGGGGTATCCGCTGATCCGGGGTGTGTTTCCGGCCAGGATGTGATTGACCCGGAACTGACCCTCGCCGCCCTGGAGGCGTTCTCCGAGCGGCTCGCGGTCGTCGCGCAGCGTGGTGCACCCGTGTTGTTCGGGACCGGTCACCCGCACCGGTTGCTCGGTTTCTACGGCGCCCTGGCGGACGCCATGTCGGCGGCCGGATGTGCCGTCCTCACTCCGGCGCAGGGTCGCTCTGTCGACATAACGACTAGGTTCGGCCTACGCACGTACAGCCTTGATTACGTACGAGGCGTTGCGATGGTGCGGGAACCCGGCGTGCCCGGCCGCGGTGGTGCGACCGGCGCACACACCCATTCCCCCCTCCCGGTTCGTACCGTTCTGAACGCCATCGCCGAGGCCGGCGGGGCCCTGCCCGAGCTGGTCGTCGGGGACCACGGATGGGTCTGCGGCGCAGGTCAGCTGGGGTTCGATGCCATCGGCCTGGCCGATACGGACGACCCGGCTCCGTTTGTCGGCGAGGCGGAGGGGCGAGTGGCCGTGGCCGTTCCACTTGATGACGCTGTGCGGTCCGATTACTACCGGCCGCTTACCCGCTACGTACTCAATCGGGCGTGTCTGTCACAGTAGGCCGCCGATGGGTGCACCTCTTCCCCACTCGCATCACCCGCCCCTAGTCTGGGGAGTGAGCACGCAGCGACGAAGAGTCACCGGAAGGGGAAGCCGGTGGCCGTCGAGTCGAGTGCGGAAGGTTCAGGTGTGTCATGGCTGCAGCTGGAGATCAGAGGCCTCTGAGTGAGGTTCAGTTCCTTACCGTGGCGGAGGTCGCCTCGGTGATGCGAGTGTCGAAGATGACCGTGTACCGGTTGGTGCACAGCGGTCATCTGCCCGCGATCAGGGTGGGGCGGTCCTTCCGTGTCCCCGAGAACGCGGTTCACGAGTACCTCCGCGACAGCTATGTGGGGGTGGAAACCGCCTGACGGCGACCCGGGGAGATCGGTTCAGGGCACTTTCCGATCTCCCCGAGCACCTCGATTACGACCTCAGCGCTCGGGCGGGTAGGCTAGCCCCTCGTAGGTCGTGTGGGCCCATGGCGCCCAAACACCGAGTGATGAGAAGTGAGCGAGGGTAGTCGTGGGCTCTGTTATCAAGAAGCGGCGCAAGCGGATGGCCAAGAAGAAGCACCGCAAGCTGCTCAAGCGCACGCGCGTTCAGCGTCGTAACAAGAAGTAGCCGCTGAAAAAGCAGCACAAGCGGTAGATCGACGCACCGCAACGCCGCGAAAGCGTGGCTGTGGCCCCCCACCCCGTCCGGTGGGGGGCCGCACGCATATCCGGGGAAACAGGCCCCTCGCGTATGCCCACTCGGCGATCGCGAGACTCTGGTCGTACGACCGTGATTTCCCGTCACTTGGTGCAGTGGGCGGTCATCACAGCGCAACACGTAACCGCTAGGTTGGCCGCAGACGGGGAACTCGGCAGCGGTACGAGGGCTGGAAGGAAGGCGCGGATCGTGGGCAAGGTCGTGCTCGTGACCGGAGTGGCCCGTCAGCTGGGGGGCCGGTTCGTACGACGGATCCAGCGTGACCCCGAAGTGGAGCGGGTCGTCGCCGTGGACGCGGTACCGCCCGAGCACCATCTGGGCGGCGCGGACTTCATCCGGGCCGACATCCGCCAGCCCACCATCGCGCGCGTGCTGGCCGAGACGGCCGCCGACACCGTCGTCCACATGGACGTCACCGCGACCGCCCTGGGCAGCGGCAACCGGGCCACGGTCAAGGAGACCAACGTCATCGGGACGATGCAGCTGCTCGGCGCCTGCCAGAAGTCCCCGACCGTACGGCGGCTGGTGGTGAAGTCCAGCACCAACGTCTACGGCTCCGCGCCCCGCGACCCGGCCGTCTTCAGCGAGACGACCCCGCCCAAGTCCCTGCCCAGCGGCGGCTTCGCCAAGGACACGGTGGAGGTCGAGGGGTACGTGCGCGGGTTCGCGCGCCGTCGACCGGACGTCGCGGTGTGCGTGCTGCGCTTCGCCAACATCCTCGGTCCCAGCGCCGACTCGCCGCTCGCCTCGTACTTCTCGCTGCCCGTCCTGCCGACCGTCCTCGGCTACGACCCGCGGCTGCAGTTCGTGCACGAGGACGACGTGATCGAGGTGCTGCGGATCGCCTCGCACGAGCCGCGCCGCGGCACCCTCAACAGCGGCACGTTCAACATCGCCGGCGACGGCGTCCTGCTGCTCTCCCAGTGCTCCCGGCGGCTCGGCCGCCCCACCATGCCGCTGCTGCTGCCCGCCGTCACGTGGGCCGGCTCGCTGGTGCGTACCCTGGGTATGACGGACTTCTCACCGGAGCAGATCCGACTGCTGACCCATGGCCGGGTGGTGGACACGACCCAGATGCGCGAGACGCTGGGATTCCAGCCGAAGTACACGACTGCGGAAACGTTTGCGGACTTCGCGCGCAGCCGTGGCCCCGGCCTCCTGCCGCCCGAGGCCCTCGCGGAGGCCGTCGACCGGATCGCCGCGCTGCCCGTCGCGGGCGGCGGCCACCCCCCGACTCAGAGCGCCAACTGAGGAGCGCATCAACGATGGCGGACGCCAAGGTCATTCCGTTCGACGACGACCGGTCCCGCGGAAGCGCCGCGCAGCGGCCGCCGCGCCGCGGCCGGAGCGGGGGAAGCCGACGGCCCGGCGGGGAGTCCGCGCGGGTCCGTGAGACGGGCGAGGTGGGCGAGGTCCAGCCCCTGCCCAGTCGGTCGCGTGCGCAGGATGATGTTCCCGTGCCCCATGAGGAACAGCGGCCGGACGAGCCGGACGAACAGCGGCCCCTGGACGAGGGCGGCCTGGACAGGCGCGTCGCCGCCGGCCTCGCCTTCCTGCGTCGCCGCCTGACCGGCGACTACGAGGTCGACGACTTCGGCTACGACGCCGAACTCACCGACCAGGTCCTGATGTCCCTGCTGCGCCCGGTGTACGAGAAGTACTTCCGGGTCGAGGTGAAGGGCATCGAGAACATCCCGTCCGAGGGCGGCGCCCTGATCGTCGCCAACCACTCCGGCACGATCCCGCTGGACGGCCTGATGATGCAGGTCGCCGTGCACGACCACCATCCGGCGGGCCGCCATCTGCGTCTCCTCGCCGCCGACCTGGTCTTCGTCCTCCCGGTCGTCAACGAACTCGCCCGCAAGCTCGGCCACACCCTGGCCTGCGCGGAGGACGCCGAACGGCTCCTCGGGCAGGGTGAACTCGTCGGCGTGATGCCGGAGGGCTTCAAGGGCATCGGCAAGCCCTTCAGCGAGCGCTACAAGCTCCAGCGCTTCGGCCGGGGCGGCTTCGTCTCCACCGCGCTGCGCCAGGGCACCCCGATCGTGCCGTGCTCGATCGTGGGCGCGGAGGAGATCTACCCGATGCTCGGCAACGCGAAGACGCTCGCGCGCGTGCTGGGCTTCCCGTACTTCCCGCTGACGCCCACCTTCCCGTGGCTGGGCCCGCTCGGCGCGATCCCCCTGCCCACCAAGTGGACGATCCAGTTCGGTGAGCCGATCCCCACGGACGGCTACCCGCCGGAGGCGGCCGAGGACCCGATGCTGATGTTCAACCTGACCGACCAGGTCAGGGAACAGATCCAGCACACCCTGTACAAGCTGCTGGTGCAGCGCCGCTCGGTCTTCTTCTGACCGCACCGCAAAGGGCAGGGACACGACGACGGGGGCGCCCCTCTCACGAGGGACGCCCCACGGTCGTACGACCCGAAACCTACTCGGCATCCTCGGCGTCGAGGCCGAGCCCGGGCAGGAGACCCGGGAGCAGCGGCGGCAACGTGACGTCGGGCGCGGTCGTCGGGGGCCTGCTCTGCGACGGAGAGGCGCTGCCGATGTCCTTCGGCGGGTCGAGCAGCCCGCCGGTGTTGCCACCGAGCAGGCCCTCGGACTCGTCGCCGGTCTCGGCGGACCGGCTGGGGCCCTCGCTGCCGGTGTCGCCGCTGTCCGAGGAGCCGCTGCCGCTGCTGGGTGCCGTCGAGCCGCGCCCGGACTCGGTGGCGCCCGTGGCGGGCCCGCTGCCGGGGCCGCGCCTCTTGCTGTCCTCGCTGCTGCCGCCCTGGACGGGGGGCTGCGGAAGCAGGGACTGCAGCGGGGCGACTTCCTGGTCTATGGCGTCGAAGACCGACGACACCTGCTCACTGACGTCCCCGAGCTGCACCGGCAGCCGCTCGCGCAGGGCGCCCCAGGCGTCCCGGTGCGAGTCGGAGAACGCGGAGAGGGCCTGGATCGGGCCCAGCGACTCGGGGTCGCGTTCGTACGCCGCGGTCAGCAGTCGGTGGCCCTCGGAGGCGTCGTGCGTCATCCCGGACAGGGCACGGCGGATCTCCCCGAGCGACTCGTGGTCGAGAGGGCCGCTGCGGCCACGCTCCATCAGCCGACGGGCCTCGCTCAACCGGGTGGACGCCTGGTCGAGATACACCTGCCCGCGTTCGTCCTCGCCGTCGGCCAGACCGAGCTTGAAGTCCTCGATGCCGCGCTTGAGCCCGTAGAGCGAGTCCCCGGGCAGGGCCTCTCCGCTGGCGGCGGCCACTCCGCCGAAGGCACTCGCGGCGACGCCCACGCTGAGGCCGCCGGCGGTGAGGCCCTTGGCCAGGCGCGTACGCGGACGGAACTTGCCCAGCGGTGTGGCCCTGTGGGCGCCACGGCTCCGCACGGAGCGCTGCTGGGGGACGGCTGGATCGGATGCCTCGCCGCCTCCCTGGAGCATCGCCTCGAACTGAGCCACCAGTTGTGCCCGCTGGACGACCTTGACCTCGGGATCCAGCTTCGGCTTCGGCAACTCGCCAAGGCCGGCCGACAGGGCCAGCAAGCGGCCCTGCTCGGTCGGTTGTTCCGCAGCAGCCGGGGCCGATTCCTCGGACTGCTCGGCCGCCGTGCCCCGATCGGACTGCTCCTCCAGGGCCTGGGCGAAGGCGTTCGCCCGCCGGTGCGCCGATACGTTCGCGATCACTGGCGGCACCTCCTCTCGTCATGACGGTCGACTCCCCAGGGGGTCCTGAGGGTTGCACGCCCCGGCCACAACCACACGATCGGCGGATCGGAGTCGGCCAGGGAGTGACCACAGGGAGCCTGCATCCCGCACAACGAGCGGCGCGGCACTTGGGTTACGGACGGCGGAGGAACGGGCGGCGAAGTCAACAGTCTTTCACCGAGGGTGAGTTGGGGATAGCTGAGCGTATGCCTTCGGTTGTGGCGCTCAGCGGGCGTCTTCGGGAAGGAGACGGGCGAGGGTGCGCACGGCGCGGTACTGCAGCGTCTTGATCGCGCCCTCGTTCTTGCCCATCACGCGGGCCGTCTCGGCGACCGAGAGACCCTGGAGGAAGCGGAGCGTCACGCACTCCTGCTGCTGGGGGTTGAGCCGGCGCACCGCGTCCAGCAACGCGGCGTTGGAGAGGGACTCCAGGACCGAGTCCTCGGGCGAGCGTTCGACCTCGTTGGCGTCGAGCATCTCTCCGGTGGTCACTTCCAGCCGGAACCGACTGGATTTGAAGTGGTCGGCGACCAGATTCCGCGCGATGGTGACCAGCCAGGCGCCGAAATCGCGCCCCTGCCAGGTGAACGTACCGATCCTGCGCAGTGCGCGCAGAAAGGTCTCGCTCGTCAGGTCCTCGGCGGTCGCCTTGCCGCCGACCCGGTAGTAGATGTAGCGGTACACGGTGTCGCTGTATTGGTCGTAGAGCCGGCCGAACGCATCGGCCTCGCCGGCCTGGGCGCGCTCCACGAGGTCCATCATCCGGGCGCTGTCGCTGTCGGCGGCCGGACGCCGTGCGGTGGCCGCACCGGCGGCGCGGCCTCGTCTGCCGACCGCGGCGCTGCCGTCGGCCAGTGCGTAGCACGGGCCGACCGGCGCGGCGGTGGTGAATGCGGGGGCGGCGTACGCGGTGGGGACGAAGCCGCGCAACAGGTCTCGGACCGTTGCGCGCAGCGTAGCCAGGCCCGAGGCGTCAACCCCGACGTGTGGGTACACGGGACTCCCAGAGGCAGAGCTTCCATCACGAGCAGTGCGGGACCTTTCACTCGACGTAGCGACGAGAGGGGTACCGGTTTGCGTCTGAGGAGAATAACGCTTCGTACAGGCACTGCTACGCCCAGTTGCTCAAATCATCGATTACGTCGCTTCCGTAACCGATTGACGGCTGATCAAGTGCCGGAGAGTGACCGGTTGTTGATCGAATGGGCTCGACTTCGGGGTCGGTACGGGGCGTGTTGTGGCCGGGTGCAGGACGGAGGACTGGGTGTGGCGTCGCGTGGGTACGGGGACTGGATTGCCCGGCGTTTCGAATGTGCTCGGCGTTGCTCCTGAGGCCGAGGTGCCGCGCACCCTGGCGCAACGGGGTACCGCCAGCGCCCACCCGTGCCGCCCCAGGCGGCACGCATGCCCGGCTTACGCGGACCCGGCTGCCCGCGACGTACGCGGACCTGGCTGGCCGCTAGGCGGATGGCGCGGCACGCGCACAAAGCCGCACCGGCGCACGGCGAGAAGGGCGTGCCGGGGGCCGGGCGTACGAAGCCGCACCCGCTCGCCGCGAGGTGGGGCCGTGCCGGAGCCCCGGCGTGCGGACCCGCAGTCGGCCACAGCGAGCAGGGGGTCCCCCCCCGGGAGCCGGGCGCACGGACCCGCAGCCGTCCACGACGAGAAGGGGGGCGGCCCGGAACTGGGCGTACGCGGAGCCGCACGGGCGTACGGCGAGAAGGGGGCATGTCCGGAGCCGGGCGCACGGACCCGCAGCCGTCCACGACGAGAAGGGGGGCGGCCCGGAACTGGGCGTATGCGAAGCCGCACCGGTGTGCGGCGAGAAGGGGGCATGTCCGGAGTCGGGCGCACGCGGAGCCGCAGCCGCGTACGGCGAGAAGGGGTCGTGTCGGGGGGTGTCCGCCCGCAGCGGTTGGCGCGTCAAGACGGGTGCGTCGGTAAGTGACCGATTCCGCGCCGTTCCGAGGACGGACACCCCCCGACACGGCCCCGACCCACCCACAGCCGGAAGGCGCTCCGCGGGCCGCCACCGTCGGCGGCGGTGCAGTGCGCGACCGCGCCCACCTCGGCGGCCGCCGGAATGCCGACCACCCACAGCCGACGGGCAGGGCCGCTACCGGCGGCGGTGTGCGCGACTGTGCTCACCTCGGCGACCGCCGGAATGCCGACCGCCCACAGCCGGCGGGCGGGGCCGCTACCGGCGGCGGCGGTGCAGGGCGATGGCCGCGGCCGTGCCGCCTGCGACGGCACCGACCCCGGCGGCCGCCGGGATGCCGACCTTCGCCGCCTTGCGCCCGGTCCGGTAGTCCCGCAGCCGCCAGTCCTTCTCCCGCGCGTGCTTGCGCAGCTTGCTGTCGGGATTGATGGCGTACGGATGCCCCACCAGGGAGAGCATCGGAATGTCGTTGTGCGAGTCGCTGTACGCCGCGCAGCGCGAGAGGTCCAGTCCTTCCGCCGCGGCCAGCGCCCGCACCGCCTCCGCCTTCGCCGGCCCGTGCAGCGGCTCGCCCACGAGCTTGCCCGTGTACACGCCGCTCACGGACTCCGCCACGGTCCCGAGCGCCCCCGTGAGCCCCAGCCGCCGTGCGATGACCTGAGCGATCTCCACCGGCGCGGCCGTCACCAGCCACACCTTCTGCCCGGCGTCCAGATGCGCCTGCGCCAGCGCCCGGGTCCCCGGCCAGATCCGCTCGGCCATGTACTCGTCGTAGATCTCCTCGCCGATCGACTGGAGCTCGGCGACCCGATGCCCCTTCACGATCGACAGCGCGGACTCCCGCACGTCCTGCATGTGGTCCGGGTCCTCGAACCCGGCCAGCCGGAACCACGCCTGCTGCCACGCGAACTTCGCGAGATCACGGGTCTCGAAGAACTTCCGCTTGTACAGCCCGCGCCCGTAGTGGAACAGCGCGGCACCCTGCATCACGGTGTTGTCGAGGTCGAAGAAGGCGGCGGCCTGCGCGTCGCCGCGCACGGGAAACTCCGGCTCGTCGCCGCCGGCGACGACGGAGGTGTCCTGTGTCTTGCGCGCGGCCTCCGCCGCGGCCTCGCCTGCCAACACGCTCCGCGCCGTGGCGGAGCGCCTACGGGGAGTGAGCCATCCGAGAGCGGCCATGGCGTGAGCATAGCCATTGCATTCGGAGGTTCCGGAGTCGAGAGGTTGGAACGCCGTGAACTCTCCGCGTCCGTGCCGTTAAACAACGACCCCGCGTGGCGCGACAATGACCGGCATGAGCCCGATTTTCCGCCGCAAGCCCGCCACCTCGGGCCCAGTACCCGCGGTCACGCCCCGGGAGCGCCTGGTCACGCTCATCCGCAAGCCCGGCTGCCATCTGTGTGATGACGCACAGATCGTGATCGAGAAGGTCTGTGCCGACCTCGGTGTGTCGTGGGAGCAGAAGGACATCACCGAGGACAAGGAACTCCACGACACATACTGGGAACAGATCCCCGTCGTCCTGGTGGACGGCGTGCAGCACACGTTCTGGCGGGTGAACGAGGACCGCCTCCGCAAGGCGCTCACCGGGTGACCGGTGAGTAGCCCCCCGGCTGACTCCCGAGTAGCCAGCGGCATAACCGGGCGCTCGGTCTGGCTTAGGATCGACGGCGACCTGGTCTCGGGGGCGGGAACTTTTCAGGAGAGTGTTCGATTGTGGCCCCCTTCTCGCCCCCTCACGGAGCGCGCGTGACCCCGGTCACGTTGGCCGGGCAAATCGGACACCATCTTTGTGCACGCGTTCACAAAGACATAGCCTGCATTCGACGGGGCGGTCCGGGAACGTATGACCGCCTGCAGCCCCGCTCTACCCGCAGGAGCACCGTGGCAACTGGCCGAACTCACCGACCGGCGACCCGTAGCCGAGGGATTCCCGAGGCCACCGTCGCCCGTCTTCCGCTCTACCTCCGCGCCCTCACCGCACTGTCGGAGCGCTCGGTACCCACGGTCTCGTCCGAGGAACTGGCAGCCGCGGCCGGGGTCAACTCCGCGAAGCTCCGTAAGGACTTCTCCTATCTCGGCTCGTACGGCACCCGTGGTGTCGGTTACGACGTCGAGTATCTCGTCTACCAGATCTCCCGCGAACTCGGCCTCACCCAGGACTGGCCGGTTGTGATCGTCGGTATCGGTAACCTCGGCGCCGCCCTCGCCAACTACGGAGGGTTCGCCTCCCGTGGCTTCCGGGTCGCCGCGCTCATAGACGCCGACCCCGCGCTCACCGGCCGTGCGGTCGCGGGCATCCCGGTCCAGCACACCGACGACCTGGAGAAGATCATCCAGGACAACGGCGTGTCGATCGGCGTGATCGCGACCCCCGCGGGCGCGGCCCAGCAGGTGTGCGAGCGGCTCGTCGCCGCCGGCGTCACCTCCATCCTGAACTTCGCGCCGACCGTGCTGTCCGTGCCGGACGGCGTCGACGTGCGCAAGGTGGACCTCTCCATCGAGCTGCAGATCCTCGCCTTCCACGAGCAGCGCAAGGCCGGTGAGGAAGCCGCGTCGGCGCGCGACGACGGCGTCCCGGCCGCCGTCGCGCGCAAGCAGTCCGCCGACAAGGGACCTGACGGGGACGTACCCGCCGTGATGCCGGCATGAGTCTGCTCGTCGTCGGACTGAGTCACCGCAGTGCTCCGGTGAGCGTGCTGGAGCGGGCCGCACTGAGCGCGGACGCCCAGGCCAAGCTGGTGCAGGACACGGTCGCCGCCGAACCGGCCACAGAGGCCTCGGTGCTCGCCACCTGCAACCGCATCGAGCTGTACGCCGACGTGGACAAGTTCCACGCCGGTGTCGCCGAGCTGTCCACGCTGCTCGCCCAGCACAGCGGGGTCGGCCTGGACGAGCTCACGCCGTACCTCTACGTGCACTACGAGGACCGGGCCGTCCACCACCTGTTCTCGGTGGCCTGCGGGCTGGACTCGATGGTCGTCGGCGAGGGGCAGATCCTCGGCCAGATAAAGGACTCGCTGGCCCGCGCGCAGGAACTGCACACCGCCGGACGGCTGCTGAACGACCTGTTCCAGCAGGCGCTGCGGGTCGGCAAGCGCGCCCACACCGAGACCGGCATCGACCGGGCCGGGCAGTCCCTGGTCACCTTCGGCCTGGAGCAGCTGACCTCCGGCGCGGCCGTGGAGAAGTGGGCGCGGGGCAAGCGGGCGCTGGTCATCGGCGCCGGCTCGATGTCCTCGCTGGCCGCCGCGACGCTGGCGCGGGCCGGGGTCGGCGAGATCGTCGTCGCGAACCGCACCTTCGACCGGGCCGAGCGCCTGGCCCAGATCCTGAACCAGGCCGACGACACGGACGTGGTGGCCCGGGCGGTACCGATGGACGCGGTGCGGGCCGAGCTGACACGTGCCGACATCGCGGTCTCCTGCACCGGCGCCACCGGACTGGTGCTGCAGGCGGAGGAGATCGCGGCCGCGGTCGAGGGCCGCACCGGCCGCCCCGCGCACGTCGGGGAGAGCGCCGCGGAGTCCCGTACGACGCCGAGGACGGACGTACGGCAGACGCCGCTGCCGCCCACCTCCGTGGGCGCCGACGAGAACTGCCCCCTTGACCTGACCGCGCCCGGCTTCTCCGTGATGGGTGAGGCCGCCGTGGCCGGCATGGACGCGGCGACGCTGGAGCAGCACGCAGCGTGGGCCGCCGGCAGCGCGGTCGAGCGGCGGGAGGCGGCGCGCAAGGCGCCCGAGGTGACGCCCGAGCTGATCACCGCGCTGGCCGCGACCGTGGCCACCGCCGGCCGGATCGCCGAGCACCGCAAGCCCGAGCCGGTGGCCGAGGTGCCGCGCCCCGAGCCGTCCCTCTTCCTGCTCGACCTCGCGATGCCGCGTGACATCGACGCGGCCGTGCACCGGTTGGCCGGCGTGCGGCTCGTCGACATCGAGTCGCTGGCCGAGGCGTCCGCCGACGCCCCGATGGCGGCCGACGTCGACCAGGTCCGCCATATCGTCTCCGACGAGGTGGCGGCGTTCGGAGCCGCCCTGCGCGCCGCGCACATCACGCCGACCGTGGTCGCGCTGCGGACGATGGCCGCCGACGTCGTGGCGGGTGAGATCGCCCGCCTGGACGGGCGGCTGCCCGGTCTGGACGACAAACAGCGTGGCGAGATCCGGCAGGCCGTGCACCGGGTCGTCGACAAGCTGCTGCACGCGCCGACCGTACGGGTGAAGCAGCTCGCGGCCGAGCCCGGCGGTGCCGGGTACGCGGACGCGCTGCGCACCCTGTTCGACCTCGACCCCGAGACGGTGGCCTCCGTCTCCCGCGCCGAGGAAAGCATGGAGAAGAACGCACAGAACCGAGGGCCGGCATGACTGAGAAGGCACTGAGACTGGGGACGAGGCGGAGCAAGCTCGCCATGGCCCAGTCCCGGCAGGTGGCGGAAGCCGTGAGCCAGGTGACCGGACGGCCTGTCGAGCTCGTCGAGATCACCACGTACGGCGATGTCTCGCGCGAGCACCTCGCGCAGATCGGCGGCACGGGTGTGTTCGTGACCGCGCTGCGCGACGCGCTGCTGCGGGGCGAGGTCGACTTCGCCGTGCACTCGCTGAAGGACCTGCCGACCACGCAGCCCGAGGACCTGGCGCTGGCCGCCGTCCCGCTGCGCGAGGACCCGCGGGACGTGATCGTCGCCCGGGACGCGCTGAAGTTCACCGACCTGCCGCGCGGGGCCCGCATCGGTACGGGTTCGCCGCGCCGGATGGCGCAGCTGAACGCGTTCGCGCGGGGGCACGGGCTGGACATCGAGACGGTGCCGATCCGCGGCAACGTCGACACCCGGATCGGGTACGTCCACAAGGGCGAGCTCGACGCCGTCGTACTGGCCGCCGCCGGACTGCAGCGGATCGGCCGGATCGACGAGGTGACCGACTTCCTGTCGGTCGACACGGTTCTGCCCGCCCCCGGCCAGGGGGCCCTGGCGATCGAGTGCGCCGCGGACAACGCGGACCTGATCGCCGTGCTCGGTGAGCTCGACGACCCGTTCACCCGGGTCGCCGTGACCGCCGAGCGGTCCCTGCTCGCCGCCCTGGAGGCCGGTTGCAGTGCCCCCGTGGGCGCGCTCGCCGACCTGCTGGCCGACGGGCAGATTGTCAAGGAAATGCGCCTGCGGGGCGTCGTCGGCACGACCGACGGCTCTCGCATGGTGCAGCTGTCCACCACCGGTCCCGTGCCCGAAACGCACGACCGGGCAGTGGCACTCGGCCGCGAACTCGCCGCCGAGATGCTCGCCCAGGGCGCGGCCGGTCTGATGGGGGAGCGAGCACAGTGAGCCCCACCACCCTTTCCGCCGCCGGTCCGGAACACGGGCACGTCACCTTTCTCGGTGCCGGACCCGGGGATCCGGGACTGCTGACTCTGCGCGCTGTCGAAGCGCTGGCGCGTGCGGACGTACTCGTCGCCGAGCACGAGGTGCTCGACGTGGTACGTACACACGCCCGGCCGGGCGTCGCCGTCGTGAACACGGAGCCGGGTCCTTCTTCGGACCTCAATCCGGGCTCAGGCACGCCTCAGCTGACGGTTGTTGACGGTACGTCAGCAACGGTCGTCCCCGCGGTGCGGGATGCCGCACATCTTGTCATGGAGGCCGCGCGGGGCGGCAGGCGGGTCGTCCGTGCGGTCTCCGGGGACCCGGGACTTGATACGTACGCCGCCGAGGAAATGCTCGCCTGCGCCGCGGCGGGTGTTCCGTTCGAGGTCGTGCCCGGTGTCGCGGCCGCGGTCGGGGTGCCGGCGTACGCCGGTGTGCCGCTGCGGGACGCGCAGGGGGCGGACGTCCGGTTCGTCGACGCCCGGACCGCCTCCGACCGGTGCTGGACCGAGGTCGGGGTGTCGGACGGGACCGTGGTCGTGTCGACCACGCTCGACTCCGTGGCCGCCGCCGCCGGCGAGCTGGTGTCGGCCGGGCGCAAGCCCGATACCCCGATGGCCGTGACGGTCGCGGGTACCACGACGCGACAGCGGACGTGGAGCGCGACGCTGGGGACCATCGCGCAGACGCTGAAGCAGGCGAAGGTGCTGCCCTCGCCCGAGGGCGGGCGGCCCGTGATAGCCGTGGTCGGAGAGCGTTCCGCCGCGGCTCAGCGCGAGCAGTTGTCGTGGTTCGAGTCCAAGCCGCTGTTCGGCTGGAAGGTGCTCGTGCCGCGGACCAAGGAGCAGGCGGCTTCGCTTTCCGACCAGCTGCGGTCGTACGGGGCCGTGCCGCACGAGGTGCCGACGATCGCCGTCGAGCCGCCGCGGACGCCTCAGCAGATGGAGCGGGCGGTCAAGGGGCTGGTGACCGGGCGGTACGAGTGGATCGCCTTCACCTCGGTGAACGCGGTCAAGGCCGTGCGGGAGAAGTTCGAGGAGTACGGGCTCGATGCCCGGGCCTTCGCGGGGATCAAGGTCGCCGCGGTGGGGGAGCAGACGGCGAAGGCGCTGGTCGCGTTCGGTGTGAAGCCGGATCTGGTGCCCACGGGGGAGCAGTCGGCGGCGGGGCTGTTGGAGGACTGGCCGCCCTACGACCCCGTCTTCGACCCGATCGACCGGGTGTTCCTGCCTCGGGCCGACATCGCCACGGAGACGCTGGTCGCCGGGCTGATCGAGCTCGGGTGGGAGGTCGACGACGTCACGGCCTACCGGACCGTGCGGGCGTCGCCGCCGCCGGCCGAGACGCGGGAGGCGATCAAGGGCGGCGGGTTCGACGCCGTGCTCTTCACGTCGTCCAGCACCGTGCGGAACCTGGTGGGGATCGCCGGTAAGCCGCACAACGTCACGGTGATCGCGTGTATCGGGCCCGCCACGGCCAAGACGGCCGAGGAGCATGGGCTCCGGGTGGATGTGATGGCTCCGGAGCCGTCCGTGCACAAGCTGGCGGAGGCGCTGGCCGACTTCGGGACGCGGCGTCGGGCCGCGGCCCTGGAGGCCGGGGATCCGGTGACGCGGCCCAGTGAGCGGCGGCCGGGGGCTCGGCGGAGGCGCACCACGTAGGGCTGCTGGGTGATTGGGCGCGCCGCCTCTTGGGGTGGCGCGCCGTCATGCCTGCGGCGGCCTGTGCGGGTGGTGCCGGGTTGCTGTAGCGCCTGCAGGCTGTGCGTGGTGCGGGGCCGTGCCGGGGGGTGTCCGTCCTCGGAACGGCGCGGAATCGGTCCCTTACCAACTCACCCGTGCTGACGCGCCAACCGCTGCGGGCGGACACCCCCCGGCACGGCCCCTTCCCGCCGTGGGCGGGTGCGGCGCCGTGTGGGCGGGTGGTTCTTGTCCGGCACGGTCCGTTCCCGTCTTGGGGTGGGTGTGGCGCGGTGTCGGCGGGTGGTTCTTGTCCGGCACGGTCCGTTCCCGTCTTGGGGCGGGTGTGGCGCGGTGTCGGCGGGTGGTTCTTGTCCGACGTCGCGTCGGCAAAGGCGGTCGGGCGGCGGGCGTAGCGTAGAGCGCATGACGAAGTACGGTTCCTTTCCCGGTGCGCGGCCGCGGCGGCTGCGGACTTCTCCCGTCATGCGGCGCATGGTTGCCGAGACTCGGCTGCATCCGGCCGACTTCATCCTGCCCGCGTTCGTGCGGGAGGGGGTGAGTGAGCCGGTGGCCATCGCGGCCATGCCCGGGGTGGTGCAGCACACCCGGGACAGTCTGAAGAAGGCCGCCGCCGAGGCGGTGGCCGCCGGGGTCTCCGGGATCATGCTGTTCGGGGTGCCGGAGGAGTCGAAGAAGGATGCGCTCGGTACGCCGGGGACCGATCCCGACGGCATTCTCCAGGTGGCTCTGCGGGATGTGCGGGCCGAGGTGGGGGACGAGCTGCTCGTGATGTCCGATCTGTGTCTCGACGAGACCACCGATCACGGACACTGCGGTGTGCTGGACGAGTTCGGACGCGTCGACAACGACGCGACCCTTGAGCGGTATGCCGAGATGGCTCAGGTCCAGGCCGACGCCGGGGCCCACGTGGTGGGGCCGAGCGGGATGATGGACGGGCAGATCGGGGTCGTCCGGGACGCGCTGGACCAGATCGGGCGCGAGGACGTGGCCGTGCTGGCCTACACCGTCAAGTACGCGTCGGCCTTCTACGGGCCCTTCCGCGAGGCCGTCGGCTCGTCGTTGCAGGGGGACCGGAAGACGTATCAGCAGGATCCCGCCAACGTCCGGGAGTCGCTGCGGGAGCTGGCCCTCGATCTGGAGGAGGGGGCCGACATGGTGATGGTGAAGCCTGCCGGGCCCTACCTGGACATTCTGGCGCGCGTCGCGGACGCCGTGGACGTGCCGGTCGCCGCGTATCAGATCTCCGGTGAGTACTCGATGATCGAGGCCGCCGCCGAGAAGGGCTGGATCGACCGGGAGCGGGCGATCCTGGAGGCGCTGACCGGTATCAAGCGGGCCGGGGCGCGGAACATCCTCACCTACTGGGCCACCGAGGTGGCCCAGCGGTTGAGCAGGGCCTAGTAGAGAGCGGCGTCCGCCGTCGACTGCCAGTAGGCGACCCGCAGGGAGCTGTCGTAGCAGACGCCCTTGGCCGGCAGGGACGGCGTCGCGGCGGCGCCGCCGGAGCTGTTCGGGGTCCTGCCCTGGAAGGCGACCGTGAGCCGGCTGCCGGTGCTGCCGTCGCCGCTGCCGTCGGCCGCGGCGAGCGGGACGCCAAGCCCGCGGAGAGGACTTCGGCACCTCCCGGTGCTTCCGCGCGACGCCGAGCGCCGGCGGTACCGGTGGTGGCGCCCAGGAGGCGGATGCCGAGCCGCCGCTGAACGTGGCGGTACGGCCGTACACCTGGGAAGGCCCCTGCTCGCAGCACTACTTGATCGACCGGCCGGCCGGTGAGGGCGGGCCGCCGCCGGTGGAGAAGGACGCGCCGGCCTGGGTCTCGGCGTACGGCGCGGTGTCGGCGGGGGAGCAGCTGGTGACGCTGACCGTGCAGGGCGCGGGGGCGGAGACGGTGGTCCTGGACGGGCTGAAGGCCGGGTGGTCGGCAAGGACACCCCGCTCGCGTGGAACGACCACACGATGGGCGTCGGCTGCGGCGGAGACGTGCCGATGCGGCCGTTCACCGTGGCCCTCGACGGGGCGCGGCCCCAGGTGGTGGCCGGGGCCGGGCAGCGGGACTTCCCGCTCAAGGTGAGCGAGTCGGACCCGGAGGTCCTGCGGATCACCGCCGACGCCTCGTACGACGTGCGGTGGTACCTGGAGCTGACCTGGACCAGCGGGAACCGGCAGGGCACGCTGGTCGTCGACGACGGCGGCAAGCCGCTCCGCACGAGTGGCGACAACGGGCGTCCGGGGTACCAGTTCCCGCCGGCGCCGAGAAGTTGGGACACGGCCGTGACGGGCTGGGCGCCCGGCGGCGTCAGTCGACCGGCCAGGTGTGGGCCGGGGCGTTGAGATGCATGTAGTCGATGTAGAGCTCTGTCATCCGGCGCAGGGCCTCGTGACGGCCGGCGGCGGAGGCCGTCATCCGGTGGAACATCTCCTTCTGCCAGAGGGCGCCGTTGCGGGCGGTGACGCACCGCTGCTCGATGATGCCGAGCAGGGGCTCGCGCCAGGCGTCGTCCATGCCGGAGAGCTCCAGGCCGCGGTGGGCGAGGGGAAGCAGCCGCCGCAGGACGAGTTCGGTCACCGGCACCTCGCCCATCCCGGGCCAGTACAGCCGTGCGTCGATGCCGTGCCGGGCCGCCGTGTGCAGGTTCTCCTCGGCGGCCGCGAAGGACATCCGGGACCACACGGGCGGTTCCTCCTCCACCAGGGCACGGGTGAGGCCGTAGTAGAACGCGCCGTTGGCGAGGGTGTCGGCGACGGTGGGGCCGGCGGGCAGCACCCGGTTCTCCACCCGCACGTGCGGCTTGTCGTGGGCGATGGCGTAGACCGGACGGTTCCAGCGGTAGACGGTGCCGTTGTGCAGGGTGAGCTCGCCGAGGTCGGGGATGTCGCCCTGCTCCAGCGTCTCCAGCGGGTCCTGGTCCTCGCACAGGGGCAGCAGGGCGGGGAAGTAGCGCAGGTTCTCCTCGAAGAGGTCGAAGACGCTGTTGATCCACCGCTCGCCGAACCACACCCGGGGGCGTACCCCCTGCACCTTGATCTCCTGCGGACGGGTGTCGGTCGCCTGCTCGAACAGGGGGATACGGGTCTCGTGCCACAGCTCCTTGCCGAACAGGAACGGCGCGTTGGCAGCCAGCGCGACCTGGATGCCGGAGATGGCCTGCGCAGCGTTCCAGTAGCCGGGGAACTCCTCCGGCGAGACCTGGAGGTGGAACTGGGTGCTGGTGCACGCGGCTTCCGGAGTGATTGTGTCGGCGTACGTCCGCAGCCGGTCGACGCCGTCGACCTCGATCCGCAGGTCCTCGCCCCGGGCCGCGAAGACCTGGTCGTTGAGCAACCGGTAGCGCGGGTTCTCGGACAGCGCGCGCTCACCGGCGTGCTCCTGCTGGAGCGTGGGGAGGATGCCGATCATGATCAGATGAGCGCCGACCGACCTGGCGCGTTCATCGGCGTGGTTGAGCGCGGCGCGGACCTCGGTCTCCCAGGAGTCCGGGCCGCCCTCGGTCAGACGGCGGGGCGGAACGTTGATCTCCAGATTGAAGCGGCCCAGCTCGGTGGACCACGCGGGATCCGCGATCGCCTCCAGTACGTCGCTGTTGCGCATCGCCGGCTCGGCGTCGTCGTCCACCAGGTTCAGCTCGATCTCCAGCCCGACCTGCGGACGCTCCGACTCGAACCGCGCCTCGCGGAGCATCACGGCGAACGCATCGAGGCACTGCTGCACCTTGATCCGGTACCGGCGGCGGTCCTCACGGGTGAAGACGACCGCCGGGACATCTCGTCCCATCGACCCTCCCGAGTTCCCTCGGTCACGTGCTGTATCCAGCGTCGCACCAGGTGCGGGAGATGTCAGCGCCAGCCGAAAAGGCGGTCCACGACCACGGAGAACTCCTCCAGGGTGAGTACGGAGTCCCCGTTCTGGTCGGCCGCGTCGAACAGCGCGGAGGAGGCGTCGGCGTCCCGCACGCCCCAGAACGGCAGCACGCCCGAGGCGGCCAGCGTCGGTCCCTTGGTCCGCAGGGCGGTGATGACCTCCTCGCGGGTCAGCGTGCCGTTCCGGTCCAGGTCAAGCGCCTCGAACAGCTTCCTGGCCTTGTCGCTCATCATGTCGCCCCGTTCTCGTGCCGGATGTGGCTCAGTCCCACCAGAAGGACCAGAATTCCCGGTCGATGAGTTGCTCGGCGTAAGCATCCGAGGCGGGGAAGCCGCTCCGGTCGACGTGGTCCGGGCAGAAGGCGTAGTGCTCGGCCGCCACCGCCCGCGCCGCGTCGGGGGTGGTGGGCGGTGCCGCGACGGAGACGATCAGCTGGTCGAAGGTGAGCGCGACGACGCGTATGCCGAAGCGGTCCTCCCAGGAGCGGAGCACCGCGCAGAGGCGGGCCACGTCGTCCTCGTGGTTCACGGGGCCCGACCAGCCGATCGCCGCCGCGATGTCCGCGCTGCGGCGGGCGGGGACCAGAGCGAGGCGGGGCTCCTTGAGCCAGGTCCCGTCCGTCAGCAGGTGCTCGGCGAGGTCCGTGGCCACTGCGTCGGGGTCGGGGACGGCGGGTTCGGGCTCGGGTGCCAGGCCCGGCCAGTCGTCGTCCGCCTGGTCCTCCCAGTACTCGGCCAGCACCTCCTCCGGGTCGTGATCCCCGGGGTACGAGGTCTCGTCGGGCACCAGCTCCCAGCGCTCGGGACCGCCCTGGCTGCCGCCGACGTCGATGAGGAGCGGGAGGAGCCCCGCGGCGCGGGCCTTGCCGAACGCCGCCCAGTCACCCGGGGCCGCGGCCGTGTCCGCGTGCCAGAGGAGGGTGCCGATCAGCCTGCCGGGCGGGAGGTCGAGACCGAGGGCGCGACCGGTGGGGTCGGCGGCGAGCTTCGGCAGCGCGTTCGGGAGGGTGGCCATCGGTCAGCGACTCCCCCGGCTCGACGTGAACCACTGAAGCGCTCGGGTGCTCATTGCTCTCCTGGCAGGCGATCCAGCAGGCCCACGGAATCCTGAGGCGGTCAGGGACTGCGTCCGCAGCATCGCATATGTGTGCGCCCCGCTGCCGCGTGTTTGAAGCGCACGACAGCGGCACCGAAGTGCCGCGTGCCGCCGCAACGTGGTGGTGCGAGTCCGGGACGGGACAGGTCTCAGAGACGCTCAGGCGTCCTGATGCCCAGCAGGGCCATGCCCTGGTGGAGGGTGCGGGCCGTGATGTCGCAGAGGAACAGGCGGTTCTCGATCTGTGCCGGGCTCTCCGCCTTCAGGACCGGGCACTTGTCGTAGAACGACGTGTACAGCGACGCCAGTTGGTACAGGTACGCCGTCATCTTGTGCGGGGCGTACTCCGTGGCCGCCTCCGCCACCGTCTCCGCGAACGCGTCCACGTGCAGGCCGAGTGCGCGCTCCGCCTCGTGGAGGGCCAGCTCCGGGTGGGGCTGCGGGCGGGTCTCGCCGGCCTTGCGCAGGATCGACCGGATACGGGCGTACGCGTACTGGAGGTAGACCGAGGTGTCGCCGTTCAGCGAGACCATCTGGTCCAGGTCGAACTTGTAGTCACGGTTCGCCGAGGTGGACAGGTCGGCGTACTTCACCGCGCCGATGCCCACCTGGGCGCCGCGCTCGGCGATCTCCTCCTCGGAGAGCTGGTCCTGGGTGTCCTTCTCCCGCACCACCGCCGTGGCGCGGTCGATCGCCTCGTCCAGGAGGTCGACCAGGCGGACCGTCTCGCCCTCACGGGTCTTGAAGGGCTTGCCGTCCTTGCCGAGGACCGTGCCGAAGGCCAGCTGGTACGCCTTCACGTCCTCGTCGTTCAGCCAGCCGGCCTTGCGGGCCGTCTCGAAGACCATCTTGAAGTGCAGGGACTGCCGGGCGTCCACGACGTAGAGCAGGCTGTTCGCCTTCAGGTTGAAGACGCGGTCGCGCACCGCGGAGAGGTCGGTCGCCGCGTAGCCGTAGCCGCCGTCCGACTTCTGCACGATCAGCGGGACCGGGTTGCCGTCCGGGCCCTTGATGTCGTCGAAGAAGACGCAGAGAGCCCCTTCGGAGCGGACCGCCACGCCCGACTCCTCCAGAAGGCGGCAGGTCTCCGCGAGCATGTCGTTGTAGCCGGACTCGCCGATGATGTCCGGGTCGCGGACCTCCATGTCCAGCTTCTCGAAGACCGAGAAGAAGTAGATCTTCGACTCGTCCACGAACTTCTGCCACATGGCGAGCGTGTGCGGGTCGCCGGCCTGGAGGTCGACGACGCGGCGGCGCGCCCTCGTCTTGAACTCCTCGTCGGAGTCGAACAGTTTGCGGGCGGACTTGTAGAGGCGGTCGAGGTTCGACATCGCCTCCTCGCCGCTGACCTCGGAGGCCTCGTGGTCCAGCTCGTGCGGGTGCTCGTCGAGGTACTGGATGAGCATGCCGAACTGGGTGCCCCAGTCACCGATGTGGTGCCTGCGGACGACGTTCTCGCCGGTGAACTCCAGCAGCTGGACGACCGCGTCGCCGATCACCGCGGAGCGCAGGTGACCGACGTGCATCTCCTTGGCCACGTTCGGCTGGGCGTAGTCGATGACCGTCGTGCCGGGCGCGTCCGCGTAGGGGACACCGAGGCGCGCGGTGTCCGCGTACCGAGCGGCCAGGATCTCCGTGATCGCCTTGTCGGTGATCGTGATGTTGAGGAAGCCGGGGCCGGAGACCTCGATTTCCTTGATCACGTCGCCGGTGGGGATCTGTGCGACGACCTGGGCGGCCAGCTCGCGCGGGTTGGCCTTGGCCTTCTTGGCGAGCGCCAGGATCCCGTTGGCCTGGAAGTCGGCCCTGTCGCTGCGTCGGAGCAGGGGGTCCGCGTCCGTCTCCGGCAGGGCGGCGGAGACGGCGGAGGTGAGCTGCTGTTCGACGGAGGCGCTGAGGGACGTGACCGAGGCCATGGAGTGGGTGCCGTTCTCCTCGTGGGTTCAGATAGACACGGTCAGTATCCCATGGGGGGTGAAGCGGTTTTTCGGCCGCGAGCGGTGGGGGCTGATCGGGCCCACGCGGCGGAGCCGCACAGAGGTACGGTCCCGCGCCCCTGGAGAGGCGGCTCCGCCGCCTAGACTGGGGGCGCAGCCGCTTTGACCGTACCGGCTGCCCGACGCAGAAAGAAGGACGTGCCGATCGTGGCTCTGAGCACCGAGACCACCGACTGGGTCTCCCGTTTCGCGGATGAGGTCATCGAGGAGTCGGAGCGTCGGGCCCCGGGCAAACCCGTTGTCGTCGCGTCCGGGCTCTCGCCCTCCGGCCCCATCCACCTGGGGAACCTGCGGGAGGTCATGACCCCGCACCTCGTGGCCGACGAGATCCGGCGGCGGGGACTGGAGGTCCGGCATCTGATCTCGTGGGACGACTACGACCGGTACCGGAAGGTGCCCGCCGGTGTCACCGGGGTCGACGAGTCCTGGGGCGAGCACATCGGCAAGCCGCTGACCTCCGTGCCGGCGCCCGCCGGCTCGCCGCACGCGAACTGGGCCGAGCACTTCAAGGCGGCCATGGTCGAGGCGCTGGGCGAGCTGGGCGTCGAGTTCGACGGGATCAGCCAGACCGAGCAGTACACCTCCGGGGTGTACCGCGAGCAGATCCTGCACGCCATGCGGCACCGCGGCGACATCGACGCCGTGCTCGCGCAGTACCGGACCAAGCCCAAGGGCGGGAAGAAGCCGCAGCAGAAGCCCGTCGACGAGGCCGAGATCGAGGCCACGGAGGGGTCCGGGGCGGCGAACGAGGACGACGGCAGCTCCGGCTCCGCCGGGTACTTCCCGTACAAGCCCTACTGCGGCAACTGCGAGAAGGACCTCACCACCGTCACCTCCTACGACGACAACACCACCGAGCTGACGTATGCCTGCACGAACTGCGGCTTCTCCGAGACCGTCCGGCTGAACGAGTTCAACCGAGGCAAGCTGGTCTGGAAGGTCGACTGGCCGATGCGGTGGGCCTTCGAGGGCGTCGTCTTCGAGCCCAGCGGTGTCGACCACTCATCCCCGGGGTCCAGCTTCCAGGTGGGCGGCCAGATCGTCGGGATCTTCGGCGGCAAGCAGCCGATCGGCCCGATGTACGCGTTCGTCGGGATCTCCGGGATGGCGAAGATGTCGTCCTCCCGGGGCGGGGTGCCCACTCCGGCCGACGCGCTGGAGATCATGGAGCCGCAGCTGCTGCGCTGGCTGTACGCCCGGCGCAGGCCCAACCAGTCGTTCAAGATCGCCTTCGACCAGGAGATCCAGCGGCTGTACGACGAGTGGGACAAGCTCGGCGCCAAGGTGGCCGACGGCTCCGCGCTGCCGGCCGACATCGCCGCGCACTCACGCGCGGTGCGCACGGCCGCCGGTGAGCTGCCCGCGACCCCGCGGCCGATGCCGTACCGGACCCTCGCGTCCGTCGCCGACATCACCGCCGGGCACGCGGACCAGGCGCTGCGGATCCTGAGCGAACTGGAGCCCGACAAGCCCCTCGGCTCGCTCGACGAGGTGCGGCCGCGCTACGACAAGGCCGAGGCGTGGATCAACACGCAGGTCCCCGCCGACCAGCGGACCATCGTGCGCGAGGAGCCCGACGCCGAGCTGCTCAAGTCGCTCGACGAGCCGTCCCAGCAGTCGGTGCGGCTGCTGCTCGACGGACTGGCCGAGCACTGGTCGCTCAACGGGCTGACCCACCTGGTCTACGGCGTGCCCAAGGTCCAGGCCGGGTTCTCCGCCGACGCCACGCCGAAGGAGCTGCCGCCGGAGATCAAGACCGCGCAGCGGACGTTCTTCGCGCTCCTGTACCACCTGCTGGTGGGCCGGGACACCGGGCCGCGACTGCCCACCCTGCTGCTGGCGGTGGGCCAGGAGCGGGTGCGGCGCCTGCTCGGGGAGTAGTGACGGCGCTTCCATGACGATGGGGGCGCCCGGCGATCGCCGGGCGCCCCCATCGTCGTACGCGGATCAGGTCGTCGTACGGGATCAGGCGATGTGGTCTTCCTGCAGCTCCGCGGTGTGGCGGTTGGTGAAGCGGTTGACCATGCGCTCGGCCTCGCGCTGCGGGAGCGTGGTGCCGTAGGTGGCCTCCACGTCGTCCCGGAACTGGCCGGAGGTCGGGTAGCTGCCGTCGATCGACTTCTTGAAGACCAGGTAGTAGTCCTCTTCGGTCAGGTCAGGCTGCGGGGTGCCGCCGCCCTCGCCGAGTTCGCGGGTGCGGCCCGGGCCGACCGGGATGGGGAACGTGCCGGTGTCCTCAGGGGAGGGCTCGGCGGGCGGCGGGGGCTCCTCGTACTGCTGCTGGTACTGCTCGGCCCGCTGCTGTTCCTCGTACCACTGGGCGTACGCGGCCTCCGGGTCGTACGTGGGGTCGTAGCCGCCGTGGTACTCGATGGACTGCGGGTCGCGGGCGTGCAGCCACTGGTTCTGGGACTCGCTGTGGTCGAGCTGATCCGCGTCCGGGTGGCCGTCGCCCCGGGGGCGCTGCTCGCCGTGAGGTGGCGCCGGGTTCACCTGTGCCGCCCCGGCGGCGCGACTGCTCGCGGCCGTGTCGGCGGGCTCCAGGGCGGGCTGCGGCGCCGGGGGTATCAGGGCCGGTTCGATGCCCGCCGCCGCCAGGCCCGCCGGGGCCGTGTCCGCGAGCGGGACGCCGTACTTGGCCAGGCGCAGCGGCATCAGGGCCTCCACCGGGGCCTTGCGGCGCCAGGCGCGGCCGTAGCGGGAGCGAAGGCGGGCCTGGTAGACGAGGCGCTCCTGCTCCAGCTTGATCACCTGCTCGTAGGAGCGGAGCTCCCACAGCTTCATGCGGCGCCAGAGCAGGAAGGTCGGGACCGGGGAGAGCAGCCAGCGGGTGAGGCGCACGCCCTCCATGTGCTTGTCGGCCGTGATGTCCGCGATCCGGCCGATCGCGTGCCGGGCCGCCTCCACCGAGACCACGAACAGGATCGGGATGACGCCGTGCATGCCGACGCCCAGCGGGTCCGGCCAGGCCGCCGCGCCGTTGAAGGCGATCGTCGCCGCCGTCAGCAGCCAGGCCGTCTGGCGGAGCAGCGGGAAGGGGATGCGGATCCAGGTGAGGAGCAGATCCAGGGCGAGCAGGACGCAGATACCCGCGTCGATGCCTATCGGGAAGACATAACTGAAGTCCCCGAAGCCCTTCTTCAGGGCGAGAGTGCGTACGGCTGCGTACGACCCCGCGAAACCGATGCCCGCGATGATCACGGCACCGAAGACGACCACGCCGATGAGAACGCGGTGCATCCGTGTCAGCTGTAGTGGCGCGGCCACCCGTATTCCCCTCCCACTGCGTGTTGTTGCGCGCCCAACAGGGTGGCACATGCGTACGGGCAACAGGTGGCCGGACCGTGTACGTCAGCCCATCCGTGACTCTTCCGGTGGCTTCCGGTGATCCTCCGGAGTCCCCCGGTCAGCTCTTCTTCGTCGGCGACTTGGTCGAACTGCTCGACTTCGAGGGCGACTTGGACGGAGACCGCGGACTGTCCGGGGCCGCCGAGGTGTCCGCCCCGTTCGCCTTCGTGACCGCGGCCACCGCCTCCTTGGCCGCCTTCCGCGCCGCCTTCATCAGGTCGTCGGCGTCGGGCGACTTCTCGCCGGCCAGGCCCGCGCCGTTGTAGTCGACGGTGACGACGACGTTCTCGACGCGCGTCACGACCGTCTGCTGCTTGAAGGCGCCTTCCTTCTTCTTCAGGTCGTAGCGCACGGCCGCCGCCTGGTCGCCGGTGCCGGTGACCTGCTCGGTCTTGGTGTTCTTGGCGCCCTCTACCGCCTTGGCGTCGGCGACCTGCTTCTCGTAGTACTCCTGCGCCCGCTGCTCGCCGGCGCCGCGCGTCGCGTCGGACTCGAAGCGCAACAGCGAGACGTTCAGCCAGCGGAACTGGGAGCCCTTGACGCCGTTGTTGTCGAGGCTGTCCCAGGAGCAGCCGGCCCGGACCGAAACATCGTCCGAGTTGCCTTCCTTGCCCGACTTGCCCGCCTCCGGGACCAGTTCCTCCAGTGTCTTCTTCGACAGCACCGAGCAGGGCTCGGGCAGCTTCGCGTACGCCGCCGCCTCCACGGTGGGCGAGAGGCTCGCGGACGCGCCCGCCGGGCTCTCGGACGCCTGCTTGGCGTCGGCTCCGGAGCCGGAGTCCGAGGAGCAGCCGGCGGCGATCAGCATCACGGGGACGGCCGCCGCGCCGGCAAGGACGCGGTTGATGCGGCTGGGTCGCTGCTTACGCTGCTCGGCTCGCTGTGCTCGTCGCTGCATGGTTCCTTCACTCAATGACGCTCGGGTTACGGGTCCGAGGGGTCACGGTACGCGGTGAGGGAACTGTGCGGACTCGGTTCAGCCGCTTCACGCGGGGCGCGAAGAAGCGCTACTCGGCGAGCGAGCCAGCCAGCTGCGCGGCCAGTTTCCGGGCCCTGTCCTGCATTTCCTCGCTGTCCGGGACGACTCCGACGGTCGCCGGCTGCTCCTCGTACTCGATGGTCACGATGACGTTGGACGTGCGGAACGCCACAGTCACCGTGCGCTGCTTGGCCGTCGAACCGGAGCTGTTCAGCTCGTCGTCGAGGAAGGCCTCGTCCGCGAGGTCGTCGAGTACGCGGGGCTGGAGGGCGGTCGGCGTGGCCGTCGGGCCCGACGTGCCGCCGGGGGTGCCGGAGGGAGTGCCCGAGGCGGTGCCGGACGGGGTTCCGGCGGGGCTCGGGGCGCCGCTCCCGGACGGAGCGCCCGTGCCGGAGGGAGACTGCTTCCCGGAGGGGGACCGCGTGCCGGTGGGGGAGAGCGTCTCCGTCGCCGTCGGCTCCGGCAGGTCCGCCGCCGTCCGGCTGGTCGCGAACAGCTCCCGCGCCTGGTCGTCGTCGCTCACCGCGTTGTCGTACGACACCACTCGCTCGAAGTCGACGAACAGGTGGTCCGTCGCGGAGGCGGACTCGACCTTCCAACGGCAGCCGACCTTGCGGTCGTTGTCGTAGGTGAGCGTGGGCTCGCCCTCGTAGGCCTGCTCGCGCTGCTCCTCGTCGGCGATCTGCCGGATGCCGGGGAGGAGGGAGTCGAGGGTGTCCTTGCCGACCGCGCCGCAGGGGTCGGGGAGGTTGCGGTAACGGCCGGGCTCGGCGGCCGCCGTCGCCGTACCGGCGCTGTCGGAGTTGGAGCTGTCGGTGGTGTCGCCGCCCTCGGAACCCCCGGTGCAGCCGGCCAGCAGGGCCGCGAGGACCGCGGCGACGCCGGATACGTACGCCTTCCGCTGCACGGTCAGGCTCCTCTCGCTGGTTAATCGCTTGCCGTCGCCGGTCTCCCCCTGGAGACAATGTGTATCGCACGCACTGCCGTGAACGCCGGTCCGTTGTCCTTTACGTCGACCTTGGCGACGGTTTTGCGTTTCGCGGCTTCTGAAATCTTCCGGGGGAATGAGGGCGATATGTCGTACGTAGAGATGCCGGGCGCGAAGGTACCCATCCGTATGTGGACCGACCCCGCCACGGTCGAGGAGGGGGCGCTCCAGCAGTTGCGGAACGTGGCGACCCTGCCCTGGATCAAGGGGCTCGCGGTCATGCCGGACGTGCACTACGGCAAGGGCGCGACGGTCGGCTCGGTCATCGCGATGCGCGGCGCCGTCTGCCCGGCCGCGGTCGGCGTCGACATCGGCTGCGGCATGTCGGCGGTGCGGACGTCCCTGACGGCGAACGACCTGCCGGGGGACCTGGCGCGGCTGCGGTCGAAGATCGAGGCGACGATTCCGGTGGGCCGGGGCATGCACGACAGCCCCGTCGAGCCGGGACGCTTCCACGGGCTCGCCACCGCCGGGTGGGACGACTTCTGGGCGCGGTTCGGGGGCGTGGCCGAGGCGGTGAAGTTCCGTGAGGAGCGGGCCGTCAAGCAGATGGGGACGCTGGGCGGTGGGAACCACTTTGTGGAAATATGCGTGGATTCCACCGGTGCGGTGTGGCTGATGCTGCACTCGGGGTCCCGCAACATCGGCAAGGAGCTCGCCGAGCACCACATCGGCGTCGCCCAGAAACTCCCGCACAACCAGGGCCTGGTCGACCGCGACCTCGCCGTCTTCGTCGCGGACACCCCGCAGATGGCGGCGTACCGCAACGACCTGTTCTGGGCGCAGGAGTACGCCAAGTACAACCGCACGATCATGATAGCGCTCCTGAAGGACGTGGTCCGCAAGGAGTTCAAGAAGGCGAAGCCCACGTTCGAGCGGGAGATCTCCTGCCACCACAACTACGTGGCGGAGGAGCGGTACGAGGGCATGGACCTGCTCGTGACCCGCAAGGGCGCGATCCGGGCCGGGTCCGGCGAGTACGGGATCATCCCGGGCTCGATGGGCACGGGTTCGTACATCGTGAAGGGCCTCGGCAACGACAAGTCCTTCAACTCGGCCTCGCACGGCGCCGGCCGGCGGATGAGCCGCAACGCCGCGAAGCGGCGCTTCTCCACCAAGGACCTGGAGGAGCAGACGCGGGGCGTGGAGTGCCGTAAGGACTCCGGCGTGGTGGACGAGATCCCGGGTGCCTACAAGCCGATCGAGCAGGTCATCGACCAGCAGCGGGACCTGGTGGAGGTCGTCGCCAAGCTGAAGCAGGTCGTCTGCGTGAAGGGCTGACCCGGGCTCAGCGCTCCCGGTGCAGCTTCGTGTTGGAGGCCTGGGCTCGGGGGCGGACCACCAGGAGGTCGATGTTGACGTGGCTGGGGCGGGTGACCGCCCAGGTGATGGTGTCGGCCACGTCGTCGGCGGTCAGTGGGGCGGGGACGCCCTCGTAGACCTTGGCCGCCCGCTCCTCGTCGCCGCCGAAGCGGGTCAGGGCGAACTCCTCGGTCCTGACCAGGCCGGGGGCGACCTCGATGACCCGGACGGGCTCGCCGAGGATCTCCAGGCGGAGGGTTTCGGCGAGTACGTGGGCGCCGTGCTTGGCGGCGACGTAGCCGGCGCCGCCCTCGTAGGTGCCGTGGCCGGCCGTGGAGGAGACCACGACCACGGTGCCGTCGCCGCTCGCGATCAGCTTGGGGAGCAGGGCCTGGGTCAGGTTGAGGGTGCCGAGGACGTTCGTCTCGTACATCTGCCGCCAGTCCGCCGGGTCGCCGGTGGCCACCGGGTCCAGGCCCAGGGCTCCGCCCGCGTTGTTGACCAGCACGGCGATCGTCTTGAAGGCGGTCGCGAACTCGTCCACCGCCGTGCGGTCCGTGACGTCCAGGGTGTAGGCGGTGGCCTGGCCGCCGGCCGCGATGATCTCCTCGGCCAGTGCTTCGACGCGGTCCTTGCGGCGGGCGGTGAGGACTACTCGGTAGCCCGCGGTCGCCAGTTGCCGGGCCGTTGCGGCTCCGATTCCGCTGCTCGCGCCGGTGACTACTGCGATGCGGGACGGGGCCATGGGGGGTCTCCTCGGCGGGGGCGGGGGCGGTGGGGGCCGGGTGTGGCCTTGTGGGTCAAGGATATGCGTCGTGGTGGTGCGGATCGGGGGTGGCTGCGGGTGGGTGAGGGGTGTTCGCGCAGTTCCCCGCGCCCCTGAGGGGGTGGGCGGAGTGGGGTGGCTGATGGCCGGTGGGGTGTTCGCGCAGTTCCCCGCGCCCCTGGAGGGCGCGGAGGTCCCCGCGCCCCTGGAGGGCGCGGAGGTCCCCGTGCCCCTGAAGGGTGGGTCAGTTCCCTCGGGGGGTCCACATGATGACCGCCATGCCGGCCAGGCAGATCAGGGCGCCTGTGATGTCCCAGCGGTCGGGGCGGTAGCCGTCCGCGACCATGCCCCACGCGATCGAACCGGCGACGAAGATGCCGCCGTACGCGGCGAGGATGCGGCCGAAGTGGGCGTCCGGCTGGAAGGTGGCGACGAAGCCGTAGGCGCCGAGGGCGAGCACGCCGCCGGTGATCCAGAGCCAGCCGCGCTGTTCCCGCCAGCCCTGCCAGACCAGCCAGGCGCCGCCGATCTCGAACAGGGCGGCCACGAGGAAGAGGGCGGCGGAGCGCAGGACGAGCATGACGGCAGCTTCGCATGCCTCGGTCGGAGGGCGGCAGCGGCGTCCGGGGTGCCTGGCTCACGGCGGCGCGGCCGGTGCCGTCTCCCCCCTGCGCTCGCCGCGTACGCCGTGGGTGTCGTGCCCACGGTGCTGGTGAAGTCCCGTACCAGGTGGGCCTGGTCCGCGTAGCCGAGGTCGGCGGCGAGGGCCGCCCAGTCGACGTCGTGCCGGGTGCCGGCGAGTTCCAGTGCCTCGTGGATGCGGTGGCGGAGGATCACCCACTTCGGGCCGACCCCGGCGTACTCCGAGAAGAGCCGTTGCAGCGCCCGTACCGACAGGCCCTGCGCGCGGGCGAAGTCCCGCACCCGGCGCACGGTGCGGTCGGCGCGGATGCGCTGGACGAGGTCCATGGCGAGGTCGGCCTGGGAGTCCGGCGCGGGGGCGAGGGCGCGCAGGAAGGCGTCGAGCGCGGCCCGCCGGGTCTCGTCCTCCGTGGGCGTCACAACGAGAACGACAACGACGACAACGACGACGACAACGACGACGAGGCGGCGGCGGTGGTCGTGGAGGAGCTCATCCGTACCGTCGCCGAGCCGGCGCCGACGCCACCGGCACCGGACGCCCCGCCGTTCGAGCGGCTGCTCGCGCAGACCGGGCGGGATCCGCGGTGGGCGTCTCCTGGTGGGCTGAGTACGGGTGCGCGGGCACAGGGGGAATAGGGAGCCGGGGGTCGGAGTTCTCCAGGTATAGTTGAAGCATCAACAACTTGGAGGATGAGCGACCATGCAGTTCGGGATCTTCAGCGTCGGGGACGTCACACCCGATCCGACCACGGGCCGTACGCCGACCGAGCGCGAGCGGATCAAGGCCATGGTCGCCATCGCTCTGAAGGCCGAGGAGGTCGGCCTGGACGTCTTCGCGACCGGCGAGCACCACAACCCGCCGTTCGTGCCCTCGTCGCCGACGACCATGCTCGGCTACATCGCGGCGCGCACGGAGCGGCTGGTCCTGTCCACCTCGACCACGCTGATCACCACCAACGACCCGGTGAAGATCGCCGAGGACTTCGCGATGCTCCAGCACCTGGCCGACGGCCGGGTGGACCTGATGATGGGGCGCGGCAACACCGGCCCGGTCTACCCCTGGTTCGGACAGGACATCCGGCAGGGCATCAACCTCGCCATCGAGAACTACGCCCTGCTGCACCGGCTGTGGCGCGAGGACGTCGTGAACTGGGAGGGCAAGTTCCGCACGCCGCTCCAGGGGTTCACCTCGACGCCGCGCCCGCTGGACGGCGTACCGCCCTTCGTCTGGCACGGCTCCATCCGCTCGCCGGAGATCGCGGAACAGGCCGCCTACTACGGCGACGGCTTCTTCCACAACAACATCTTCTGGCCGGCCGAGCACACCAAGCGGATGGTCGAGCTGTACCGGACCCGGTACGCCCACTACGGGCACGGCACGCCCGAGCAGGCGATCGTCGGGCTCGGCGGTCAGGTGTTCATGCGGAAGAACTCGCAGGACGCGGTGCGCGAGTTCCGGCCGTACTTCGACAACGCGCCGGTCTACGGGCACGGGCCGTCGCTGGAGGACTTCACCGAGCAGACCCCGCTCACCGTGGGCTCGCCGCAGCAGGTGATCGAGAGGACGCTGAGCTTCCGCGAGTACGCCGGTGACTACCAGCGCCAGCTGTTCCTGATGGACCACGCCGGCCTGCCGCTCAAGACCGTGCTGGAGCAGCTCGACCTGCTGGGCGAGGAGGTCGTGCCGGTGCTGCGCGAGGAGTTCGCCAAGGGGCGCCCGGCGAACGTGCCGGATGCTCCCGTCCACGCGTCGCTGCTCAAGGCGCAGGAAGGCGCCGGGGAAGGTTCCGAGGAAGGGGTGAGCGCGGCATGAAGCTCGTCGTCGTCTCGGCGGGGCTGAGTGTGCCGTCGTCCACACGGCTGCTGGGCGACCGGCTGGCCGTGGCCGCGGAGCGGCAGGCGCCGGCCGACGCGCCCGTCGAGGTACAGGTCGTGGAGTTGCGCGAGCTCGCCGTCGAGATCGCGCACAACTTCACCAACGGGTTCGCCGGCCGGGCCCTGTCCGCCGCGATCGACGCGGTGACCGGGGCGGACGGGCTGATCGTGGTCACGCCGGTGTTCGCGGCGTCGTACAGCGGGCTCTTCAAGTCGTTCTTCGACGTGATCGACCCCGAGGCGCTGGCGGGCAAGCCGGTGCTGGTCGCGGCGACCGGTGGCACGGCCCGCCACTCGCTGGTGCTGGAGCACGCGCTGCGCCCGCTCTTCGCCTATCTCAAGGCCGTCGTCGTTCCGACCGGTGTGTACGCCGCCTCGGAGGACTGGGGTGCCGAGGGGCTGGACGGGCGTATCGAGCGGGCGGCGGGGGAGCTGGTCCGCCTGGTGACGGGGCTGTCGCTGGGCAGGCCGGTACCGGCGGGCGCCTCCGTGGGCGCTTCGGCCGGTGCGGCCGGTGGCGGCTTCGAGGGGTTCGAGGTGGTTCCGTTCGAGCAGCAGCTCGCCGCGCTGCGGCCGGCCGGGTAGCGCGTGCGCGCCGAGGGGGTGCCCCCGGGGGGGCGTGCCCGCCAGGGCCGCTTCGGCCGAGGGCGTGCCCGTAGAGGGCGTTTCGGGCGGGTGAGAGGCCAGTAAGAGGATCAGGTGCCGCTCGCCCGCCCGGTCGTACGACCGCCCCGCTTTGCCACACTGGACGGGTGCCCCAGACAGTTCTGCTCGCCGAGGACGACCGCGCCATCCGCAACGCCCTGGAACGGGCCCTGACCCTGGAGGGCTACCGGGTCACCGCGGTCGCCGACGGCGTGGAGGCGCTGGCGCAGGCCCATCGCACGCCGCCGGACGCGCTGGTGCTGGACGTGATGATGCCGGGGATCGACGGTCTCCAGGTCTGCCGGGTGCTGCGGGCCGAGGGGGACCGCACGCCGATCCTGATGCTGACGGCGCTCGTGGAGACGGCCGACCGGATCGCGGGGCTGGACGCGGGCGCCGACGACTATGTCGTGAAGCCGTTCGACGTCGAGGAGGTCTTCGCGCGGTTGCGGGCCCTGCTGCGGCGTACGGCGAACGGGGCCGTCGACGCACCGGAGCGGGTGCCGCCGCCCGCGCGGCATCTGGAGGCGGCAGGGCTGCGGATGGATCCGCAGGCGCGGCGGGCCTGGCGCGGTCAGCGCGAGCTGGAGCTGACGCGCACCGAGTTCGAGCTGCTGGAGCTGCTGGTGCGCAACGAGGGCATCGTGCTCGACCACTCCACGATCTACGACCGGATCTGGGGCTACGACTTCGGGCCGGGGTCGAAGAACCTCGCCGTGTACGTCGGCTATCTGCGCCGGAAACTGGACGAGCCGGGGGCACCGCAGCTGATCCACACCGTGCGCGGGGTGGGTTACGTGCTGCGGGAGGACTGAGTGGCGCGGCTGCGGGGGGTCGGTTCCAGGGCCAAAGCTTCGGTTCGGCTCAGCGGAAGGGCCGGGGCCGAGGCCGCCGGGTCCGCGGCCGACGGGCGGGGGCGACGCCGGAGAGGGCCCGGGGGCGTCGAGTGGTGGCGGCCGCGGCTCGGGTCGTTGCGGACGACCTTCGCCGTGTCCTTCGCGATCGTGACCGCCGTCGTCACCGTGCTCGTCGGGATCCTGTCCTACGGTGCCGCCGCGCGGCTGGTCCGCGTCGACCAGCAGTCGGTGTTCGACGAGGTCGTCCAGGATCTGCGGGTCGAGGTGAGCGAGCGCCGGATGGCCCCGGAGGACTTCTCCTCCTCGCCGGGTCACGACTTCGTCCGGCCCGCCCGTACAGACGTGCAGGTCCTAGGCCCGGACGGTCGTGTCGTCGACCCGGGCAGTCCCGGGCTGCCGGTCACCGCGGCCGACCGGCACGTCGCGGGCGCGGCGCGCGCCGGACGGCTGGCCCAGCACAAGGACGTCGACGTCGGGGACGACGTCTACCGGGTCGTGACCGTCTCCCTGGGCGGCGGCCGGGGCGCGGTGCAGGTGGCGCAGGAGTTCAGCGACACCGAGGATCTCCTGCGGGCGCTCCAGCAGCGGACGTTGCTGCTGATGGTGGCGGTGGTGGTCGGCGCGGGCCTCTTCGGCTGGTGGCTGGCGCGCCGGATCACCCGGCGGCTGGTGATACTCACGTCGGCGGCGGAGGCGGTGGCACGAACCCGGCGGCTCGGTATCGACGTGCCCGTGACCGGCAGCGACGAGGTGGGGCGGCTCGGCCGGGCCTTCGACCGCATGCTGGGCCGGCTGGCCCAGTCGGAGGAGGACCAGCGGCGGCTGGTGCAGGACGCGGGGCACGAGCTGCGTACGCCGCTGACCTCCCTGCGTACCAACATCTCCCTGCTGCGCCGGATCGACGAGCTGCCGCCCGGGACGCGCGAGGAGCTGGTCGCCGACCTGGGGCAGGAGGCACGCGAACTGACCGACCTGGTCAACGAGTTGGTGGACCTGGCGGCCGGGCAGTCGGACGCCGAGCCGCCGCAGCGGGTCGATGTCGCCGACCTCGCGGAGGACGTCGCGGGCCTGGCACGGCGGCGTACGGGGCGACGTGTCGAGGTGCGCGCGAGCGGCGACACGACGACGGAGGGGCGGCCCGGGATGCTGACACGGGCGCTGTCGAACCTGGTCGAGAACGCGGCGAAGTTCGACGCCGACGGCACCGCCCCGATCGAGATCGTGGTCTCCGGCCCGGCGCGGCCGGGGACGGTCCGGGTGGAGGTGCACGACCGGGGGCCCGGCGTCGCCGATTGCGACCGGGACCGCGTCTTCGACCGCTTCTACCGGGCCGCGGACGCCCGGTCACTGCCGGGTTCGGGACTGGGACTGTCGATCGTGCGGGAGGTGGCGCTGGCCCACGGGGGCGCGCCGTTCGCCTGGCGGCGGGAGGGGGGCGGGGCGGTGATCGGGTTCACGGTGGGGGGCGGGTAGCTCTCGACGAACGCGATCGAATGGTCGCTGTCCCGTCATGTCGTCCCGGAATGCCGGTGCCTCCCCTTGAGAGAGCTCATGGGGAGGCACCGGCGTCCGGACGCGTTGTCGTCAGGCGTGCGGGACAGGGATCTCAGGGCTGCCGGTCATTCGGTCTCGTCCCTCGGGAAATCCTGGTCCAGGACAGTTCGCACTTCCCTGATCTCCCGCTTCCAGCCGTCGCTTTTCAAGGTCGCGGGATCCCACGCGACAACCGGGTCGCCTCCGGCCACGCAGTAGCCGTAGATCTGGTCCGCGATGTCGTCGGTGAAGAGGTGATCGAAGTGGAAAGCGCCCTCGAACGCCACCCATGCGATGCCCTCGGCGTGCGCGGCAGCCTTCCGCAGGCACTGCCGCAGGTAGGGGGCGAAGTCCTGGTCGGCGTCCTGGAAGGTGAGGTCGTACTCCCGGATGACCGCCCGTCTCCCCCCTGGCTCGGGGGAGATCGGAAAGAACTCGACCTCGTCCGGGCGCGGACCCGCCACCTCGAACTCGTGCCGTTCCAGGCGGGCTTCGGAGCGCCCCAGCGTGAAGAGGACGACGACCGCGGGGCCGCTCCAGGAGAGGGCGTCCTTGAGGGAAGTCACCACAGACCCCACTTCGTCATGTTCTTGGCACCGGGCACCATCGCGGTGAGGAGCTTGCCCTGGTACGGCCCTTCCTTCGCCACGAACATCACCACCACCTTGCCGTTCACCCTCTTGGCGAATCCCTTGGCCTGCGTGCCACCGACCTTCCAGTCGAACGTCTTATCCGGCGACGTCAGAATCTGCGAGAAGTTGTCCTGAAGGTACTTGACCTGGGAGGCCACGCTTCCCTTGTTGGGGATCAGACCGTCCTTGATCAGGTACCGGATGGCATGGCCGCCTCCCTTGTTCATACCCGTGAAGGCGTCCCCGACCGTGTCTTCCGTGAAGCCGATCGGGCAACTCGAATTGTGCACCAGGACGGGCGTGGCGCCGGCCAGCACGTAGTACGTGTGGAAGTCGGCGACACTCAGGTTGTGGACGCGCTGCTCCGGCGCGGTCCACGCTCTGGCCCCGCTGACCCGTGCCTGGGTACCGACGGCGGTCCGCAGCCGGTCCCCGGGTGTGAGGTGCGCGGCGTCGAGCCAGACGTTCTTCTCGCCGGTCACCCGGAAGGGGTGGTTGTCGGTGGTGACGACCGTGCCGCTGGTCCGTGCGCCGGGACCGGCGACGGTGACGTCCATGAGGTCCTTCCGGCCCGTGCTGGTGATGGTGGCCCGGACGGCCTTCGCCTCGGTGCGGCCGGTCCCGGGGTCCGTGGCCATGACCCGGTCGCCGACCCGGACGTCCTCGATCGCCTTGGTCCGGTTGCCGGCCACCAGGACTCGGGTGCCCGGCGTGAAGCTGCTCTTGCCGCAGGTCGTCTTCTTCAGGATCTTCAGCTTCAGCGCGCTCAGGGCGAGGCCCTTCAGACACGAGGGCTTCTTGTCCGTGAGGCACTTCTCGATCTCCTCGGCACCCACGTACCAGGCGATCAGACGGTCGAGATACGTGCTGCTGACGCATCCCATGCCACCGGCGCCGTCACCGCCGCAGACCAGGAGCACCTCGCCCGGCTTGAGGTCACCGTCCTCCAGGAGATCGCCGCGGTACTGGACCAAGCGCTTCTCGAGAGCCTTGCGCAGCTCCTCGTCGGAAAGCGGCTTGCTGGGTTCCTGCGCCTCCTGCTGAATCTGCGCCTTCAGTTCCGCCACCAGCTTGTCGGCCGCGGTCTTCATGGCCTCGGTCGCGGCCCTCGCCGCGGCGTCGGCGTCCTTGCCCGCGGCCTCGGCGGAGACACCGGCGCTGTAGGCGGAGGTATTGGCTTCGAGGGAATAGCCGTAGGCGACGCTCGCGGAGTGCTGGGCGCGTTCCGCGGAGCGGGCCGCCGACTGGGCGTCCTGCCGCGCCGCCGCGGCCGCTTCCCTGGCCGTCTTCGCGGACTCCGCGGCGCGTTCGGCGGACTCGGCCGCCTCGTCCGCGGACGCGTCGGCCTGCCGGGCGTACTCGTTCGCCTGGTCGGAGGACGCCTTGGCCTTGTTCGCCCACTCGACGGCCTTCGCGGCGTCCTTGCGGGCTTCCGCGGCCACCTTCTGGGCTTCGGCGGCGTTCTTGTGGGCGAGCGACGCCGACTTGTAGGCGGCCTGCAGCAGGGTGTTGATCCCGGCGATGTGGGCGGCTGCGTTGGCGTCCCGCTGCCGCGCCTTGTGGAGCCCGATCTCCAAGAAGGGGCGTAGCCCGGAGGGTGGACCGGACAACACGGCCTGCGCCGCGGCCCGGACCTCCGGACCACCGGTGGCGAGGGCCTGGGTGACCGCCACGCGGTCGTCGTCCTCGCGGGCCCTGTACTGCCCGACCTCCAGGAACTCCGCCACGTCGGCCGCGGTACCGTCCAGCGCCTCGCCGGCCGCGGTCTTCACACCCGGACCGCCCTCCGCCGCGATCCTGGCGACGGCGACCCGGTCGTCGTCCTCCTTGCCCGGGTAGGCGCGGGTGCGCAGGAACTCCCGCACCTGTTCGATCGGCTTGTCCAGCACGTCAAGCGCGGCCTGCCGCTGCGCGGGGATCTGGCTGGTCGCGGCGATGTGCGCCACGCTGGCCCGGTCGTCCTGTGCGAGGGCCACCGCCAGCCTGGTGCGCACGAACTCGGCCACGTCCGCGTCGGTGCCGGACAGCGCTGCCTCAGCGGCGTCCTTCACCCAGGTCCCGCCGCTGTCGAGCATGTTGACGGCGGCCTGCCGGCCCTTGGCGGCGGTGACGGCGGGGTCGGACGCCGCCGCGGCCTCCGCCAGCAGTGTCCGTGTCTGCGAGTTGAGCTCTTGGAGACGGCCGACCTCCCACTGGGCGGCGGCCCCACGGGCCTCGTGCGCCCGGTTGGCCTCCTCGGCCGCGAAAACCGCCTCGTCCTGCTGCTGGGCCAGCCGCTCGGCGTCGGCCTTGCGGGCCAGCTCCGCCACGTTCGAAGCCTGCGTGGCCGCGGTCAGCGCGTTGTTGGCGGCCTGGGTGGCCGCGTTCGCCGCGGCGGTGGACTCCTTGGCGGCGTCCACCGCCTTGCCCGCCTCGTCGGCGGCCTTGTTCGCCGCGATCGCCGCTGCCTCCGCGTGCGCGGCGGCGTCGTTGGCCGCGTCCCGTGACTGACGTGCGGCGGTGGCGGCCTGGTTCGCGTTGGTCTGCGCGGCGTTGGCCGCCCGCGTGGCCTGGTCGGCGAGACGCTTGGCCTGGGCCGCCGCCGTCTGTGCCTCGTCGCTCTTGGCGCCCGCCTCATGGGCCCAGCGGCCGGCGTCGGCCGCCGCAGCTGCCGCCGCGGCCGCGTTGGCGCCCGCGCTGGCCGCGGCTCCGGCGGCCTTCGCGGCGTTCTCGGCGGCGATGCCGGCCTGGTCGGCGGCGTCGGCTGCCTTCCGGGCGCCCGACGCGGCGGCGTTCGCCTTCTGCGCGGCCTCCCGTGCCTGCTGGGCCCGGGTGGCGTCGCCCGCTGCCGAGGCAGCGGCGGACCTGGCCGTGGACGCCGCGTTTCCGGCCTGGCTCGCGGCGTAGGCCGCCTGGGCCGCGGCGCTGGCGGCCACCCGTGCCACCGCGTTCGCGGCCGCGGCAGCGGACACCGCCGTACGGGCCGACTGGGCCGCCCGGTTCGCGGCCGCCGCCGCCCGGGACGCGGCAGCCGCCGCCTTGCCCGCCGAGTCCTTGGCCGCCAGCGCCTCCTGGGCCGCGACCTGCGCCGCCGCCTTGGCCGCCTTGGTGGCCGCCTCCGCCTTGGCCGCCTCCTCCTTGGCGGTCTCGGTCAGCTCCTTCGCCTGCTTCTGCGCCTTGTCGGCGAGTTGGGCCAGCTGGGTGACGGTGAGCGACTCCTGGTCGCGTGCGGCGGCGACCTCCCACCCGTGGTCCAGGAAGTGCTGGACGTCCTCGGCCGTGCCGTCCAGGGCCTGGCCTGCGAGCAGCTTCACATTCGGGCCGCCCGTGGCCATCAGGCGGGCGACCTGCACCCGGTTGTCGTCATCGCGGGCCTGATACTGACCCTCCTTGAGGAACGCGTCCCAGTCGTCGGGCGTGCCGTTCAGCGCCGCACTGCCCGCCTCCTTGACGCCGGGACCGCCGACCGCCATGACCTGCGCCACCGATACCCGCAGATCGTCCTCGTACGGCCTGGTGAAACCGCCGTCCAGGAAGGCCTGCAGCTCCGTGGCCCCGCCGCTCAGGGCGACGTCGGCCGCCTCGCGCACACCGGGACCGCCCAGGGCCATGACCTGCGCCACCTCGACCCGCATGTCCTCCACCTGGAGGGCCGGCAGATCCACGTCCATGAAGGTCTCGATGTCGGCTTCCGAACCCAGCAGGACGGCCTCGGCCGCCCGCCGTACGCCCGGGCCGCCGTACTCCCATTGCAGGAGAACGTCGGCTCTTGAGTACTCCGGGGGGCTGTCGGCCGCCGTGGCGGGACGCAGATCGATGCCCAGCACCATCGCCAGGGCTATCAGCGTCGCCACGACGCCGCGCCACGACGGCACGGTTCGCAATCTGGCATTCAACGCGTTTTCTCCCAAACTTGACTGACCCTCAGTGGTGGCCAGGTCCGCGCGGTCGAATTGATCCTCACCGGCGCGTCACGACTTTCACCATCGACACTTGGCCAACTTCAGTTTCCTTTCGAATGTCTGAATGGGGAATTCCGTTTTCATCGGATGTTCATCCTGGGCGTCTAATAGCTTTCCGGGGCAAAAGATTGTGGCCCGGATCACTGTTGTTTGCGGCGTGCGCGGGTGTCAGGATTGCGGGCCGGTCCGGCTCACTGGCCGTCAACTTGCCATGTCGCGAAGGTGGGTTGCTGGTCCGGCTGCGTCATGAACTCAAGGCAGGGACATTTATGCGATTGCTTTCCCGGATGGTGGCCGCCGGTGCCGCGGTCGGTCTCGCGGTGCCGGCTCTCACGGTCGGTGCCCCCGGCGAAACGGAGACCGTCCCGGTGCACACGGTGGCCGATGAAGCCCCGGGATACGCGGTGGAGGATTTCGCGTATCCGCAAGCCGACAAAATCCAGCAGGAGCGGGGATTCGTCCTCAAGCGCGGTGACGGGCACATCGTCCTCGCCGACTGCGGTCCGGCCGGACTGCTGGAGGTGTCGGCGCGCAACCAGGAAAAGATCTGCTTCCGGGTCACCGGGAACGAGGGCTATCTGAGTCTGGAGGTGCCCGCGGTCTACGCCATCAAGGGCAACAGCTACCAGACCGAGGTCAGCATGACCGTCGACAGCGAGGAAAAGACGTACCAGATCGACGAGGACACCTGGACGCCGGTCGGGGAGGGCGTCGACCCGGACGGGCGCCGGCACATGCTCGTGGAGATCGTCACCTCCAAGTAAGCCCCTCGACCCGACCCCTTCACGAAGCGGGCGCTCCCGAGCCGCCCGGTCCCGCGAACCCGCCTCAAGGAAACGGACATGCCCAGACCTCGTAGCACTCGCCTCTCCACGCTGGCCGCGTTCAGCGCGGCTCTGACGGCCGCCCCGATGCTGGCGTCCGCCGCCCCGGCCCAGGCCGTGACCGGCGCGGCCGCCGCCGACAACGCCCACGCCTTCACCGCCCGCCTGGACATCGGCGACGGCCAACGCGCCTGCTCCGGCACGCTGGTGTACGCGCAGTGGCTGCTCACCGCCGCCAGCTGCTTCGTCGACGACCCCGCCGCCGGCCTGAACGTGCCCGCAGGGGCGCCCGCGCTGCCGACCACCGCCACCATCGGCCGCACCGACCTGACCACCACGACCGGGCAGGTGCGCGGCGTCGTCCAGCTTGTCCCCCACCCGGACCAGGACCTCGTACTGGCGAAGCTCGCCACCCCGGTCACCGGCATCACCCCCGTCACCCTCGGCGCCACCGCGCCCGAAGCCGGGGAGGAGCTGCGGGTCGCCGGATACGGCCGCACCAAGACCGAGTGGGCCCCGCTGCGCCTGCACACCGGCACCTTCACGGTGGATTCCCTGAGCGCCACCGAGGTCGGCATCACCGGCAAGGACGGCGCCGCCGTCTGCAAGGGCGACACCGGCGGCCCCGCCTTCCGTGAGTCCGGCGGGACAGTGCAGCTGGTCGGCGTCAACAGCCGTTCCTGGCAGGGTGGTTGCTTCGGAACCGACGAGACCGAGACCCGTACCGGCGCGATCGGCATCCGCATCGACAAGGTGCGCAACTGGATCAACGCCAACGTCGGCCCGGCCTGCACCTCCACCGGCGCCCTCTACTCCGTCACCACGGCCGGCAGCCTCCTGCGCCGGAACGTGGGCGACCCCGCCAACGGCACGGCCACCGTCCCCGAGGCCTCCACCATCGACTCCGGCTGGGACCAGTACCCCCGCCTCCTGGCAGGACCCAGCGCCAGTTTCTACGGCATCAAGGACGACGGCCTCTACTTCAGCCACCGCGTGGGCTCCACCGGCGTGTGGGACATCCACCACCGAAAGATCAGCACCGGGTTCACGACGTACCGACTGCCCGAGAACCGCAACGAGATCAGTATCGACCGCGGCGGCCACATCTGGCACGTCGACGGCGGTGGCGACCTGCGGTGGGTCCAGTACACCAGCTCCACGAACACCTGGAACCCGGCAGGCAACAAGAAGATCGACTCCGGCTGGGGCCGCTACAGCCACATCGTCGCCACGGACGACGGCGTGCTGTACGGCATCGACGCGGCCACCGGTCATCTGCTGCGCTCGCGCTACGACTTCGAGAGCGAGCGCTGGCTCCAGCGCCACGTCACGGTCAGCTGGGCCGACTGGCGGGACTCGAAGAACATCACGTCCTTCGGCGGGGACGTGATCGTGCGGGTCAAGGCCAACGGCGAGGTCCGTCACTACCGCTATCACGAGCCGTCCGGGGACTTCGACGGCGTCTACAACCTCCTCATCGGTTCCGGCACCCACTGGGCCGGCTACAGCAGCGTGAGCGGTGCCCCGGACGCCTGCGGTCTGCGGGCCGACCACACGCCCGAGTTCCCGGCGACCGACGCCGACCGCACCGGTCCCGCCAGTGTCCTGCAGACGTCCACCGGTGCGATCGAGTACGCCTACACCGACAACCAGGGCCGCCTCGTCCACGGCCGGCAGGCCGACCCGGCCGACTTCGCCTCCGTCCAGTGGACGACGGGCCCGGGCACCGAGTCGTTCTCCGGCACGCCGCAGCTCGCCGAGCAGCCCGACGGGGCGGTGGCACTGACCGTCCAGAACGTCAACAGCCAGACGTGGTGGCGCCGCCACGGCGCGGACAGCTCGTCCTGGGGGAACTGGGTCGACCTCGCCGGCGCGATGAAGGGGCACCCGGTCACCGCCAAGCGGCCCGACGGCGTGCTGGTGCAGTTCGCCGTCGACGCCGAGGGCAAGCCCTGGTACCGCGCCCAGCAGCGGCCCAACGTGGACTTCATGGGCTGGATCAGGCTCGACGGCGAGGGTCTCGCCGGTCCGCTGACGGCCGTGACCGTCCGCGACGGCATCCAGCTCTTCGGCGCCGACAGCACAGGGCAGCTGCGCACCGCGACCTTCCGGGACGGGGTGGTCGGCGGCTGGACCGATCTCGGCGACCAGAAGATCAGCCACGCGCCCTCCGTGGTGGTCTACCCCGGTTACCGACTCGGCGTCTACGCCCGCAGCACCGGCGGCAAGATCGTCAGCATGGTGCAGACGAGCGGGGGTGCAGCGTTCCCGGCCGGCTGGACCCAGGTCGGCGACCTGACCTCGGCGGGCGCCCCGTCCGCCGTCGTCGACCCGGTCTCCGGCTACACCGAGGTCGTCGCACGGGCCGCGGACGGGACGATTCACAGCACTCGGGAGACCGTCCAGGCCTCCTTCGGTACGTGGCGTCCGTGGGAGCAGATCGGCACCGAGCGGTCGGCCACCGATCCCGCGGCGTTCGCCTACACCACCGGTACGGGGTCGGGCTGGGCGTACGTGTTCCGGACCGATGCCGATGTGGCCCGGATTCAGCAGGGGCCGTCCGGCACCTAGTACGGCTGGTACGGCGACGGCCGCATGACCGGGGTGCAGCGGTACCGGTCGTGCGGCCCGCGCAGGGCGACACCGGGCGGCCGGTGACGCCCTGCGCCCGTTGTCGTCGCTCGGTCAAGGGCCTTACGGTCCGGCTGACGGGTTTCGTCACCCCGGCAGGGGACGGCTGCAACCTGACCCGGCTGATGCCGAGCTGCTGCGCGGCGGACGCCCAGTCGGTGCGGGTCCGCGTCCAAGGCGTGCAGGCACCGCCGGCCGACCAGTGGGTGACGCCGACCGGAACCTGGCACCCGTCCGGACACGCTGGGCACGAAGCCTGCCCCGGCCGCCCTGGACGCCCACACGGTCGAGCGGATCCCGAAGGCGCGAACGGCTACACGGACGCGCTGCCCGTCACGGCGCCCTGAACCCGCGGCTCAGGGCCACACCAGGCAGTACGGCTGATGCCCCGCCTCGTGCAACCGCTTCGAGAAGTCCTGCCACTCGTGCAGCAGTTGGTACACGTTGAAGGCGTCCCGTGGGCCACCCCGGTCCGGGACCGTCGACCAGATGAAGGCCGCCGCGCCCACCGCCTCCTCGCCGATGCCGCGCAGGGGGTCGACGACGGTCATGGGGAGTTTGACCACGGCGTAGTCGGGGTGCAGGACGACCAGTTCGAGCGGGGGGACCTTGTTGAGGGGGACGCCTTCGATGCCGGTCAGCACCATCGCGGCCATCGTCTCCGGCTTGATCTTGGTGAACATGCCGTTCATGCCGAGCTCGTCGCCGCCGAGTTCCTCGGGGCGCATCGAGATCGGGACGCGGGCCGCCGTGGCACCGTCCGGCGCGCCGAAGTACTTGTACGTCACCCCCACCCGACCACCATTCCTGCTCCCGGCCCGAAGTCGCTCGGACTCACTCGGCACACCCTGTGTCTGACGTGCTTCGGTCGATTCCTCCGCGTCGCGCCGGTGCTTTCCCCGCCGGGCGCGCCGAGGACCCAGGTCATCGGTCCCCTCGCCCAGTCCACCACCGCGATGCATATCTCCACCCGACTGCTTTTCTAGGACGCGGGGACCCCGCCGCGCAACCCGATCATCGTGTCAGTGACCTCCCCCACGGCCGCGCGCCGAAACGTGCGGTGAAACACCTGTCCGCAGGATCTTCGCAGCCCCTGATCACCATGCCCCGCAGGAGCTGTGTGTATCAGGTCTCAGTTTCGCAGACGGACGGGGTGGAGGAGGATCGATCACGAGGTGCCGCGGCCTACCCTGAGTAGGTCAGTGGCAACCCGAAGTCCGAGAAGTCGGAGAAGTCGCACGTCATGAGCGAACTGCCCTATTCATACGAAGCGCCTGTCTCGCAGGCTCTATTCGACCGTGCGGCCGCCGTCACGCCCGGCGGCGTCAACTCTCCGGTGCGTGCCTTCCGCGCCGTGGGCGGTACGCCCCGCTTCATGGTGTCCGGCAGCGGGCCGTATTTGACGGACGCCGACGGGCGCGAGTACGTCGACCTCGTGTGCTCCTGGGGGCCCATGATCCTCGGGCACTCCCACCCCGAGGTGATCGCCGCCGTCCAGGACGCGGTCGCGCGCGGTACGTCCTTCGGTACGCCCGGCGAGGGTGAGGTCGCGCTCGCCGAGGAGATCGTCGGGCGGGTCGGGCCGGTCGAGCAGGTGCGGCTGGTGTCCAGCGGCACCGAGGCGACCATGTCCGCGATCCGCCTCGCCCGTGGGTTCACCGGGCGGTCCAAGGTGATCAAGTTCGCCGGGTGCTACCACGGCCACGTCGACGCCCTCCTCGCCGCCGCGGGCAGCGGTCTGGCGACCTTCGCGCTGCCGGACACGCCGGGCGTCACCGGCGCCCAGGCCGGCGACACCATCGTCCTGCCGTACAACGACCTCGAAGCCGTGCACGCCGCCTTCCACGCTCACCCCGGCGAGATCGCGTGCGTGATCACCGAGGCGTCCCCCGGCAACATGGGCGTCGTGCCGCCGGCGCCGGGCTTCAACCAGGGCCTCAAGGACGCGTGTGCGCAGAACGGGGCCCTCTTCATCTCCGACGAGGTGATGACCGGCTTCCGTACCAGCCGCTCCGGGTGGTTCGGCGTCGACGGTGTCGTGCCCGACCTGATGACCTTCGGCAAGGTGATGGGCGGTGGCTTCCCCGCCGCCGCCTTCGGTGGGCGCGCGGACGTCATGGCGCACCTCGCCCCGGCCGGCCCCGTCTACCAGGCCGGCACCCTCTCCGGGAACCCGGTCGCGACCGCCGCCGGCCTCGCGCAGCTGCGGCTCCTGGACGACGCCGCTTACACCGAGATCGACGAGGTGTCGCGGCAGATCCAGGCGCTGGTCGGCGAGGCGCTCACCAAGGAGGGCGTCGCGCACACCGTGCAGAGCGCCTCCAACATGTTCTCGGTGTTCTTCACCGACCGCGCCGTGCGCGACTACGAGGCCGCCAAGGCGCAGGCGTCGTACCGCTTCACCGCCTTCTTCCACGCCATGCTGGCGAACGGCGTCTATCTGCCGCCCTCCGCCTTCGAGTCCTGGTTCGTGTCCACCGCGCACGACGAGCGCGCGGTGCAGCGGATCGCCGACGCCCTTCCGGCGGCGGCCCGCGCGACGGCGGAGGCCACGGCATGAGCGCGCGGGACATCACGGTCGTCCATCTGATGCGGCACGGCGAGGTCGCCAACCCGGACGGGGTCCTGTACGGACGGCTGCCCGGGTACCACCTGTCGGAGCTGGGCCGGCAGATGGCCGACCGGGTCGCCGAGCACCTCGCCCCCCGTGACGTCACGTACGTCGTCGCCTCCCCGCTGGAGCGGGCGCAGGAGACGGCGACGCCGATCGCCAAGGCGCAAGGGCTGGACCTGGCGACCGACCCCCGGTTGATCGAGGCCGAGAACGTCTTCCAGGGCAAGACCTTCGGCGTGGGCGACGGCGCGCTGCGCAGCCCCGGGAACTGGAAGCACCTGGTCAACCCCTTCCGCCCGTCGTGGGGCGAGCCGTACGTCGAGCAGGTCATCCGGATGATGGGCGCGCTGGACGCGGCGAAGGACGCGGCGCGGGGGCACGAGGCGGTGCTGGTGAGCCATCAGCTGCCGATCTGGATCGTGCGCTCGTACGTCGAGAAGCGCCGGCTGTGGCACGACCCGCGCCGCAGGCAGTGCACGCTCGCCTCGCTGACGTCCTTCACGTACGAGGGGGACCGGATCGTCTCCGTCGGCTACAGCGAGCCCGCGCGTGACCTCGTCCCGCCGCATCTGCTCGCCGGTGCCAAACCGGTGAAGGGCCAGGACAAGGCCTTCGGGGCATAGACGTCCTGTGTGACGAATTCGTTGCTGTTGTTCCGAATCGTTAACCGATAGGGGGAACCTCCCCGTACGTCGCGCTGTCTGACTTGGTGACATCAGAGCGCAACGGACGGGGATGGCATGCCTCACATCAGTCGACGGGGAGCGATGGGACTCGGCGCCGGGGCCGCGGCCGCCCTCGGGCTCGCGGGATGCGGAACCCTCACCTCCTCGGACGGCCCCAGCCACGCCGGCGGTTCCGGGCGGACACCGGAAAGCAGCCCGAAGCCCAAGCCCCCCACCGTCCGTCCGATCGGCGACGGTTCGACCTCCTTCACCGGCAAGCAGCCGATGCAGCCGGACCGGCCCGTGCCGCTGGAGCCCGGTCAGACCCCGCCGCAGTTCGTGGTCTTCTCCTGGGACGGCGCCGGCGAGGTGGGCAACGGGCTCTTCCCGCGCTTCCTCGACCTCGCCAAGGAGCACGAGGCGCACATGACCTTCTTCCTCTCGGGGCTGTATCTGCTGCCCGAGTCGAAGAAGCGGCTCTACGACCCGCCGAACAACCTGCGGGGCGCCTCCGACATCGGCTACCTCACGGACGCGCACATCAAGGAGACGCTGGCGGGCGTCCGCCGTGCCTGGCTGGAGGGCCACGAGATTGGCACCCACTTCAACGGCCACTTCTGCGCCGGGTCCGGCTCGGTCGGCAACTGGACGCCGCAGCAGTGGCGCAGCGAGATCGACCAGGCCAAGTCGTTCGTGAAGGAGTGGCGGACCAACTCCGGCTGGACCGATCTGCCGTCGCTGCCCTTCGACTACGACAAGGAGCTCGTCGGCGGCCGGACGCCCTGTCTGCTCGGCCAGGACAACCTGCTGCCCACCGCGCGTGAGCTGGGCTGGCGCTACGACGCCTCGTCGCCGGGCGGCCGGCAGGTCTGGCCGCAGAAGAAACAGGGCATATGGGACCTTCCGCTCCAGCAGATACCTTTCCCCGGGCGCTCCTTCGAGGTCCTCTCGATGGACTACAACATGCTCGCCAACCAGTCGGTGAACTCCACCAACGCCCCCGCGCACAACTATCCGGGCTGGCGTGAGCAGTCGGCACAGGCCTACATCCAGGGCTTCATGCGGGCATACGAGACAAATCGCGCACCCTTCTTCGTCGGCAACCACTTCGAGCAGTGGAACGGCGGCATATACATGGACGCCGTCGAGGAGACCCTCAAGCGCATCGCGCGGGAGAAGGAGAAGGGCGAGGACGTACGGCTGGTCTCCTTCCGGCAGTTCGTGGACTGGCTGGACGTGCAGCGGCCGGAGGTGCTCGACCAGCTGCGCACGCTGGACGTGGGGCAGGCGCCGGCCGGTGGCTGGAAGGGCTTCGTCACGGCGCCCGCGACCGGCACCGCGGGGTCCCAGGACGCTGCCTGAAATGCGGGTGTCCGCCCCCAAGGGGGGTGCGCAAGATCCCCAGAACGGGCATGCGAAACTTTTCACATGAGTGCCGCCCGTCGCGCCCGTAGCCGTACCGTCCTGCTCGCCACCTCCGGCGCCGCCGTCGCCGCGCTGCTGCTGTCCGCGTGCGGATCCGGCGGTACGTCCGGGGGCGGCGGCGAAACGAACTTCGTCGCGGGCGCCGACGGCATCGACACCGCCGGCAAGGGCGACCGGGCCGCCGCGCCCGACCTGTCGGGCAAGACCATCGACGGCGGGCAGCTCGACCTCGCCGACTACAAGGGCAAGGTCGTCGTCCTCAACGTGTGGGGCTCGTGGTGCGCCCCGTGCCGGGCCGAGGCCAAGAACCTCGAAACGGTCTACCGGGACACCAAGGACCAGGGCGTCCAGTTCGTCGGCATCAACACCCGCGACACCAGCACCGGTCCGGCGCTCGCCTTCGAGAAGGAGTTCGGCGTCACCTATCCGAGCCTTTACGACCCGACGGGCAGGCTGATGCTCCGGTTCGAGAAGGGCACGCTCAACCCGCAGGCCATCCCGTCCACGCTCGTCATCGACCGGGACGGCAAGGTCGCCGCGCGCGCGCTCCAGCCGCTGAGCGAGGAGAAGGTGCGCGAGATGCTCGACCCGGTCCTCGCGGAGAAGTGACGTGACCGCAGTGACCGAGCTCGCCGCGACCGGGCTCAACGACACCGTGCGCGACGGCGCGCTGCTGCTCGCCCTGCCCGTCGCGCTCCTCGGCGGCCTCGTCTCCTTCTTCTCCCCGTGTGTCCTGCCGCTGGTCCCCGGCTATCTCTCGTACGTGACCGGGGTCACCGGCACCGACCTCGCCGAGGCCCGGCGCGGGCGGATGGTCATCGGCGCCTCGCTCTTCGTGGTCGGCTTCACCGCCGTATTCGTCTCCGGTGGCGCGCTGTTCGGCTACTTCGGCTCGACCCTGATGGAGTACCAGAGCACGCTGACCAAGGTGCTCGGAGTGCTCATGGTCCTGATGGGCGTCTTCTTCATGGGGCTGATGCCCTGGCTGACGCAGCGGGAGTTCCGCTTCCACACCCGGCCGTCGACCGGGCTCGTCGGCGCGCCGCTGCTGGGCGCGCTGTTCGGCATCGGCTGGACGCCCTGCATCGGCCCGACCCTCGCCTCCGTGCTCGCGCTCTCCTCCAACCAGGCCAGCGCGGGCCGCGGGGCCATACTGACCATCGCCTACTGCCTCGGCCTCGGCGTCCCCTTCGTGCTCGCCGCGATCGCCTTCCGCAAGGCCCTCGGGGCCTTCGGCTGGGTCAAGCGCCACTATGTGTGGGTGATGCGCATCGGCGGGATCATGATGATCGCGACCGGTGTGCTGCTGCTGACCGGCGCGTGGGACCGCCTGGTGCAGGAGATGCAGACCTGGTCCAACGGCTTCACTGTGGGGATCTGATCGATGAGCAAGACCACTGCAAGGGTGACAGGCGCTCCTGAGGACCAGTCCCCGGACCAGGACCTCGGCGCGGCCGGCTCCCGGCTGTCCACCGCGCCCGCCGAGGACGCGCCCAACCTCCCCGCGCTCGGCGTCGTCGGCTGGGTCCGTTGGTTCTGGCGGCAGCTCACCTCGATGCGGGTCGCGCTGCTGCTGCTCCTGCTGCTGTCGCTGGCCGCGATCCCCGGCTCGCTGATCCCGCAGACCGGCGTCGACGCGACCCGGGTCGCCGACTTCCGCAAGCGGCACGAGACCCTCGCGCCGCTCTACGACACCGTCGGCCTCTTCCACGTCTACAGCTCGGTGTGGTTCTCCGCGATCTACATCCTGCTGTTCATCTCGCTCATCGGCTGCATCGTGCCGCGCACCTGGCAGTTCGTCGGCCAGCTGCGCAGCCGCCCGCCGGGCGCGCCCAGGCACCTGACCCGGCTGCCCGCCTACACCACCTGGCGCACCGAGGCCGAGCCCGAGCAGGTCCACGAGGCCGCGCTCACGCTGCTCAGAAAGCGCCGTTTCCGCGCCCACCTCACCGGTGACGCGGTCGCCGCCGAGAAGGGCTATCTGCGGGAGGTCGGCAACCTCGCCTTCCACATCGCCCTGATCGTGATGCTGATCGCCTTCGCCTGGGGCCAGCTGTTCAAGTCCGAGGGCAACAAGCTGATCCTGGAGGGCGACGGCTTCGCCAACACCCTCACGCAGTACGACGACTTCAAGTCCGGCAACCTCTTCACCCCGGACGACCTGGACCCGTTCAGCTTCACCCTCAAGGACTTCCACGGCACGTACGCCGCCACCGGGCCCAACCGGGGAACCCCGCGCACCTACGAGGCGAGCATCACCTACGGCGTCGGCGCCTACGGCAAGGACCAGGACACCGTCGTCAAGGTCAACGAGCCGCTGGAGATCGACGGCTCGAAGGTCTACCTGGTCAGCCACGGCTACGCCCCGATCGTCACCGTCCGGGACGCCAAGGGCGACGTGGTGCTGAACAAGGAGGCCGTGCCGCTGCTGCCGCTGGACGGCAACGTCACCTCCACCGGCGCGATCATGGTGAGGGACGGCTACCGCAACGCCGAGGGGGAGAAGGAGCAGCTCGGCTTCAACGCCTTCTTCGTGCCCAGCTTCGCCGGTGAGGGCCACGGCACGATGCTCTCCCAGTTCCCCGCGCTGCTGAACCCGAGGCTCGCGCTGTCGGCGTACCACGGCGATCTCGGTGTCGACTCCGGGATCCCGCAGAGCGTGTACCAGCTGAACAAGAAGAACCTCGAGGAGTACAAGGACTCCAAGGGCAAGCTGTTCAAGAAGCGGCTGGCGGTCGGCGAGACCATGACGCTGCCGAACGGGGCCGGCTCGGTCACGTTCGAGGGCGTCAAGGAGTGGGCCGGCTTCCAGGTCACCCAGCAGCCCGGCAGTGGCTGGGCGCTGACCGGCGCCGTCGCCGCGATCCTCGGCCTTGCCGCCTCCCTGTTCGTCCAGCGCCGCCGCGTATGGGTGCGCGCGGTGCGGGGCGCCGACGGGGTCACCGTCGTCGAGATGGCCGGCCTCGGCCGCAGCGAGTCCGCCAAGGTGCCCGAGGAACTCGGCGAACTCGCCGGGACGCTCTACGAGAACGCGCCGGGCGCACCCGACCCCGACGACGACCGTTCCGATACCCCCGATCCCCACGTCGTACCTGCCGAAGGGGCTGAGAAGTGACGCTCGCCGCCGCGACCAACGAGAACCTCGCGGACCTCAGCAACACGCTGATCTACTCCGCGATGGCCGTCTACACCCTGGCCTTCTTCGCCTACATCACCGAATGGATCTTCGGCAGCCGCAGCAAGGTCGGCCGCACCGCCGCCGCGCTCACCGCCGCCGGGGCGGCCGCCACCAAGGCTCCGGCCGTGACGGTCAGGAACGCCGGCGGGACCGCCGTACTGGAGCGGCCGAAGGTCGTCGTCCGGGCCGCGGCCGGCGCCCGTGACGTGCCCGACGGGCCGGGGGCGCACGGAGGTGACGAGAAGGGCGACCTCTACGGGCGTATCGCCGTGTCGCTGACCGTGCTCGCGTTCCTCATCGAGTTCGGCGGTGTACTCACGCGGGCCCTGTCGGTGCAGCGGGCGCCGTGGGGCAACATGTACGAGTTCAACATCACCTTCTCCACCGTCGCCGTCGGTGTGTACCTCACGCTGCTCGCGCTGAAGAAGGACATCCGCTGGCTCGGCCTCCCCCTGATCACCTCGGTCCTCCTCGATCTCGGCGTGGCCGTCACCGTCCTGTACACCGCCAGCGACCAGTTGGTCCCCGCCCTCCACTCGTACTGGCTGTACATCCACGTCTCGACCGCGATCCTGTGCGGCGCCGTCTTCTACGTCGGCGCGGTCTCCACGGTGCTCTACCTCTTCCGCGACTCCTACGAGAACAAGATCGCGGGCGGCGGCACGCCGGGCCGGTTCGCCGGCTCGGTCCTGGAGCGGCTGCCCGCGGCGGCCTCCCTCGACAAGTTCTCCTACCGGGTCAACGCCGCCGTCTTCCCGCTGTGGACGTTCACGATCATCGCGGGCGCGATCTGGGCGGGCGACGCGTGGGGCCGCTACTGGGGCTGGGACCCCAAGGAGACCTGGTCGTTCATCACCTGGGTCGCCTACGCCGGCTATCTGCACGCCCGTGCCACGGCCGGCTGGAAGGGCCGCAAGGCCGCGTACCTGGCGCTGATCGCGTTCGGGTGCTGGCTGTTCAACTACTACGGCGTCAACATCTTCGTCTCCGGCAAGCACTCGTACGCCGACGTGGGGCTGAGCGCCCTTCGGTCCGTCGGGTTCTGAGCCCCGCGGCACATGAGAAGGCCGGTTCCCGTGACCCGAGTCACGGGAACCGGCCTTCGTCGTGCGGACAGGCAACTGGATGTGGAAGCACAACTGCGGCAACGCGTACGCGCGGGGGACCACCAGGCCTTCGGCGAGCTCTTCGACGCCTACGCGCGCTCCGTCTACAACCACGCCTACCGGCTCACCGGCGACTGGGCGAGCGCCGAGGACATCGTCTCGCTGACCTTCCTGGACGCCTGGCGGCTGCGTGAGAAGGTCGACGACGAGGGCGGCTCCCTGCGTCCTTGGCTGCTCGGCATCGCCACCAACGTCGCCCGCAACACCCGCCGCGCCGCCCGGAGACACGCGGCCGCGGTCGCCCGGCTGCCCCGCGACGAGCCGGAGCGGGACTTCGCCGAGGAGGTGGCCGGGCGGATCGACGACGCCGCCCAGCTGGCCCTCGTACGCACCGCCCTGGCCCGGTTGCGGCGGGCCGAGCGGGAGGTGCTGGCGCTGTGCGTGTGGTCGGGGCTGGACTACCAGGCCGCCGCCGAGGCGCTCGGAGTGCCGGTGGGGACCGTACGGTCGCGGCTGTCGCGGGCGAGGACGAAACTCGCGAAACATATGGAACCACCGGGCGCGCGCGGACAGATGAGAGGGGACCGCAGCACCGCGGTCAAGCCCGTAGGGGAGGGAAACCTGTGAACGAGTTCTCCGAGAGAGACCTTCCGCCGGGCCGGCACCGACTCCTCAAGGAGCATCTGATGACCGAGATCCGGCAGTCCTCCGACCCGAAGCCCGCCCGCAGGCCCTGGCTGCGCCCGGCACTGGTGGCCGGAGCGGCCGCGGCCGTCGCCGTGACAGCGCTCACCGTCGCCGTGCCGTCCGGATCCTCCGGGACGCCCGCCGCCTCGAAGGAAGCGGTGGCACTGCTGGAGGACATCGCGCTGGCGGCCGAGAAGTCCGAGGCGCCGGGCGGCATCCGGGACGACCAGTTCGTCTACATCAAGAGCCGGGACGCCTACGCCGGTCACGTCGACGGACGCCGCGTGCCGCTGGAACCCGTCCACGACCGGGAGATCTGGCTGTCGGTCGACGGCACGCGCGAAGGGCTCCTGGAGGAGGACCGCCCGGGCAACGAGCACGTGCCGCTGGAGCCCGACTCCCCGGACAACGAGCGGGCCACCCACTACCGCGCGCTGTCCGCGCTGCCGGCCGACGCGGACGAGATGCGCGACTGGCTGTACCGGACCGCCGCCGCCCAGGTCGACGAGGAGCGCCCGGACCGGGACCACGCCGCCTTCGTGCTCTTCGGCGACCTGATCCGGGAGTCGCTCATGCCGCCGGAGGTCGGCGCCGCCCTGTACCGGGCCGCCGCGACGATCCCCGGCGTCGAGGTGGTCCACGGCGTGAAGGACTCCGTGGGCCGCGAGGGCGTCGCCATCACCCGTACCGGCGACGGCGAACGCGAAGAGATGATCTTCGACGAGGAGACGCTCACCTTCCTCGGCGAGCGTGTGGTCGGCGCCGACGGCCTGGTGGACGGCACCAGCGCGGTCCTCGAACGCACGGTCGTCGACAGGGCCGGGGAGCGGCCGTAACACGTGCGCACCCCGGCGTGACGGGTCAGGCTGGTGTCATGACCGGTTCCATCGAGCAGGGCATCAGCCAGACCCACGGGAACACGCACATCCTGCACTTCCTGGTGCGGCTCCCGCGCTCCATGGAGCAGGTCTGGCCCGCGCTGGCCACGGCCGACGGGCTCGCGGCCTGGTTCACCCCAGCCGACGTGCTCGAACCCCACCTCGGAGGTGCGGTCACCCTGCGTGACCTCGGGTCCGGAGAGGTCACCGCCTGGGACGTCGACCGGGTCGCCGAGTACACGGTGGAGGGCGGTGGCCGCATCCGGTTCCATCTGGAGCGGGACGGGGAGGGCAGCGCGCTGCGGTTCACCCATGAGTTCGAGGGGGAGCAGCAGTCGGAGCGGGGCTGGCGGGCGCGCTTCGAACGTCTGATCGAAGTGCTGGCGGTGGGGCTCCCCTAGCGGGCGTCCCGGGGGTACGGCTCACTCCACCGTGATCGAGTCCAGCTTCTCCCGCAGATACGTATGCGAGTCCACCGGCTCGTACGCCACCCGCCCCACCGGCGCCGGCACCGACTCCACGCGCGTCCCCGGTGTGCACTCGCCGAAGTAGACCAGGGACATCAGCTCCTCCGTCGGGGCGTCCGCGGACGGGGGCAGGACACGGTGGCGGCCGGAGCGCCAGCGGTCGCCGGTCCAACGGGCCATCAGATCGCCGATGTTGACGGTGAAGGCCGCCGGATCGTAGGGGGCGTCCTCCCAGCCGCCCTCGTCCGTGTACACCTGGAGTCCGCCCTTGCCCGCCTGCCGGTCGAGGATGGTGACCGTGCCGAAGTCGGTGTGCGGACCGATCCGGAACTGGCCCGGCTCGGGCGCGCCGACGACGTCCCTGCCCGGGTACCAGTTGATGTTGAAGCCGTACGTCGGATGGCCCATGTGCCGGGTGAAGAAGTCGGGTTCGAGACCGAGGGCCTGGCCGAGCAGCGAGAGAAGCCCGTTCTCCAGTACGGCCATCCGCGCCAGGTACTCCTCGCAGAGCGGCTTCAGCCCGGGCACCTCCGCCGGGAAGACGTTCGGCGCGTACCACTGCGCGTCGACCACCGGGTCGTCGAACGGTTCGTGCGTCGCGAAGGTCAGCGACTCCTTCAGGTCCGGCGGGGTCTTCGTGCCCTCCGCGTAGCCGTTGGCCTCCGCGCCCGGCCCGAGCCAGCCGCGCCCGCCGACCTTCGCTGCGTACCGCTGCTTCACGTTCTCGGGGAGGGCGAAGAAGGCGCGGGCGGTCCCGCGGATACGGGCACGCAGGCCCGGGTCCACGCCGTGCCCGGTGACCAGGAGGAAACCGGCGGTCTTCAGGGCCGCGTCGACCGTACGGGCGATGCGGGCGCGGGCGTCGGCGTCGGCGTCGCCGGACAGCCAGGGCCGCAGATCGATCGTGGGGATGCGGGGGTTGTGGGGGGCGTGGGGGCTGGGGGGCTTGGGGGAGTCACTCACCGATGTCCTCGTTCCACAGAGCCGGGTTGTCCGCGATGAAGGCGCGCATCATCGCCACGCACCGGGGGTCGTTCACGAGCACGATCTCGACGCCGTGCTCCGCCAGCCAGTCGTGCCCGCCGTCGAAGGTGACCGCCTCGCCGATCACCACCCGGGAGATGCCGAACTGCCGGACCAGCCCGGAGCAGTACCAGCACGGCGAGAGGGTCGTCACCATCGTCGTACCGCGATACGACCGCTGCCGCCCCGCGTTCCGGAAGGCCGCCGTCTCGGCGTGCGCCGACGGGTCGCCGTCCTGCACGCGCCGGTTGTGGCCCCGGCCGAGGAGGGTGCCGTCGGGGCCGTACAGCGCGGCGCCGATCGGGACACCGCCCCGCGCGAGCCCGGCGCGAGCCTCTGCGACGGCGGTGGCGAGCCATCCGCGCGCCCGTGCCTGATCCGGTGCCAGATCCATACGTCCACTCTCCCGGCGCGACGACACCCGGGCAACAAGGGCGGCGAACCGTGCCCGCCGGCCGGGAGGGGCGACGGCGGCTGGGGGCCGGTGGGGTGCGTGGATTCGTCATCGGTCGGTGCCCTCCCTGTCTCCGCCCGGCGGTGCGTCAACCGTGCGGCCGCGGGGTCACCTGTTGTCCGGGTCGCGGATGGTGCCGCCGAGGTGGCCGAGGTAGCCGTGCAGGGCGCCCGCGCCCGCCAGCATCGCGCGCGTACGGGCGTTCAGGGCCTCGTCCCGGTCGCCGATCGCCGTCCGCATCGCCTCCGTGCCGCCCTCGCGGCGTACGTCCTCCAGCACCGGCCGGATCTGGTCGAGGAGGTAGTTGCTGCCGCGCAGGGTGTGGACGAGGCGGGCGTCCCGGACGTCCTCGGGGCTGTACACGCGGTACGCCGTCCCGCGCTCCCGGCGTGGCGACAGCAGGCCCGCCGCCTCCCACACGCGCAGCGCCGAGGGCCGTACGCCGATCAGCACGGCCGCCTCGCCGACGCGCAGCCCGGCGGACGGCAGCGGCTCGGCGGGCCGCCCGGCGAGGGTCCGCAGGGCCTCGCTCGTCGCCCGCAGCCGCTGCCGCTCCTCGTGCAGGGCGGCATGCGTGGCGTCCACCAGTGCCAGGGCGCCCGGTACGTCACCGTCGTGCACCGCGCGCATGATCCGGGCCGCCGCCATGGGGCCGTAGCCCGGGACCATGGCGCGGAAGGCGAGCAGGGCGCGGCGGTGCGTGCCGGTGAAGGTGCGGTAGCCGGACGCCGTGCGGGCGGCGGGCGGCAGGACGCCCGCGTCCTCGTAGTTGCGGATCTGCTGTGCGGAGACGCCGGCCAGGCGGGCGAGGTCCACCGGGCGCAACCGGTCGTCGTTCGTCATGGATTTGAAGGTTACGGGAACAAGAAAGCCTTCATAGCGGGTGTTTATTCGCCAAAAGTCCCAACCGAGACTTCAATGACAGACTTGAAGGCATGGCCGACCGCATTCAGATCAAGGGCGCCCGACTCCACAACCTCAAGAACGTCACCCTCTCCCTCCCCAAGAACAAGCTGGTCGTCCTGACCGGCCTGTCCGGCTCCGGCAAGTCCACGCTCGCACTCGACACCCTCCACCGGGAGGGGCAACGGCAGTACATGGAGTCGCTCGGCATGGTGACCGGCTTCGTGAGCCGGCCCTCGGTCGACTCCATCACCGGGCTGTCGCCGTCGATCAGCGTCGACCAGCACCTCACCAACCGCAGCCCTCGTTCCACCGTCGGCACGGTCACCGAGGTCTTCACCTATCTGCGGCTGCTGTGGTCGCGCATCGGGGTCCGCCCGTGTCCCGGATGCGGCAAGGGCGTACCGCCCTCGCACGAGTCCGCCGCGGCGGCGTACGAGGACGAGGGCGACGAGCCTCGCGAGGTCGTGCCGTGCCCGCACTGCGGGACCGGCGTGCCCGGACTCGTGATGGGGTCCTTCTCCTTCAACAAGCCCGCCGGCGCCTGCCCCGGCTGCACGGGGCTCGGCGAGGTGTTCCGGGCCGAGGTGCCGCGGCTGGTCGACGGCGGCCTCGGGGTGGCCGCCGGGGCCGTGCTCGGCTGGCATCCGAAGGCCACCGAGCGGAACGTGCAGCTGCTCGGCGCGGCCGCCACGCACTACGGGCTGGACTTCGACGCCTCCGTACCCGTCGACGAACTCGACACGGCTCAGCGTGACTTGCTGCTGTACGGGGTCGAAAGCCCCGAGTTCCGGCGCCACTTCCCCGGCGTCGAGCCGCCCGCGACGGTCACGGCGGGGCGCTTCGAGGGCGTGGTCACGGCGCTGATGCGGCGGTACGCCGAGCGGATCGAGGACGCCGAGTACCGGGAGAAGGCCGAGCGGCTGATGGTGAAGGAGGAGTGCGGCGCGTGCGCCGGGACCCGGCTGCGGCCGGAGAGCCGGGCCGTCTCCGTGCACGGGCTGTCGATCACCGACGCCGCCCGGCTGCCGCTGGACGAACTCGCCGGGTGGCTCGGTGGCGTACGGGAGCGGGCCGCCGGGGACGAGTGGCTGTTCGCCGAGCCGGTCGTCGCCGACCTTCAGGAGCGGGTACGGCGGCTCGTCGACGTCGGGGTCGGCTATCTGACCCTGGACCAGGCGACGCCCAGCCTCTCCGCGGGCGAGGCGCAACGGCTGCGGCTCGCCGCGCTGCTGGGCTCCGGGCTCACGGGTGTGCTCTACGTCCTCGACGAACCGACCATCGGGCTGCACTCCTCCGACACCGCGCGCCTGGTCGGCGTCCTGCGCAGGCTGCGGGACCTGGGGAACACCGTGCTGGTCATCGAGCACGACCTCGACGTGCTGCGGGCGGCGGACCACGTCGTCGACATCGGGCCCGGCGCGGGGCGCGACGGCGGACGGGTCGTCGCCGAGGGGACGCCCGCGCAGGTCGCGGCGGTTGAGGGGTCGGTGAGCGGGGCGTATCTGGCGGGGCGTTTGCGCGCCCCCATCTCGCGGGGGCGCGATGACGCCGACCGGGCACTGACGATCCGGGGCGCCCGGGCGCACAACCTGAAGGGGATCGACGTACGGATCCCGCTCGGCCGGTTGGTGACGGTGGCCGGGCCGTCCGGGTCCGGCAAGTCGTCGCTGGTGCTGGACATCCTGGGACGGGCCGCGCGGCGGCGGCTGCACGGGGCCGGGGAGGCGCCGGCCGAGCACGACGGGATCGACGGGTGGGAGGCGCTGGGCAAGGTCGTCGTCATCGACCAGGAGCCGATCAGCCGGATGCCCCGCTCCAACGCGGCCACCTACTCGGACGCCTTCGGCCCGATACGGGAGGTCTTCGCGGGACGGTCCGGCGGTGCGCTGACCCCGGGGCACTTCTCGTTCAACGTGCCGGGCGGGCGGTGCGAGCGCTGCGAGGGCGCCGGCGTGCTGTCCGTGCGGATGCACTTCCTGCCCGCGGTCGAGGTGCGCTGCCCGGGGTGCAAGGGGCGGCGGTTCGGGCGCGAGGTGCTGACGGTGCGCTACGGCGGGTACGACATCGCCGAGGTGCTGGCGGCGACGGTCGACGAGGCGCTGGGAGTGTTCGCGGAGGTGCCGCAGGTCGCCGGACGGCTGCGGCGGATGGCGGACGTGGGGCTCGGCTATCTGCCGCTCGGGCAGCCGGCACCGACGCTCTCGGGCGGCGAGGCGCAACGCCTGAAACTGGCGAAGGAGTTGGGCCGACGGGCGGGCGGCTCGTGCCTCTACCTCCTGGACGAGCCGACGACCGGCCTGCACGCGGCGGACACCTCCCGCCTGGTGGACGTACTGCAACGCCTGGTCGACGCGGGCCACTCCGTGGTGACCATCGAACATAACGAGGACGTCATCGCGGCCTCGGACTGGCTGGTCGAACTCGGCCCGGCGGGCGGCGCGGCGGGCGGGGCACTCCTGGCCGAGGGCCCGCCGCCGAACGCGCGGCAGGCACCGCCGCGCTGATCAGGGAGTCGGTCCCCCGGCGCGGGTGGGCGCGCCGGGCCGGACTTGTCGGCGGTGGAGTCGGCGGCGGTGGAGTCGGCGGCACCCGAACGTCGGCGGCCTCTCCGGCGTCACAGTGAGGACGTGTGACGGACGGAGTGGACATGAAGAGGGACAGGTGGGCCGTTGCCGCCATCGTGCTGGGACTCGGGGTGCTCCAGGGGTGCACCGTCGAGGATCCTCACGTGCTGCACGAGGGGCCGAGCGACCCCACGCCGGCCTCCGAGTGCGCCGGACAAGTGGCCGGGCGGAGCCTGGAACAGAGTCTGGCGTCCGTCAGCAGGCTGGCTCGGGAGCATCCGGACGTCTTCACCGGGCTGTCCGTCGACGAGGACGACCGGGCCGCGGACGTCTACCGCGTGCCCTCCGCCGACTTCGACGCGGGCGTCTGCGGGGCCGCCGGAAAGGGTGTGACCCTGCGTCTGTACGACACCGACGTCAACCGGGGTGAGTTGGAAGCCCTGGCCGGCCGTGTCTCCGCCGACATGCACCGCTGGGACGGCACCTTCGAGCTCCGTGAGGTCGGCGTGGACGAGCGGGGGTGGGTGCACGTCGGCGTCGACGACCCGCGGGCCGCGCGGGAAGTGGTCGTGGGGGAGTTCGGCGGGGAGCACATCAGGGTCGTGGAGGTCGAGGAGGCCTCCGCCGACTGACGCGTCAGGCGTCGTCGCCGTCCCGCTTGCGGTCCTTCTCGTCCTCGTCCTCCGAGAGCGACTTCAGGAACTCGGGGTTGTCGTCGGGGGCGATCCACTGGGAGCGGCGGCCGGGCCGGCCCTCAGGGAGGCGGTGCTTGCCCGCGATCAGCCAGGAGATCGAGCCGACGAGCGGGAACAGGAGCACCAGGATCGCCCACAGCGGCTTCGGGATGTGCCGGATGTCCTTCTCGTCGGTGCTGATGCAGTCGATGAACGCGTACACGCTCAACGCCAGCGGCACGACGAACATCAGGATCCGGAGCATCGGCAGTCACCTCGTGGAACGGCGGTCGGGGGCCGCTCGCACGGCCCCCGTGACGGGGCCAGGGTAGCCCCTCGGGGATACTTGTCCCCATGGCTTACGACGATCTTCGCTCCCTGCTCAGGGCACTGGAGCGCGAGGGGGACCTGAAGCGCATCAAGGTGGAGGTCGACCCGTATCTGGAGGTCGGGGAGATCGTCGACCGGGTGCAGAAGGCGGGCGGCCCCGCACTGCTCTTCGAGAAGGTGAAGGGCTCGTCCATGCCCCTCGCCATGAACGTGTTCGGAACCGACCGGCGGCTGCTGAAGGCGCTGGGGCTGAAGTCGTACGGCGAGATCTCCGAGAAGATCGGCGGGCTGCTGAGGCCCGAACTGCCGCACGGTTTCGTCGGTGTGCGCGAGGCCTTCGGCAAGCTCGGCGCCATGGCGCACGTCCCGCCGAAGAAGGTGAAGGACGCCCCGGTGCAGGAGGTCGTCCTGCACGGCGACGACGTCGACCTGGAGCAGCTCCCGGCCCTGTTCACCTGGCCCAAGGACGGCGGCTCCTTCTTCAACCTGGGCCTGACCCACACCAAGGACCCGGAGTCGGGCGTCCGCAACCTCGGCCTGTACCGCCTCCAGCGCCACGACCGCCGCACCATCGGCATGCACTGGCAGATCCACAAGGACAGCCGCAACCACTACCAGGTGGCCGCCCGCCGGGGCGAGCGGCTGCCGGTCGCGATCGCCTTCGGCTGCCCGCCCGCCGTGACGTACGCCTCCACCGCGCCGCTCCCCGGCGACATCGACGAGTACCTGTTCGCCGGTTTCCTCGCGGGCAGGCGGATCGAGATGGTCGACTGCAAGACCGTGCCGCTCCAGGTGCCGGCGCAGGCGGAGGTCGTCATCGAGGGCTGGCTGGAGCCCGGCGAGATGCTCCCCGAGGGCCCGTTCGGCGACCACACCGGCTTCTACACGCCGCAGGAGCCCTTCCCGGCCCTGAAGATCGACTGCGTGACGATGCGCAAGCGGCCGCTGCTCCAGTCGATCGTCGTGGGCCGGCCCCCGACGGAGGACGGACCCCTCGGCCGTGCGACGGAGCGTTTCTTCCTCCCCCTGCTGAAGATCATCGTGCCGGACATCGTGGACTACCACCTGCCCGAGGCCGGCGGCTTCCACAACTGCGCGATCGTCTCGATCGACAAGAAGTACCCCAAGCACGCGCAGAAGGTGATGCACGCGGTCTGGGGCGCGCACATGATGTCCCTGACCAAGCTGATCGTGGTGGTCGACTCGGACTGCGACGTGCACGATCTGCACGAGGTCGCCTGGCGGGCCCTCGGAAACACCGACTACGCCCGTGACCTCTCGGTCGTCGAAGGCCCGGTCGACCATCTCGACCACGCGTCCTACCAGCAGTTCTGGGGCGGCAAGGCGGGCATCGACGCGACGAGGAAGTGGCCCGAGGAGGGCTACACGCGCGACGGGGGCTGGCCCGACATGGTGGAGTCCGATCCGCAGACGGCGGCCACGGTGGACCGCCGCTGGAAGGAGTACGGCCTGTGAGCTCCGCATCCGCCGCGCTTCCGCAGCCGGGCCGCACCAAGGCGTTCCTGCGCCTGGTGATGATCGAGCACTCGGTCTTCGCGCTGCCCTTCGCCTACATCGCCGCCCTCACCGCGATGTTCGACCTGGACCGCAACATCCACTGGGGCCGTCTGCTCCTGGTCACGGTCTGCATGGTCGGCCTGCGCACCTTCGCCATGGCCGTCAACCGGATCATCGACCGCGAGATCGACGCCCGGAACCCGCGCACCGCCCACCGCGAACTGGTCACCGGCGCGATGTCGGTACGGCACGCCTGGACCGGCGCCCTGATCGCCCTGGCCGTCTTCCTCGGCGCGGCGGCCCTGCTGAACCCGCTCTGCCTGGCGCTGGCCCCGGTCGCCGTCGTCCCGATGGTCGTCTACCCCTACGGCAAACGGTTCACGAACTTCCCCCAGGCCATTCTCGGCCTCGCCCAGGCCATGGGCCCGGTCGGCGGCTGGCTCGCGATCAGCGGCGCCTGGTCCTGGGACGCCGTGATCCTCGGCCTCGCCGTCGGCATCTGGATCGGCGGTTTCGACCTGATCTACGCCTGCCAGGACGTCGAGACCGACCGCGAGACCGGCGTCATGTCGGTGCCGGCCCGCTTCGGCGTCCCGGCGGCGATCTGGGCGGCCCGCGCCTGCCATGCCGTCACGACCGCCCTCTTCGTCTGGTACGCCCTGGCCACCGGCGCGGGCGCCTTCTTCTGGCTCGGTCTGCTGATCGTCGCGGGCGCGTTCGGGTACGAGCACTCCATCGTCCGACCGCACGATCTGTCCCGGCTGAACAGGGCGTTCTTCTCGACCAACGGCTTCATCGGGATCAGCCTGTTCGTCTGCGCGCTCCTCGACCTGATGGTGCGTGGACTGACGGTGTAGCCCGTCCGGGTGGCCGGGGGCGCGCCCGTACCGGGGGGCCGAGCTGCCCCCGGTACGGCCCCGGCGTCCGCCCGGCCCTGAACACCCGCCGTCCCACCGGTACGCTCAAGATGTGAACGCAGGGGAATCGCAGCGCGCGCCTTGGATCGTGGGGGTGTCCGGAGCTTCCGGTACGCCGTATGCGGCTGCTGTGCTGCGTGCGCTGCTGGAGGCCGGTGAGAGCGTCGACCTCGTAGTCAGCCGGGCCTCGCGGCTCACCCTGCTGGACGAGACGGGGCTCTCCTTCCGGGACGCGCACTGGCGGAGCGACCTGCGGGAATGGCTGGCCAGAGGGGCTGACGGGAAGCCGGACACCTTCGCCGTCAACCTCGACGGCGTACGGCACTGGAGCGCGGGTGACCTGGCCGCCGGGCCGTCCTCGGGGTCGTACCCGGCGAAGGGGATGCTCATCGTGCCGGCGTCCACCGCCTGCGTGGCCGGTGTCGCCCTCGGGCTCTCCAAGGACCTTCTGCAACGGGCCGCGAGCGTCACCCTGAAGGAGGGACGCCCGCTGGTCGTCGCCGTACGGGAGGCACCGCTCGGCGGACAGACGCTGCGCCACCTCGTCTCCCTGGACGACGCTGGCGCGGTCGTCGTGCCCGCCTCGCCCGCCTTCTACGCGGGCGCCACCCACATCCAGGACCTCGTCGACTTCGTCGCCGGACGGGTCCTCGACGCGGCCGGCGTCCCCCACACGCTCTACCGCCGCTGGGCGGGCGAACTCGGGGGCGGTTCACGCACCACCTGAGCCTCCTTCACCACCTCGACCCGTCAGACCTCTTCACTCCTCAGACCTCATCTCGTCAGACCTCTTCAGCGGAAGGCTTCGATCGCATGGACGCCGTGGACAGGCAGCTCATCCAGGCCCTGAGGGAGAACGGCCGGGCCTCCTACGCGGAGCTGGGGCGCCTCGTCGGACTGTCGGGGCCCAGCGTCACCGACCGCATCAACCGGCTGGAGGCGGCCGGCGTCATCACCGGCTACCGCGCCACCGTGAACGCCGCCTCGCTCGGCCTCGGCGTCATCGCCCTGATCGGCATCTCGCTCTCCGACGCCGCCGACCACGAGGACGTGGCGCAGCGGCTGCGGGACCTGCCCGAGATCGAGGACTGCTGGTTCATCGCCGGTGACGACTCGTTCATGCTCAAGGTGCGGGCGACCGACGTGGACGGCCTGGAGAAGATCATCCGCCGGCTCTCCGGCACCAAGGGCGTGTCCCGCACCCGTACCACCATCGTGCTGTCCACCAAGTGGGAGAACCGGGTGGGTGAGCTGCCCGAAGAGGTGTAGGCGCGGAGCGCCGGACGGGGCGCCTCCCGCCCGAAGGGCGGGGCGTACGGTTTAAGAAGTCTGTCGGAGAGAGGTGTGCGCATGGATGTCGGGCTCAAGCGCGAGCTGGAGCAGAAGGTCCGCTCCGGTGAGCGGCTGACTCGTGAGGACGGCATCGCGCTGTACGAGTCGGACGACCTGGCCTGGCTCGGCGGCCTCGCCCACGAGGTGCGCACGCGCAAGAACGGCGACGTCGTGCACTTCAACGTCAACCGCCACCTCAACATGACCAACGTCTGTACGGCCTCCTGCGCGTACTGCTCCTTCCAGCGCAAGCCGGGGGAGAAGGACGCGTACACGATGCGCATCGAGGAGGCCGTGCGGCTCGCCAAGGGGATGGAGGCGGACAACCTCACCGAGCTGCACATCGTCAACGGCCTGCACCCCAACCTGCCGTGGCGCTACTACCCCCGCTCCCTGCGCGAGCTGAAGGCCGCCCTCCCGAACGTCTCGATGAAGGCCTTCACGGCCACCGAGATCCACCACTTCGAGACCATCTCCGGCCTGTCCGCGTCGGAGATCCTCGACGAGCTGATCGACGCCGGTCTGGAGTCGCTCACCGGCGGTGGCGCCGAGATCTTCGACTGGGAGGTCCGCCAGCACATCGTGGACCACCGCACCCACTGGGAGGACTGGTCGCGGATCCACCGGCTGGCGCACGAGAAGGGGCTCAAGACCCCCTCCACCATGCTCTACGGTCATATCGAGGAGCCCCGCCACCGCGTCGACCACGTCCTGAGGCTGCGTGAACTCCAGGACGAGACCGGCGGTTTCCAGGTCTTCATCCCGCTGCGCTACCAGCACGACTTCGTCGACATGAAGGACGGCAAGGTCCGCAACCGCCTCCAGGCCCGTACGGCCATGGCGACCCCGCTGGAGGCCCTGAAGACCTTCGCCGTCTCCCGGCTGCTCTTCGACAACGTCCAGCACGTCAAGGTCTTCTGGGTGATGCACGGCGTCCAGACCGCCCAGCTCGCCCTCCAGCACGGCGCGGACGACATGGACGGCTCGGTCGTCGAGTACAAGATCACCCACGACGCCGACAACTACGGCACGCCCAACAAGCTCACCCGCGACGACCTGCTGGACCTCATCCGCGACGCCGGCTTCCGCCCGGTGGAGCGCAACACGCGGTACGAGATCATCCGCGAGTTCGAGGGCCCGGACCCGGCACGCCGCGAGGCGCCGCAGCCGATGCGGATCTGACCGCGACGCGGGTGGGTGGGCCGGCCGAAGGGACGCGGGGGACCGCTCGGCCAGGTTCCGCTCACCCGCGGGGGCGCCCGTTCGCCCGCACCCGTTCAGGGGTACCCGGCGACCGTGACTCCCCGTACGACGGCCCCCGAGGACCGGTACACCGCCGAGCCCTTCCTCCCGGCGAAGGCCAGGAGCCTCGACGTCCTGCGCGAGGCCGCCACCGGCTGCCGGGGCTGCCCGCTGCACCGCGACGCCACCCGGACCGTCTTCGGCGCGGGCAACGCGCACGGGCGCGTGATGCTCGTCGGCGAACAGCCCGGCGACCAGGAGGACCGGCAGGGCAAGCCCTTTGTGGGCCCGGCCGGGAAGCTTCTCGACCGGGCGCTCGCGGAGGCCGGGATCGACCCCGGTGAGGCGTATGTCACCAACGCCGTCAAGCACTTCAAGTTCACGCAGGCGGAGCCCCGTAAGCGGCGCATCCACAAGGCGCCCAGTCTGCGGGAGATGACCGCCTGCGGTCCGTGGCTCGCCGCCGAGCTGGCTCTCGTCGAACCCGAGCTGATCGTCGTGCTGGGGGCGACCGCGGGCAAGGCGCTGCTGGGCTCGTCGTTCCGGGTGACACAGGCCCGGGGGACCGTACTGGAGGAGGAGGTCCACGGGCGCCGCGAGCGGCTGGTGCCGACAGTGCACCCGTCGTCGGTACTGCGCGCGGACGACCGGGAGGCGGCGTACCAGGGCCTGGTCTCGGATCTGAAGGTGGCGGCGCGGATACTGTCCTGAGGCCTGGGACGCGGTTGCCGCCCTCACTCGTGCGAGGGGCCCTCGCCATGCCACATGTGTAATAGGTACTATCTCGCCATGCCCCTTACGTTCACGCTCGACCCCGCCGTGGACCGCTCCCTGCGCGACGGCCTGCTCGACCTCTGGACGGACGTCACCAACGCCGGCGGAGCCGTCGGATTCGTCCCGCCCGTGACGCGGGAGGCGGTGCGCCCCGAGCTCGTGAAGCAGTTCACGGCGATGGCCGAGGGCCGTAGCCGCCTGCTCGCCGGATTCGACCAGGACGGCCGGGTCTCCGCGACCGCGTTCCTCACCTTCAACACCCACCGGCTGATGGGGCACTGGTTGTGGCTGTACACGGTGATGGTGCACCCGCGTCACCAGGGCAAGGGGTACGGCCGGGACCTGCTGGCCGCCGCGGCGGACGCCGCCCGTGGGTTCGAGGGGATCGAGGCGATACGGCTCACCTGCCGGAGCGGCATGGGGCTCGAACGGTTCTACGGCTCCTGCGGCTACAAGGAGGTCGGCCGCATCCCCGACGCGATCCGCGTCGCCCCCGGCGACGACCGTGACGACGTGATCATGCTGCTGCCGCTGCACTGAGCGCCGGCCCCGCAAGTGCCCGCTGCGCGCACCCCCTTGCAAGATCGGCTGCCGGGCGTGCTTCACTTGACGGTGCCCTTTGGGTAGTTCTGGCCCTTCGACACGGAAGAGTGGATTGAGATGCTCCGCTACACGCTGATGCGCCTCGGGATCTTCGTGGGCTGCCTCGTGGTCGTCTGGGGCCTCGTCTACTCCGGTGTGGCCCCGCGCGGGCTCGGCGCCTCCAACGGCATCTGGGTGGTGCTGCTCGCCCTCGTCGTCTCGGCGCCGATCAGCTTCGTCGTGCTGCGCAAGGAGCGGGACCGGGCGTCCGTGCGGATCGTGCAGAAGGTGGACCGCGTCAAGGCCGGCTTCGAGGCCAACCGCAGCCAGGAGGACGTCGCGGACGACGCGGCGCGGGCGCAGGGTCAGGCCTCCTGAGCGGCCTTTGTCGGGGTTTGTAAGGCAATGTCCGCTGTGCGCCTGCCAAAGTAAGCCTTTGGGGATCTCAAAGCTCCGGTGTTAAGGTCTGCGCATGAAGTCATCAGCCGCGCCCGTCATGCCTGAGCGCATGCCCGTGTGCCCGCTGCTGGTGGCGCGTCTGCACGTGGACCTCTGCTGGTGCGCGTCCGCGATCTGTCGCCCCTGACGTTCCGCGACCTCCGTCCCCACGTCAGCCCCCGCGCACCCCTTACCGGAGCATGTCCGTGTCCACGCACACGCAGTCCTTCAAGCTGCCCTTCAAGGTGCCCTTCTGGGCCCAGATACTCCTCGGCCTCCTCCTCGGCGTCCTGCTCGGCTGGACAGCCAGGAGCCAGGACGTGTCCTGGCTCGTCACCACCCTGGAAAAGGTCGGCGACACCTTCATAGGCCTGCTCAAGCTCGCCGTCGCCCCGCTCGTGTTCTTCGCGATCCTGGTCTCGATAACCAACCTGCGGAAGGTCAACAACGCGGCCCGCCTGGCGTCCCGCACCCTCCTCTGGTTCATGATCACCTCGCTGATCGCGGTGGCCATCGGTCTCGCCATCGGCCTGGTCACCAACCCCGGCGCCGGTACCGGCCTCTCCCCCGAGGACGGGGAGCTGCCCGAGAAGACCGGTTCCTGGATCGACTTCCTCACCGGCATCGTGCCGACCGACGTGATCACGCCGTTCACCGAACTGAACGTGCTCCAGATCGTCTTCATGGCCGCCGTCGCCGGCATCGCCGCCCTGCAGCTCGGCGAGAAGGCCCAGCCGATCCTCACCCTGAGCGAGTCCGTCCTCGAACTCCTCCAGAAGGCCCTGTGGTGGGTCATCCGGCTCGCCCCCCTGGGCACCGTCGGCCTCATCGGTACGGCCATCGCGACCTACGGCTGGGACCTGCTCGGCAAGTACGCCACCTTCACCGCCGACATCTACGTCGGCTGCGCGATCGTGCTGTTCCTGGTCTACCCGGCACTGCTCGCCACCGTCGCCAAGGTCAACCCGCTCCAGTTCTTCAAGGGCGCCTGGCCCGCCATCCAGCTGGCCTTCGTGTCCCGGTCGTCCGTGGGCACCATGCCGCTCACCCAGAAGGTCACCGAGCGCCTCGGCGTCCCGAAGGAGTACGCGTCCTTCGCCGTGCCGTTCGGTGCGACCACCAAGATGGACGGCTGCGCCGCGATCTACCCGTCCATCGCCGCGATCTTCGTCGCGCAGATCTTCGACATCCAGCTCGGCATCGGCGACTACCTGCTGATCGCGTTCGTGTCGGTGGTCGGCTCCGCCGCCACGGCCGGTCTGACCGGCGCCACGGTCATGCTGACCCTCACCCTGTCCACGCTCGGCCTGCCCATGGAGGGCGTCGGCCTGCTGCTCGCCATCGACCCGATCCTGGACATGATGCGCACGGCCACGAACGTGGCCGGGCAAGCGCTGGTGCCGGTCGTCGTCGCGGCCCGCGAGGGTCTCCTCGACCGGGAGGCGTACGACAACGCGGGCAGCTCGCCGGTGGAGGAGCGGGAGCGGGTGGCCGTCGCCGCCTGAACCGGCGCGTGACCGGTACCGGCCCGACGCCTGCCGCGCGGACCGTACGCTAAGCCGCATGGGTGCCGTGAAGACCAAGCGGATGCCGCGTGCGGTCCGTGAGCAGCAGATGCTGGACGCCGCCGTGCAGATCTTCGGGCAACGGGGGTACATCGCGGCGTCGATGGACGACATCGCCGAACTGGCGGGCGTGTCCAAGCCGTTGGTGTACCTCTACCTCAACTCCAAGGACGACCTCTTCACGGCCTGCATCCGCCGTGAGGCGCAGGCGCTCTTCGACGCCGTCCGGGCCGGCGTACGGCGCGAGGTGCCGGCCGACCGCCGGCTCTGGGACGGGCTGCTGGCGTTCTTCACCCACACCGCCCGGCATCCCGACGGCTGGTCCGTGCTGCACCTCCAGGCCCGCACACACGGGGAAGCGTTCGCCGCCGAGGTGACGGCGATGCGCGCGGACATCGTCGCCTTCGTCACCCAGCTGATCGCCGAGGCCGCCCGCGACGCCCACCAGGACCCCCGGCTGCCCGAGTCCGAGTTCGCCGGGCTCGCCCAGGCCCTGGTCGGCGCCGCCGAGTCACTCGCCGACTGGGCCAACACCACCCCGCACATGACGGCCCGACAGGCGACCACCACCCTGATGAACTTCGCCTGGTCGGGACTCGGCGAACTCCTGGCGGGGCGGCGCTGGGCTCCGCCGGGGGACTGAGGCGGTCGTACGTCAGTGTCCGTCGGCCGGGACGAAGGGCTGGACGGCCCCGGTGAGGTGCAGCCGGTCACCCCGGCGCAGTTCGAAGCGCCCGCCCTCCGCGACGTACTCCACCGTCCCCGGCAGCGGCACCGGTGCCCGGAACTCCGCCCGCACCTGCACCGCTTCCGGTGCGCCGTGCGCGGCGAGGCACCGGGCCACCGTCCACATGCCGTGCGCGATCGGGCGCGGGAAGCCGAACAGGCGGGCGGTGAGCGGGTGCAGGTGGATGGGGTTGCGGTCGCCGGAGACGGCGGCATAGCGCCGCCCGACGTCGGCGCCGAACCGCCATTCCGCCCCTCCGGGCAACGGCCGGCCGCCCTGGGGCGCGGACGCCGTCCGGTCTTCGCGTGCCCCGGTGCCGACCGTGCGATGCCGTGCCAGATACGTGCTTCGGGAATCCCAGACCAGCTTTCCGGCGGCGCGGGCCTCGATGACCACCGTCGCCTGCGTTCCGCGGCGGTGCGGGGCCAGGCCCGCGATGTGCACGGCGAGTTCGTACGTGCCGTCGACCGGGAGGGACGTGTGGCGGGTGACGTCGATCGAGGTGTGTACCAGGCCGAGCAGCGGCAGCGGAAAGCCCCGGCCGCCCATCAGCCGCATGGCCAGTGGGAAGGCCAGGACGTGCGGATAGGTGAGGGGGAGCGCGTCCTCGCCGGTGGGGAAGCCGCAGACCCGCTCGTACGCGGCGAGCCGGTCCAGGTCGACGCGGACACCGGGCCGGACCAGCCGGGTGCGGGGGAAGTCGGCGTCGGGGCGCGGGCGTTTGAAGGGGGAGCGGAGGGCGCCGGTCACCAGAGGGAGGTGGTCAGACATGGTCATACCGGTTTCCTCGCCCCCTCCACCCTGCTTTACTCCTCAGTAAGGTTACCGGAGGTAAGTTCAAGCGCCGCAAGGCCTCCGGTACTCCACATCCCCGGCGCCGGAACATCTTCGAACCCGCACAACCTCCCCACGTGGGAGCCGTACCATCTGCCACCTGACCGCCGGGAACGCCGCCAGCACGCCCCGCCGGTGAACGCCTCCGTACGCGCCGCGCGTACCTCATGCAGCGGAGCCGTACCGCGCTGCAGGCCCCAGGAGCTGCCATGCCCATCTCGTACTCTTCCTCGCCCGTACCGCATCAGACGTCGGGGTCGTCGCTCGAATACGACCCGGACGGCGGGCCGGTCCTCGTCGAGCCCGAGATACGGCGGCTGGACGGCGAGGTGCGGGAGGTGGCCGTACCGTCCCTGGTGCCGCCGGTGTCCCACGGCTCGCTGGCCGACCTGCCGTTCGAGAACGCGGCCGTGGCGCCGGACCGCCCCGTCCTCAGCCGCCGCGGCGACGACGGGAGTTGGACGGACGTGACGGCGGCGGAGTTCGCCGCGCAGGTACTCGCCGTGGCGAAGGGCATGATCGCCGAGGGCCTGGTGCCGGGCGACCGTATCGCGATCATGGCGCAGACGTCGTACGAATGGACGCTCCTCGACTTCGCGGCCTGGGCGGCCGGGCTGGTGAGCGTCCCCGTCTACCCGACCTCGTCCGTCTTCCAGACCCGCTGGATCCTCCAGGACTCCGGCGCGGTCGCGCTGGCGACCGAGACGGCCGGCCAGGCGGCCGCGCTCGGGCCCGAACTCCCGCACCTGCCCGACCTGCGGCACCTGTGGGTCATCGAGAAGGGCCACGTGGACCGGCTCGCGGAGCTGGGGCAGCCGGTGCCGGACACGGAAGTCGACGTACGCCGCGGGATGCTGGGCCCGGACACCCTGGCGACCCTCGCCTACACCTCGGGCACCACCGGCCGCCCCAAGGGCTGCGCCCTGACCCACAGCAACTTCCTGGCGGAGGTCGACAACGCGATCGAGCTCCTCTACCCGGTCTTCAAGGCGCGCACGAACGAGGAGGCGTCCACGCTCCTCTTCCTGCCGCTCTCCCATGTGTTCGGCCGGATGGTGGCCGTGGCCTGCGTGCGCGCCAGGGTGCGGCTGGGGCACGCCCCCAGCCTGAAGGCGGAGGACCTGCTGGCCGACCTGGCGGCCTTCCGGCCGACCTTCCTGCTGGCCATCCCGTACATGCTGGAGAAGGTCTACAACAGCGCCCGCGCCACCGCCGAACGCGGCGGCAGGGCAGCGGCGTTCGACCGCGCGGCGAAGATCGCGCGCCGCTACGGCGAGGCCGCGGTGGCCCGGGCGAGCGGCTCCGGCTCCGGCCCCGGCGCCTCCCTGAAGGCGTCCCGCGCCTTCTACGACCCGCTGGTCTACCGCCGGATCCGCAACGCCCTCGGCGGCAGAATCCGTTACGTCGTCTGCGGTGGCTCCCCGCTGGGCCGCGACCTGACCGCGTTCTACGCGGGCGCGGGCATCGACGTGTACGAGGGCTACGGGTTGTCCGAGACGACCGGTGCGGCGACCGTGACACCGCCGCTCAAACCCCGGCTCGGCACGGTCGGCTGGCCGCTGCCCGGCACCCGGGTGCGGATCGCGGCGGACGGCGAGATCCTGCTCGCCGGCGGCCAGGTCTTCCGCGGCTACTGGGACGCGCACGCGGGCGGAGTGGTCCCGGCGTCGCCGGACGGCTGGTTCCCGACGGGCGACATCGGCCGGCTGGACGACGACGGCTACCTCGTCATCACCGGCCGCAAGAAGGAGATCCTGATCACCGCGGGCGGCAAGAACATGGCCCCGGCGCCGCTGGAGAACTGGCTCCGCTCGCACCCCCTCATCTCCCACTGCCTCGTCCTCGGCGACCGCCGCCCCTACATCACCGCGCTGATCACCCTCGACATCGACGGCATCACCCACTGGCGGCAGATGAACGGCAAGCACCCGGTGCCGCCCGAACTCCTCGTCGACGACGAGGACCTGCGGACGGTCCTGCAACGCGCGGTCGACGAGGCCAACAGGCTCGTCTCGCGCCCCGAGTCCATCCGCCGCTTCACCGTCCTGCCGACCGACTTCACGGAGTGGGCCGGCCATCTGACCCCCTCGATGAAGCTCCGCCGGGAGGCGATCCTGAGGGACTTCGCAGGCGAGGTGGAGGCCCTCTACGGCGAGTGACCCAGGTCCCTTCCGCCTTCCGGTCACCTGCGCGGCGCGCCGCGTGTCAGCGCGACGACGGGTTCGTGAGCCGACGGGAGTGCCGAGATGTCCACTGCGTATGTCGTCGTCACCGTGCTGGGTGCCGTGATGACGGGGTTCGCCGCCGCGTCCGTGTTCCTGCGGGCCGAGTGGGTCGTGAAGCCGCCGGCCGACTACGGCGTGCCGCGCGGCTGGTGGCCCTGGCCGGGCGCCGCCAAGGCGGCCGGGACGGCCGGCCTGCTCGCCGGTCTCGTGGTCCCGGTGATCGGCCTGCTGGCCGGGACCGGGCTCGTCCTCCACTTCACCGGGGCCGTCGTCACCGTCGCCCGGGCGCGGTGGTTCTCGCACGCGCCGTTCCCGCTGCTGTACGCCGCCCCGGCGATCGGGTCGCTGGTACCGGCGGCGACCGCCTGAGTCAGGCGTACAGGACCGCGATCTCCGTCCCGTCCAGGCGGTCGCGGTCCGCGATGACCTCGAGCCGCGTGATGCCGGTGGCGGTGACCGTGAAGGCGAGCACGAAATCCATTTGCCGCCGGGCGGGTGGGGGCTTGTAGCGTGACCCGCATGTGTGGCATCGGCATCGGGATCGGCATCGCAGTGATCGACCGCGGGCGCGACTAGCCGGCGGACTTTCGGCCGGAGGCCGCGCCTCGCGCACCTCCGTGATCACCCCTCGGAAGAAACCGCCGCCTCAGCGAGTCAGCGCCGGGCGGTGTCACTTCGTGCTGCCCGGCCTCACCCCGAAGCCGCGGAGATCCTGTTGCGCACCCCACATCCCGGCCGCCATGAGCTGGGCCAGAACTTTCTGATCGACCCCACCACCATCGACACCCTGGTCCGGCTGGTCGCCGGCACCGAAGGCCCGATCATCGAGATCGGCACGGGCGACGGCGCCCTCACCCTGCCCCTGCAACGCCTGGGCCGCTCCCTGACCGGCGTCGAGATCGACGCCCGGCGGGCCGCCCGGCTGGCCCGCCGGGTGCAGCCCCCCACGTCGATCGTCCACGCGGACTTCCTGCGGTTCAGGCTGCCCACCGCGCCGTACGTCCTGGTCGGCAACCTGCCCTTCCACCAGACCACCGGCATGCTCCGCCGCATCCTGCACGCCCCCGGCTGGACCGAGGCGGTCCTGTTGGTGCAGTGGGAGGTGGCACGCCGGCGGGCGGGCGTGGGCGGCGCGACGATGATGACGGCCCAGTGGTGGCCGTGGTTCGCGTTCGGCCTGGCCGGCCGGGTCCCGGCGACGGCGTTCCGGCCCCGGCCGGGTGTCGACGGGGGAGTGCTGACCATGTCGCGCAGGGAGCGGCCGCTGCTCGCGTCCGCGGACCTGAAGCCCTACCAGGCGTTCGTGCAGCGTGTCTTCACGGCCCCTGGCCGAGGTCTTCCGGCGATCGTCGCCGCGTCGCTGCCCCGCGCGTCCCGCCCCGAGGCCCAGCGCTGGCTACGCCATCAGCGCCTCCCCGCGAACGCCCTGCCCAAGCACCTCACCGCGGAGGAGTGGACACAGCTGTACCGCCTGACGTCACGCCCGCTGTGATCCGGCGCCACGAGGGCCTGCTCAGGCGTTTCTCCTCGGGCGTTTCTCCTCAGGCGTTCCCGCTCGGGCTTTTCTGCGGAGTTCCTCTCGGAATTCCCGGAGAATTCATCTTTGCGTAAAGAGCGAGATGTGGGGGGAAAGGCAGGAGCCCCGTCGCCGGATGGCGCGGGGCTCCTTGGGTATTGCACTCGATCCTGGATCAGAGGATCAGACCGGGGTGACGTTCTCCGCCTGCGGGCCCTTCGGGCCCTGGGTCACGTCGAAGGTCACGTGCTGGTTCTCCTCAAGGGACCGGAAGCCGGTCGCGTTGATCGCGGAGTAGTGGACGAAGACGTCGGGGCCGCCGCCTTCCTGGGCGATGAAACCAAAGCCCTTTTCGGCGTTGAACCACTTCACGGTTCCGGTAGCCATAAGCCCTCCTTGGGCCCAAAGGGTTGCCCTGCTCCAGAACCAGCAAGTGTGAAGATTGAGTTCTGCACAACTGCATATGTCCGAGAACGTCGAGAGCCCGCGGTCACATGCTCCGCAGGCTCTGTACTGCAAGGGAAACCAAACTGCAACTTGCGGCGAGCCTAGCACGCGGGCAGCCGAAAGCAATAGGGGCCAAGATCACGTCACCCGGATGTTTGAACGTCTTGTCGACGTTGACGTCAAGAGGGGGACCCCAGAAGGCTGCACCCTACCCCACTGGGTCTAGCCTCTCGATGTGGACATTTCTCGCACGCGGCCGCGCGTCGGTCACATCCAGTTCCTGAACTGCCTGCCCCTCTACTGGGGGCTCGCCAGAACGGGAACACTGCTGGACTTCGAGCTGACGAAGGACACCCCGGAGAAGCTCAGCGAGCAGTTGGTGCGGGGCGATCTCGACATCGGGCCGATCACCCTCGTGGAGTTCCTCAAGAACGCCGACGATCTCGTCGCCTTCCCGGACATCGCCGTCGGCTGCGACGGACCGGTGATGTCCTGTGTGATCGTCTCCCAGGTCCCGCTGGACCAGCTGGACGGCCGCCGGGTGGCCCTGGGCTCCACCTCGCGCACCTCCGTACGCCTCGCCCAGCTGCTGCTGGCGGACCGTTTCGGCGTGCAGCCCGACTACTACACCTGCCCGCCCGACCTCAGCCTGATGATGCAGGAGGCCGAGGCGGCCGTCCTCATCGGCGACGCGGCCCTGCGGGCGAACCTGCTCGACGGGCCGAAGTACGGCCTCACCGTGCACGACCTCGGCGCGCTGTGGAAGGAGTGGACAGGGCTGCCGTTCGTCTTCGCCGTCTGGGCGGCCCGCCGTGACTACCTGGAGCGCGAGCCCCTCATCACCCGCCAGGTGCACGAGGCCTTCCTGGCCTCCCGCAACCTCTCCCTGGAGGAGGTCACCAAGGTCGCCGAGCAGGCGGCCCGCTGGGAGGCCTTCGACGAGCGGGTCCTGGAGCAGTACTTCACCACCCTCGACTTCAGACTCGGCGACTCCCAGCTGGCGGCCGTGGCGGAGTTCGCCCGCCGGATCGGACCGACGACCGGGTTTCCGGCGGATGTGAGGGTGGAGCTGCTGGGGCCCTGAGGGCGAAGGGTGGAGGGTGGACCGGGTGCGGTGCCGGCTTCCGGCGTGAGGTGGAGCCGCGCGGCGGGTTGGCGGCGCGTGGACCGCGCCGGTGGTGGACGCCGATCCGCAGGCGCCGGTGCCGTGGGTGGCCACCGCGTACGCCGCTGGGCCGTCGCTCGCCGCGGCGGTCGGGGACGGCGGTCCGCCCGCGTGTTCGGGACGAGCGCCGGGAGTGGCGGGCCTGGCCGACTCCCGGGCAGATGAGGCGCAGTGGGAGCGGACGCCTTCACCCCCGGGCTGGTCCTCGCGCGCGCCGTGGCGGGCGCCGCGCCCTCACATCGGCGTCGTGACCGTGCTGTGCTCCCCGCCTCCCAGGTGCAGCATGCCCTTGCCCGGGGCGATGGGGCCGCCGACCATGCTGCGCGTGGTGCGGATGCCGATCAGCTCCCCGGAAGACGTCTCCTGCGGCGACAGCAGCACGCCCCGGCGGGCCTTCTTCGCGTCGACCTGCCAGCCTGAGAACCCGTCGCAGATCTCCTCCTCGTCACCGGCGATGACGAACGCGAGGCCGTCCTCGGTGCCGCTCTGGAGGATGCGCTTGAAGACGTCCTCCGCGTCGCAGTCGTCCAGGACCTCGGCGTCGTCGACGAGCACGACGATCGGTTGTTCCGGCGTCGCCGGCTTGATGACCTCGTCCAGCTCGTCCTCGTCGATGTCCCGGCCGGTGAAGACCTGCAACACACCCTCCTGCCCCTCCAGTTCCCGCAGCGGCGAGGGGCGGGGAGCCGCGATCACCAGACGTACGCCCTGGGCGAGGTAGGAGCGGGCGAAGTTGAGCAGCACCGTACTGCGACCCGACTTTGCCGGACCGCCGATCACGAACGCCGGCACGCCCTGCGCCAGGTCCGGACCGAACGCGGTGAGTTCGTCACCGCCGACACCCACCAGCGCCCACAGCGGGGAAGCGCTCGTCTCCCGGTCGCGCATCTCGTAGGCGTCGGCGAAGGAGATGCGGTTGGGCAGAACGTCGACCCGGAAGGGGCGGCGGGAGCGCGGCACGTCCGCGTCCCGGGCGGTGGCCGCGTCACCGATCGCGACCAGCGCCGCGGCCTGTCCCTGACCGGACGTGTCCTCGGAGAGCAGTGCGAAGTGCGTCTCCGTCGCCGTCTCGTTCCGGAAGGCACGGCCCGGTGGGATCTCCTCCGGTACCTTGCGGGAGTTGATGTCCAGCATCGAGAAGTCACCCCGGTCGGCGAGCCGCAGGCCGTACTTGTCCTCCGTGAGCGAGGAGATCCGGCCCGCGAGCACCTGCCGGTCACCAGTGATGATCACGTGGATTCCGATGCTCGCGCCCTCGCGCATCATCGTCATCAGCTGGTCGGTGAGAGTGCCGTGGTCGTACTCGCCGAGCGTGGGCAGCCAGCCCTCCCAGCGATCCAGCAGCAGCACGATGTGCGGCAGACGCTCGTCCTCGGAGGCTGCCGCCGCGCGCTGCTCGCCGATGTCGGCGAAGCTCCTCTCGGCCAACAGGTCCTGACGGCGCGTGACTTCACCGGACAGCCGGGTGAACAGACGGACGACCCGCTCGGTCTGGTTGCGCCCGACGACCGCGCCGCAGTGCGGCAGCCGGGACAGCGCGTTGAGGGCCCCGTTGCCGCAGTCGATGCCATACAGGTGGACGTCGGCGCAGGAATTCGTACGAGCCAGGGAGCCGGCGATGGTGCGCAGCAGCTGCGAACGTCCGGTGCGCGGGGCGCCGCCCACGAGCAGGTGCCCGAAGGTGGCGAAGTCCACGGCAACCGGTCGACGGGCCTGGTCGGCGGGCAGGTCCTCGACGCCGTACGCGGCCGCGGGCAGTGCGCCCTGGGAACGGACGTCGGGGATGTCGTCCAGGAGCAGGCTCTCCTCGAGTGCGGGCAGCCACGGGGAGTGCTGCGCCGGGATCCCGAGCCTCGTGTTTGCCTCGCGTACCGCGTCGACCAGCACCTTGAGGTCCGTGATCTCCTCCTCCTCACGGGCCTCCGTCTTGGGCTTGCGCAGCGCGGCCCGCCCGAGGTCCTGCCAGGCCAGCTCACCCGCCCACGGCGCGAGCGCCGCCGGATCAGCCGCGCCCGGCCGGCGTCCACCGACCCGTCCGGACTGGAACGGGACCAGCGATGCGTGTCCGAGCCGTACGTAGGCCCGGCCCGGTGTGCTCTTGGAGATGTGTCCGGCGTCCGGCGCGTCGATCACGTCGCTCGACTCGCCCGCGTCGGTCACGCGCAACGCGATCCGCAGGTTGGTGTTCGCCCGGATCTCGGGCGAGACGACACCGCTGGGGCGCTGGGTGGCCAGCAGCAGGTGGATACCCAGGGAACGGCCTCGCTGGGCGATGTTCACCAAGCCCGTGACGAAGTCCGGCAGGTCGCGGACCATCGACGCGAACTCGTCGATGACGATGAGCAGCCGGGGTACAGACGCGTGCGAGGGTTCCCGGCGCACCAGGTCCTGGTAGTCCTCGATGTCCTTGGCGTCGGCAGCGGCCAGGATGTGCTCGCGCCGCTTCAACTCCGCGCCCAGTGATTCGAGGGCGCGCTCGACGAGGTGCGCGTCGAGGTCGGTGACCATACCGACGGTGTGCGGCAGCTTGACGCAGTCCTTGAACGCCGAACCGCCCTTGTAGTCGACAAGCACGAAGGTCATGTTCTCGGGTGTGTTCGCCACCGCCAGTGCGGCCACGATCGTCTGGAGCAGCTCCGACTTACCGGAGCCGGTGGTACCGGCGATCAGGCCGTGCGGGCCGTCCCTGCGCAGATCGATGCCGAACGGGCCGTCGTACGACTCGCCGATCACGGCCATCGTCGACTGGCCGCCCATCCGCCACCGTGCGCCGATCCCGTCCGGCGTCGGCGGCTCCAGCTGAAGGACGTCCAGCAGGCGGCTGGCGGCCGGCAGCGCCGAGTCCTCCGTCTCGCCGCTGATGTCGCGCACCGGGGACAGCGACCGCGACAGTCGTACGCACCAGGCGGATGAGACGAGGTCCGGCCGTACGTCCTTGATGCGCCGGGCACCGCTCTGCTCGACGCGCAGTCGCAGCTCGGGCGTCTGATCCTGGTCTTCGTCCGGCTGCTGGGCGGTCAGGTGCCAGGCGTGGAATGAGGGGAAGCCGCCGGGTGCGGCGGCGGCCTGCAGGGCCGTCGTGCCATCGTCTTCGGCACGCCGCCGTGGTTCGGCCACGACGACGGCCTGGCACTCGCCCGGCAGGAAGCGCTCCTCCTCGTCCAGGCAGAGCGCGTAGATGGCAACGGCCGGGCCCTCGCGCAGCAGCCGTACGACACCCGGCATGGACCGCAGCCGCCGTGAGCCGTCCCAGACGACGACGATGTCCGGGTCGGAGAACGCCGGGCCGCCGTCGGCGCGACCGCCACCCTCCTTCAGGGCCTTCTGCCGGGCGTCCAGCAGCTGGGTCAGTTCGCCGACGCGGGCGCCGACCGTCTCGGAGTCCGTACCGATCAGCACGTTGACGTCCTGGCCGCCGGAGGGCCGGGAGTGCGGAAGCCAGCGGACCCAGTCCCAGCAGGGGTGGGCCTCGTTCTCGGTCAGCACGTAGAACTGCACGTCCATCGGGCTGTGCAGCACGGCCGTCTGTGCCACAGACCACCGCCCCAGTGCCCGCGCCGAGTCGCCCGGACCGGCCAGACCGATGACTCCGAGGTCCTTCAAGGGCAGCGCGACCGGGGCGTCCTCGATGTGCCAGGTGACCTCGCGCTTGTGGTCGTCCTGCTCCGGGTCGTCGAGCACCACCTCGGACGGGATGCGGCCCGTGCCGACCCGCAGCAGCAGGTGGTCGGCGTCGGTGCGGCGGCGCTCCCACAGCCGGGTGCGGGGGCCTGTGCCGAAGGTGAGGACGGCGGCGGGGTCGGGAATCGCGTGCCGGCGGTCGGACCGTTCGACGACCAAGGCGTCCTGGGCGTCCTTCTCGATCCGCTCCTTGGTCTCCTTGTACTCCTTCACCTGCTTGGCATGCGACTTCCGGCCGTGCTTCTTGTCCATGAAGTAGTTGCCGAAGAGCATGATCGGGCTCAGCACAGCCATGATCAGGTAGTACCAGCGCTGGAAGATCAGCACCGATACGACGGCGGCGACCAGGGGAAACAACGCCATCAGCCAGGGCAGGGGGCGGGCTTCGAAATCGCCGGGTGGCGAGGGCAGCCGGAATCGGGTCTGGCGCTCGGCGGGGCGGAGGCGCGGGGGGCGGTTGTAGTCGAGGCCGGTGCCGTCCTCGGACCACTTGAGGGCGGCGTTGGGCGGCGCGTAGGCGACGATCTCCAGCAGACTGTTGCCTACGGAGAGTTGGGCGCCGAGGGGCCAGGAGTCGCCGTCGAAGGGCTCACCGTCCAGACGGACGTAGTCGTCCTCCGACCCGTCCTTCTTGCTTTTGCCGTCGTGCTTCCCGGACTTGCCGTCGTGCTGGTCGTGGACGGTGATGCGGCAGGTGCCGTCGATGGCGATGGACAACGTCGCGGCACGGTGCATGAGTTCGGGATCGTCGACGCGGATCTGAGAGGTGGGCCCGCTGCCGATGTCGTACCGTCCGACCCCCAGCCGGTGCACCGCACCGGCCCCCGGCCCGCCGACGACACGGAACTCCACGACTCCGGTCGGCTCGCCCATCAGGCATCCGGCCGGATCGTGCAGGCTGACAACGGCACCCTCGCGCAACGGCGATCCGGCGACAGTGGCGGCCGGGTCGAGGGCGTACCCGTCGACGTAAGCCTGCGGCGTGCCGCCCCCTGGGCCGCGCTGCCCGCCAATCGGGATGACCTGTGCGCCGTCCCCCAGGCCGATCTGACGCGCCAGCTCCCGTGTGATGTCGCCGACGCTCGACTCCGGATCGGCATCGAGCACGACATTGGCGGAAGTCCCGCCGATCGGATCGACGACGGTCAGGCTCAGGCGCACGTTCGTCCTCCTCGCTGGGCTGAGGCCGCCCCCCGGAACGCTTCAAGCAACGGAGTGACCTTAGCCGTCTCGCCTTTCGCCCGCGTATGGGGATGTGCACGAGTTCACGATCCGCTCCCACAACTCCCCTGGGATCCAAAAGGCCTCACCCGTAAGATCTTTGCTCACGCGGATGCGACGGCGGACGGCCGAAGCGCCGCGGGACCGGTGCCACGGGGGGCAGGCCTCCGCGGCACCCCACAACGGGAGGGAGCCGTCATGGCCAAGGGCAAAGACGCAGACATCACATATTCCGAGATGGACAAGGAAGCCGGAAAGCTTCTGAAGGACATGCACCGGCTCCACGGCGAACTCGACACCATCGACGACCGCATCCGCGCGCTCGTCGAGAACGGCTACACCACCCAGAAGGGCTCCGCCGCCTTCGAGGAGTCCTTCAAGGACTTCACCAAGGGCGCCAAGAAGGCCATGGAGGGGCTCGAGGGCATGTCCGAGTTCCTGAAGAAGGCCCGGGAGGCGTACGAGCAGCTGGACGTGCAGCTGGCGAACAGCGCGAAGAGCAGCTGACGCGGTGAGCGGTGGGGTGCCTTGGGCATCCCACCGCCCGCTTGCCGACGACCCTGAAGAAGGAAGTCTGAACGGGTGGCAGACAAAACTCGGTACGACCTCGACCTGATCAAGGACTGTTCGGACTCGCTCTATCGGATGCACCGGGAGTTCAAGGACAACGGCAACCCCGCTGACGAGTACGGCGATGCCCTCGGCAGCGGGAAACTCCGTGACATCTTCGACGACTTCTCCCAGACGTGGAAGAAGAACCGCAAGAAGCTCATGGAGGACATTGAGAACCTCGCCAAGTACACCGCCAACGCAGCCAAGGCGTACGAGGACATCGACCACGAGCTCGCGACCGCGCTCCGGGACGCCAAGAAGAACGGGAAGAAGGAGAAGTAAGTGACAGCCCGTCCCAAGGACTGGTCACCGTTGTACGACTCCGACCCGGTGCCCGGTGACCCGTACGAGGTGGCACGACTCGGCAAGAAGCTGCGCGGCATGGCCGACGAGATCGACAGGCAGGCGCGCAACATCCGCGCGCTGGCATCGGTCGATGGCTGGGACAGCGACGCGGGCCGCGCCTTCCACGAAATTGCCGACGACACTGCGGGACGCCTGAAGAAGGCATACGACCGGTATGACGAGGCGGCGATCGCTCTCGGCACCAGGGTCGTTGAGGGCGACGGTGAGTCCGCGGAATACGCCAGCGAACTGCAACGTGCGCAGAAACTGGCGGACAAGGGCCTGGAGGAGTTTCGCGCCGCCGAGGTCGACCACAAGGCCGCGCTAAAGGCACTGGAGCCGTTCGAGGGGACGGTCCCGTCCAAGGACGACCACACCGAGCGTACGAAGCAGGGCAGGAAGAGGGACGACGCCGCACTCCTCATGGCGAAGGCGCGCACCAAGATCGAGCGGGCCAAGGAGATCCGAGACGATGCGGCGGACCGCGCGGCCAAGAAGATCAAGACCGTGATTCATCACGACGGCGTCCGAGATCCCGGCGGAATCATGAACTGGATCGCGGACAACGCGGACTGGATTTCAACGGCCGCCACGGTCGTAGCGGTGCTTGCGCTGGTGGCCGCCGTTGTCCTGACAGGCGGTCTGGCAGCGGTGCTGCTCGTGGGCTTGGCGTCCGCGTTGAGCGCCACCGCACTAACCGGCCGTCTGTACGACGTCTTCGCCCGGGGCGGCAAGTTCGACTGGCTGAAGATCACGTTCGACGTCCTCGGTATCATCCCCGGGTTGGGCGCGTTGAAGGGGTTGTCCGCGGCGGCCAAGGGTTCCCGTCTGCTGGTCGCCAGGCAGGCGGTGTGGGCCGGCTTCACCAACGGCTTCGCCGTGAAGAACTTCAACAAAGGTGTCGCCCTCGCCTCGAAGTACCTGACCAGCAAAGGCATCACCAAGGTGAAGCTTCCCGCGGGCGGATTCGACCCCGAACTCGTCACCCGGTACATCAAGGGAGCCGCCCTGGGCAACGCTTACGTGCACAGCTTGATCAGGCTGAAGAACTACATCCATCCGGACGGCGAGCCGAACCAGGTGAGCCCACCGCCGGGTGATGCCAGGCCACGGCCCACCCCGGCCCCGACACCCACCCCTTCGGACGGAACTCGCACCCCTTCGCCGACGCCCGGGCCGAGCCCGTCGTCGGCGTCGTTCCAGGGCGCGTTGGCGCCCGCAGGATGAGACGGCAAGACAGAAAGAGAGCCAGCTGATGGGTGACTACCACGCCCTGGATTTCGGGAAGTTCGTTGATGATCAGGGGACCGTCCACACCATGGTCCCGTCCTCTACGATCGCCGCCGTCCCCGCCGCCAAGGAGGCGGCGGAACGATACGGGCGCGAGGTCCGCTTCGACTTCCTCGACGACCGGGCAGTGCACTGGCTGCTGTTCCAGCGGCGTGAGGAGACCTCGAAGGCCGGCGCTCAGGGCTGCCTCCTGGTACTTCCCGTCTTCATCCTCGGCTTCGGCGCCTGGCCCTTCTGGGATCTCGTCGCTTCCCAGAAGTCCCGGGAGTTCCAGATCGGCTTTATTGTCCTGGACGCACTGCTGCTCCTCGTCCTTGCCGGGCTGATCCTGCTGTGGAGACTCCGCGACTTGCGCGACAAGACCCTGCGGAACACGCGCTGCCGGGCCCGCCTCTACCGAAAGATCGTCGGCATCGCCCGCGACGGCGGCGCTGAAATTCCGCGCCTCTACCCCTATTACGGTATGTACGCCACGTCCCGGAAATTCTTCCTCGAGGCACCCGACCGCCCCATACCGGAGGACCAGACTCCGTGACGACCGAGTTCGCACTGTCGGAGTTCATCCCTACCCACCTCGCACCCAGCGCCCTTCGCGCCGACGACATCCACGTCCGCTGGGTGATGCCGGAGATCTTCCACGACATCCCCATTCACGAGGACAACGACGACAGGGCGGTACAGCTGCTGGGGGAACTCGCGGACAGGGTCCTTCCTGGTGCGCCGGAGGACGAGAAGACGAAGTTCGCGGTCATGTGCGCGCTGGGCATCGACGATCTGTTGTCCGCCGGGGCCGAGTTCGCCGGAATCTGCCTGACCGCGATCGACGGTGCTCCCTGTACCGCCACGGTCTTCGTCAGCCTGGTGGACAGTCCGGACACCGAGTCCGAAGCAGTCCCGACAGCTGTCAAGGCGATCGCGGCGGGCCTGCGCCGGGTCAAGGCCGGCGAGATCTCCCGGATCGATCTGCCGTGTGGGCCGGCCGTGTCGTGCATCGGCACCCGGGACTCCAATCTCACCGGTGACCTCACGGAGACGGGCGAGGCCCTTCAATTCCCCACCTCCTTCATACGTGTCTACGTCCCGCTCCCTAACGGCACGACGGTGATCATGGAGATGGGGACACCGACGATGGACGGCTGGGACGTCTTTTCCACCATGTTCGGCAACATCGTCAGCAGCATCCGGCTGTTCCGCGCGGACGGCACGCCACTGGTGACCACGGAGGCCAGAGCGTGACCGACATCGGTACGTCGCCCTCGGACTACCGGCTGCTCGTCCCTCGCGACTGGTTCCGCATCGACCTGATGCACGAGCGCTGGCGTGGTCAGCTGAAAACGTTCGTGGACAAGGAAATCGCAGGCAGTGGCACCCCCGCGCAAGTCGCTCGCAGTGTCTGGGTCAGGCTCCGCAACACCGCTGAGAACGGACTCAGGCGAGGCGCCCTTGAGTTCTATCTCCGCACGGAGCCCACTGAGGGGTCGGTCCTGCCGGCCTCTCTTCTGATCTCCTGGCCTCCTGTGGCGCACGGCCTTGCGCCGGCAGTCGAGGAGTTCGCCGAAGCTCTCGCCCGCCGTGCCGGCTCGGAAACGGAGGTGGACGTCATGGACCTGCCTGCCGGAAGGACCGTTCGCGTCCGCGCTGCCGCGAACATGGACTTTCACGTCCACATGCCCGGTGGTGCGGGCTACCTGCACCTGGCCTTTTCCGCCCCCCTGAGCGGTACGCACGGCCCCATGGGCGAGCTGTGCGAGGCCATGGCTCACTCAGTGCGCTGGGTGTGAGCCGGCAGTTCCTCCGGAGGGCAGGCCGCACGAATCTCTCGCGGCCTGCTCCGCAGTTGGTCTCACCCAAGCTGTCGCAGCCTGCGAGTCCGTGCTAGACCGCCTGCCCGGCCGCGACGCGCTCCGTAGTGTGGCGGCCGAGCCACTGCCTAGAAGCGCTCGATCGTGGTCTCGGCGACCTCGGTCTTGGTGTTCGGGGCGACTTGCGCGACTGCGCTCGGAGGTGACTGAAATGGCCGAGAGTGTGCGCGCATGCGTACGACGCGGCACAAGCAGGGTAGGGCAGCGGGTTGGCGAGTCGACGGTTCAAGCACATCACGCAGGCGCAAAATTGGGCCAAATGCTGCGCGCGGATCCGTCGAAGATGTCAGAGTTTGTAACCAGTCATCCGAGTTCCGCAGATACGGTGCGTAGTGACGCATAGATCTGGTGCTCATCAGACCACCAGCCGTATTGACGATACGCCGATTTCCCCTTCAGTTCCGAAGTACCGAAGACAGCGCAGTCCTCGCCCGAGTCGGCTCGACGCGAACTCCACGACCTCCGACGGTCGGAGGGGGTTTGCCTCATTGGCTTGAAGGACTGTACGCAGGCCAGCTTCGCGATCCCCGCCCCGGGCTGCACCGCGAGGGCTGGGAAACCACTCGGTGGGGTCGAGCTCGGTTTGGAAGAAGATCAGGAGTAGCTCCAGCGGAAGGTCGTCATCACAGCAACGAAGAGGTCGACGAGAGCAGAGGTGAGTTGCTGTCCGGTTGCCGAAGAACTTGCCCGAGTCTGAGCAGAACGCCACTTCCACGGAGCTACCGTCTGATCCATTCATTGACCTGCACCTCTGCGTAGCGCAGCCCTCCGCCCGTGGCGTAGGTAGTCACGGCGGCGGCGTTGGTCGTGCGCTGGTCGACGCCTCGGTAGATGGCGCGGAGGTAGTTCGCGGCGTCGTCCATCGCCGCTGGCTCGTTCTTGTCGGCGGCTTGTTCCAGTTGGAGACCGAGATCATGTCCTCGGGGAGGGACACGTCCACACCGTCCGGTTTGTCCTCCGCCCGGTGCTGCGGGTGCTTGTGTCGACTCCTGCGGGGTTGTCGCTGGACTTGTCGTCCTCGCTGCCACAGGCCGTCAGTAGCACTGCAGCGGCTGTAACTGCGGCGAGTGTGGCGGTGGGCAGGGTGCCCTTCACAGTGGGCTTCCCGTGAGACAGAAGTTCAGTCAGTTGATCCGACGGTATGCAGGTGGTTCTAAGTTTGGGCAGACCGAAGCCTTTTGAGGGCAGGGTGCTTGCGGCTACAGGGGAGGGCTAGGAGCCGCGGGTGGCGCGGTAGCTCGGTCGTCCCGGCCCCCTCGGAGGTCCAGCGCGTCAGTGGTTGATGGCCTGGATTTCTTGGACGGTGACGGCTTGGTCGTTGCCGAACGTGCCGTCCGGGAGGTCACCGCCGGCGCCGCCGGTGCCGGTCCAGGCGATCTCCCAGGTGACGGTGGCTCGGAGCTTGAAGGTGCCGTCGCCGGAAGAGCGCAGGTATTTGAGGCCGCACGGCGGTGTCTCGTCGGCCTTCCCCTTGGCGTAGGGCTCGCCGATGGAGCCGTCGGCGTTGATGGCGCACTCGCCGGAGGCCGGGTAGGTCGCAGCGTCCTCTGTGCCTGGCTGCAGCTTGAGAGCAACAGGCCTGGCAGTGGTCGTGGCCTGAATGTTGAAGCCGGGGGCGTTGATGGCCGCCGTGGCCTGGACCTCGTCGAAGACGGCCTTGTCGAGCCACGCCCAGGTCGGGAGGTTCACCTTGGTGGTGGTTTCCGGGGCGAGGGTGACCTCGGTGTCGGGAAGCTGCATGTGCTGGTAGGCGAGGGCCGCGAGTATCTCGGGGGTGATGGCCTCTTCGTACTGAGGCGGCGGGGCCGCGCCGTTGTCGACCCAGAAGGGCAGGTCGTTGCACGAGCTCCGCTTCAGAATGTCGGGCTCGTTGGGATTTTCGACAGCGGCCCAGAACATCCCGTCGCCGTCCTTGTCGACGTTGTAGTCCTTGTAGCCGGGAGTGTTGGTCCAGCCGTACTCGTCCTCGTAGTGGCGCTGCAATTCGCCGAGCGCCGCGCCCGCGTGACCGCCCATCCCGGGGGCGTTCATCTGGCCCTCGATGTCCTTGGACATCTTCTCCTTGAAGTCCTTGGCGCCGAGATAAGGGGCGTACCAGCAGGGAGGCGGGGTCCAGTTGACGTCGGAGGAACTGACGTTCCCGCGGCTGCCGTCCTTGGTGACGGATCCGGAGTACTGGATGCGTGCGGCGGCGTAGATGCCGGTTTCGTCGCCGCCGCCGGTCTCCTCTGTGTTGGCCCCCTGGTCGGAGCCCACTGGCTTTGCCGCGTAGGCGGATTCCGTGAGTACGAGAGCGCTGAGGGTCAACGTCAGCGCGGTGGTGCCGAGGAGAAGGTAACGTGATCCCTTCACTTGCACTTCGCCGCCTTCGTCTCGACGAACACCTTAGACGCCTGCCACAGGTCCGTGCCGGTGGGGAACTTGACCATGACGATCTTGTAGTAGTCGAAGTCCTCGATACTGGGATTGGTCTTAAGGATCTTCTTGGTCTTGATTTCCTTGCCGAAGAACTCGCCCGAGTCCGCGCAGAACGCCACCTCCACAGACGTGCCGTTCGTGGCGGACCGTGTGGTGGCGTCGTAGTGGCGCAGTGTGCCGGTGGCGGTCCAACCGCCGTCGATCCAGGCATCGATCTGCGTCTCCGCGTAGCGCAGGCCGTCTCCTGTGGCGTAGGAGGTCACGGCCGCGTCCTTGGTCGTGCGCTTGTCAACGCCTCGGTAGATGGCGCGGAAGAAATTCGCGGCGTCGTCCATCGCGGCCGCTTCGTTCTTGTCGGCCGGCTTGGTCCAGTCGAAGACCAGGTTCATGTCCTTGGGCAGGGACACATCCACGCCGTCCGGCTTGTCCTCCGCCGGTGCCGCCGGCGGTTCCGTCGACTCCTTCGGCGTTTCCGCTCCCTGGTCGGCTCCGGCGATCTTGTCGTTGTCGCTGGACTTGTCGTCCTCGCTGCCACAGGCCGTCAGCAGCAGGGCTGCGGCAGTCGCCAGCGCGGCGGCAACGGGCGATGTGCGGCGCTTCACAGTGGGCTCCCCGTGAGACAGATGTTCAGTCAAGAGCACTGACGGTATCCGGGGGGTTCCCGGTTTCGCCAGAGCGAACTTCGGGCGGGCACGCGGTCCAGCCATGGGACGCAGGCCGGTTGTTCACGTGGCAGGGTGAAGGCGACTCACCCCAACTGGCGGTTCTGCGCCTTCACCACCTCCGTAGACAGCTTTCCGTCACTCGGCTGGGCGTTGGCGATGGCGAGGCCGTTGACCGAGAAGTAGACGGCGATGACGTCAGCGCGACGCACGGCCTGGGTGTGGAGGGTGTGCGATGCCCCGCTGAAGGTCATCGTGGACCTGAAGGCGATCGTCTCGTCGCCGGCGGGCGCGACGGGCTCCTCCGAAGTCACCGAGTCGTACGCGCTGGCGCTGTCCTCGGCCTTGGCCGTGAAGCCGTCGCCGCAGGCGTCGATCGCCTTCGACAGCTCGGCCATCGTCCGCTCCGCCGCGCCGTCGGCATAGGTCGTCAGCGTGATGTACGTGGCCGCGCCCTTGATGCCGTCAGAGACGTAGCGCGTGAGGTCGGCCGTCGGGTCGCCGAGAGGGAGTTGGTTCATCGCGTACGCCAAGGGGGCGCAGGCCGGCTTGTCGACGGTGACATCGTCCGGCGACTCGGCGAAGACGAAGTCGTCGCCGACGTCGGCAACTGCCTTGCCGGAGATGTCCCCTTTGGTGATCACCAGCTGCGCCAGGCGCTCGGTGGGGGAGATTGGCTTCGCCCGGGTGGCCGACGCCTTGGGGGCGGCGGACGTGCCGGGACCCTCGTCGGCTGAGCACGCGGTCAGCAGTACGGCTGCGGAGAGCGCGGCGGTGGTCAGTGCGGTGCGTCGCATGGGTGCTTCCTCAGTGGTCTGTCGGTCGAGCGCGATGAGGGCGAGGATCGAGGGCCGTAGCCGCCGCGTTCGTGCGACGCCGCCGTGCACATCGCGTCACCCCTCGGTCCGCGAACGGCCGCGCCGGTGCCTGCGTCCGTGGTAGGCCACGGTGCCGGCCCCCGCCGAGCACCTCGCGGCAGCCGGCCGACTCCGGGTGCGCGGTGCCGTCGACGGCCAGGAGGTGCACGAGCTTTCCGGATTCGGTCACGATCAGTTCCCCCTCGACTTCCTGCAGCGACCGAAGATCATGGCACGCAGCCCATGCCCCCGCGTGAGCGAGTCGTGCAGGGCTGGTGGCCGTCTGGTGGCGACGCGCGCTGTCCGCTCCCGACCTGAGGCGGCTCGGAGGCTGCGGCAACAGGGACGATTCATCTCAAGTCGGCGTGATATCAAGGTGTGTTCGTGACGGTCGGGAGAGGCGGGGCGTGCCTTGAGGGGCTTATGTGCGGCTGATACGGTGCGATGGCTTGACACTCTCCCTCGCGCTGGCCAGTTCGTCCCGGCGCGTCCGCTGCGGCGGTAGTCAGCGGCGAAGTGTCCTTAGTTGCATGGGATTTGACGGACTTTCTTTCTTGGCTGTACGGGGAGCGGTTGCGTGAAGATCCAGGAGCGTACGGGGGCGGGCGCGGGGCGTTCCGCCGTTCCCGCTCAACCGTCGGTCGGTGACCGGCTTCCCACACCTCCTCGCGAGCGCAAACCCGCGCTGGCCGCACTCGCGGTGCTGCTCATTCTTGTCGGCGCGCTCGGCGTGACGATGCTGGTGCTCCAGGCCGGGGACCGGATCGAGGTCGTCCAGGTGACGAAGGAGATCCAGGCCGGTGAGTCCATCACCGGCAACGACGTCACCTCGGTGATGGTCGCCGCCGACGACAGCATCAACTACGTCCGGTGGGAACAGCTGGACGGTCTCAAGAAGCTCAAGGCGAAGTCCACGATCTACCAGGACACCGTCGTGATGGGGCAGATGTTCGCCGAGGGCGAGAGCCTGCCTGCCGGCAAGGCCTCGGTGGGCCTGGCCCTCAAGGAGGGCACCTACCCGTCCGACATCAAGCCCGGTGACACCGTGGCCGTGTACAACGTGGAGAGCAACACGGACTCCGCCGAGAGCGACTCGTCTTCCGCCTCCACGTCGTCCGGCGGGCTTCTCGTCGACAACGCCAAGGTCAACACCAAGGCCGAGAGCAGCGACGCCACCGTGAGCACCGGAAACCTCTCCTTGACGCTGCTCGTGGACCAGGCCGACGCCGCCGCTGTGGCCCGGGCCGCAGCAGCCGGCGCCGTCGCCATCGTGCACGTCTCCGGCAACTAGAAGGCGAACGCACACCCATGGCGCTCATCGTTCTCGCCGCCGACAAGGGTTCCCCCGGCGTCACCACCACGGCCGTCGCCCTCGCGGCGGTCTGGCCCCGCCGTGTGCTGCTCGCCGAGACCGACCCGGCGGGCGGCGACCTGGTCTACCGTTCTGCCGCAGCGCACGGCGGCCCGCTGAACCCCAACGCCGGCATGCTGTCCATCGCCGCGACGGCCCGAAGGGGCCTCGTCCCGGACCAGCTCTGGGACCACGTCCAGCCGCTGAACGGCGGACTCGAAGTCCTCGTAGGGCTCGGCATCGCAGAGCATGCCGCCGGGCTCGCCGGACTGTGGCCCACCCTCGGTCGGGCCTTCGCCGCCCTCGCCGACTCCCCGCACGCCCCCGCCGACGTCATCGCCGACTGCGGCCGGATCAGCGGGGACACCCCGGCTGTCGAGCTCTTCCCGCACGCGGCACTCGTGCTGCTCGTCTCCCGTACCGAACCGGAGGCGATCGCCCGCGTCCGGGACCGCGCCGCAGCCCTGTCCGCCAGACTGCACGGCGGTCCGCGCGGGGTGGCGACCCTCGCCACACCACTGATCGGAGTCGTGCTGATCGCCGACCCGAACAATGCCGGCAAGCTGGCCGGCCAGGTCAACGACATGCTCGTGCACGCGCAGACCGGAGCCCGCGTCGTCGGCACCATCGCCGACGACCCGGCCGGTGCCGGCCAGTTGGCCGGGCGCAAGCGCGGACGCCTCGACAAGTCGCTGCTCATCCGCTCGGCCCGGAAGGTCACCGCGGATCTGTACCAGCAGTACGGCGCCGCCTGGTCGGTGCCGGGCGGGGCCCCGCAGGGAGCCGGCCGATGACCGCTGTCGACCACCAGTTGGTCAAGCGGTTCCGGCAGGACGCCGGTGACCGTATCGCCGAGCAGCGCCGACTCGACCAGGTGGGCGGTGTCTCGCCGATGTCCGGCGAGGACGAGCGGCACTACGCCCGCGCGGTCATAGCCCAGATCCTCGAGGAGTACGCCCGCAGCGAGATCCACGCGGGTCGGACACCCCTGGACGCCGAGACGGAGGAACAGTACGCGGCCGCCGTGCACGCCGCCCTGTTCGGCGTCGGGCGGCTGCAGCCGCTCCTCGACGACCAGCAGGTCGAGAACATCGACATCAACGGTTGCGACCAGGTCTTCGTCGGGTACGCCGACGGCCGCGAGGTCAGGGGTGATCCGGTCGCCGAGACGGACGAAGAGCTCATCGAGCTGATCCAGGTCCTCGGCGCGTACAGCGGTCTGTCCTCCCGGCCCTTCGACTCCGCCAATCCGCAGCTCGACCTCAGGCTGCCGGACGGTTCGCGCCTGTCGGCAGTCATGGACGTGGCACGGCGCCCCGCGCTGTCCATCCGTCGCGCCCGTATGGGCAAGGTGTTCATCTCCGACCTGGTCGGCAACGGCACCCTGACAGCCGAGGTCGGGCACTTCGTCGCCTGCGCGGTCCGCGCCCGTAAGAACATCATGATCGCGGGTGCGACGAACGCCGGTAAGACGACCCTGCTGCGTGCTCTGGCGAACGAGATCCCACCGCACGAGCGGCTGATCACGGTGGAGCGAGCCCTGGAGCTGGGTCTCGACACCTTTCCCGAACTCCACCCCAACGTCGTGGCGTTCGAGGAGCGGCTGCCCAACTCGGAGGGGCAGGGAGCCATCTCGATGGCTGAACTCGTCCGTCGTTCCCTGCGTATGAACCCTTCCCGGGTCATCGTCGGTGAGGTGCTCGGCGACGAGATCGTCACGATGCTCAACGCGATGTCGCAGGGCAACGACGGTTCGCTGTCCACGATCCATGCCAACAGCTCCAGCGAGGTCTTCAACCGTATTTCCACGTACGCGTTGCAGGCTTCCGAGCGGCTGCCCATCGAAGCCAGTCAGATGCTGATAGCGGGTGCGGTGAACTTCGTCGTGTTCATCCAGCGTCGCAACGACTTCCAGACCGGGGGGCGCCTCCAGCGCATGGTCACTTCCATCCGCGAGGTCAACGGCGTCGACGGCCGGGTGCTGTCCAGCGAGGTGTTCAAGGAGACGCCCGACGGGCGGGTCGTGCCACACGCGCCCATCGCCTGCGTGGAGGACCTGATCGCGCAGGGCTACCGGCCCACGGGAACGTGGGGGTGAGGCGATGACCACGAGCTATCTTGCCGCGCTCGGCCAACTCGGCTCCATGGGCGGCTTGTTCTCCACGACCATCCTCTACTCGATCGCGAGCGGGGTCACCGTCGGCGGTGGCCTTGTGCTGTTCGTCGTCGCCGTACGCGGACTGCCCGCGAAGCCCGAGCACGAGAAGCAGCGGGCGAGCGAGCGTGCGAACGAGTTGATCCGGTTCGCCGGGCGGCGCGGCTCCCTCGCCGCCCTGGTCGCCCTTGCCGTACTGCTGCTGACCCGCTGGGCGGTCGCGGGGATCGCCGCCGGTGTCCTGGTCTTCTTCTGGGACCGCCTCTTCGGTGGTGCCGCGGAGGAGCGGGCCGCCATGCGGCGGGTCGAGGCCCTCGCCTCCTGGACGGAGTCGCTGCGCGACACGATCGCGGGCGCCGTCGGCCTGGAACAGGCGATTCCGGCCTCCGCGCGGGCCGCCGCCCCGGTCCTGCGCCCCCATCTGGACGCTCTGGTGGACCGGCTGCGCGCTCGTACCCCGCTGCCGGACGCGCTCCAGATGCTGGCCGACGAGATCGACGACGCCTCGGCGGACATCATCGTCGCCGCTCTGATCCTGAACGCCCGGCTGCGCGGCCCCGGTCTGCGCCAGGTTCTCGGCGCCCTCGCCAAGTCCGCTCGCGAAGAGGTGGACATGCGGCAGCGCGTGATGGCCCAGCGGGCCTCCACCCGCCGCTCGGTGCAGATCGTCGTCGGCGTCTCCAGCGCCTTCGTGCTCGGCCTGTCCATCTTCAATCGCGAGTTCGTCGAGCCGTACGGCACCCCGGTCGGGCAGCTTGTGCTCGCCTGTGTCTGCGGGCTGTTCGCACTGGGCTTCTGGTGGCTGCGCAAGCTGTCGACGATCGAGACACCCGAGCGCTTCCTCGTGCGGGAGGAGACGTCGGTGCGGTTCGTAGGCCCCCGGACGCCGGCGCGGTCCGGTGCCCAGGCCCAGACCCTCCCCTCGGACGAGGCGGTGCGACGGTGAACCTCACGATGCCGATCGTGGCCGGCGCGGTCATCGGACTGGGCGTCTACGTCCTCGTCCGCGCGCTGATGCCGAACAAGCGGAGCGCGGTCGCGCAGGTGGCGCGGATCGACGCGCTGCGTGCGCGCGGGACGGCGTACGAGTCGGCCCGGACGGCGCAGGAATCGGGCGGTCGCCTCGGCTCGCTGCGGGCCGAGGTCGGGGCCCGGGTCGCCGAGTTCTACCAGCAGCAGGGCTGGGAACAGCGCTCGCTGCGCGCGGACCTGGCGGTGCTCGACCGCAGCTGGGAGAAGTTCCTGGCGACCAAGGCACTGCTGGCCGCTGCCGGGCTGTTCTTCGGCCCGTTCCTGTTCGCGGTGGTCTGGACGCTGGGCTTCGGCAGCAGCCCGATCGTCCCGGTGTGGCTGGCGCTGCTCTGCGCGATCATCTTCTTCTTCCTCCCCGACCTGGAGGTACGGCGGGACGCGGCGGAGAAGCGCCGGGACCTGCGGCGGGTGATCGGTGCCTACCTCGACCTGGTGTCGATGAGCCTGGCGGGCGGCCGCGGTCTCCCCGAGGCTCTGATGGCGGCGGCGGAGGTGTCCGACGGCTGGGCGACCCAGCGGATCCGCAACGCGCTCGCCGACGCCCGGATCACCGGCATCAGCCAGTGGCAGGCACTCGGCCAGCTCGGCGAGGAGATCGGGGTCGAAGAGCTCAAGGACCTGTCGGCCTCCTTGGCTCTGGTGGCCGACGACGGCGCCAAGGTCCGTGAATCGCTCGCCTCCCGGGCGGAGACGATGCGCCACCGGGAACTGGCCGACATCGAAGGCAGCGCGGGGGAGAAGTCGCAGTCGATGCTCGTGGCCCAGCTGTTGCTGTGCGCCGGCTTCCTGGTGTTCCTGATCTTCCCGGCGGCGATGCGCGTGTTCCAGGTCTGACGTCGGTGGTCCGAAGCCCGGACACAAGCCAGTACTTCGTATTGCGAGAGGACAACTCACCATGAACGGACGGAACTTCTCGACCGGGATCCCGGCGATGGACTTCCTGGTCACCTTCCTGCGGGCCCGTGTGGAGCGCGCCCGCTCCGGCGAGCTGGACCGGGGCGCGTCCGCGGTCGAGTGGGTCATCATCTCCGCGGTCGTGGTGGCGATCGTCGGCGTGGTGGCCGCGATCATCAACGCCGCGCTGAGTGAGGGTGCCAACAAGGTCGGCGACTGCATCAAGGGCGCGGACGCGGGCAAGACCTGCTGAGCCGGACGTACAAAGGGGGTTGGCGGGGTTCTCGTGGGTGTGGGCAGATGGGTGCGCCGAAGGATCGGGGCCGCACGTGAGGCGTCCGCCGCTCGTGGCGACTCCGGCATGACCGCGATCGAGTTCGTGCTGCTCACCCCGATCCTGTTCTTCATGATCTTCGCTACGGTCCAGTTCGCGCTGTACTTCTTCGCCGATCACGTCGCCCAGGCGGCGGCGCAGGCCGGTGCCCGCGAGGCGCGGGCCACGGCGGACGAACACCCGGGCGGCTGGCGGGGCGAGGCGCGGGACGTCGTGGACAGCTACATCGACCAACTCGGTCCTCAGCTTGTCCTGTCGCCCGACGTGGTGATGCTCCAGCCGGAGGCGGACACGGTGGGCGTGGAGATCACGGCCCGGGTGCCGACGGTCTTTCCCGGACTGGACCTGACGGTGCACGCGCAGTCGGTGGGGCCGGTGGAAAGGTTCGTCGCGGAGGGGGAGAACTGAGCATGGCTCCTGCTTTCGCGCGCGATCGCGACGACCGGGGGCTCTCGACGGTCGAAGTCGTGATCCTCGCCCCGGTGATGATCCTCTTCATCCTCGTCCTGGTCGCCTTCGGCCAGTTGGTCGACGGCCGTGGCGCGCTCGACGGGGCGGCTCGGGACGCGGCCCGTGCGGGCTCCATCCAGAAAAACCACGCGACGGCGATGGCGGAGGCACGCAAGGCGGCGGAGGCCGATCTGGCCGACGTCTGCTCGGGTCCCGTCTCGGTACGGCAGACCAGCGCCGGCTTCGAGCCCAACACCATCTTCACGGTCGAGGTGAGCTGCGAGGTGCGAGGCCTGGCGATGCTGGGCCTGGACATCCCCACCACACTGTCGGCCAGCTTCAGCTCGCCGCTGGACCCCTTCAGGAGGTCGGCGTGACGGACGTCGTACGCGCGTGGTGGAGCGTTCGCCGGGTCGCGCTGGACGACCGCGGTTCCGGTGCCGGCGCGGTCATCATCTTCGCCCTGGTCTTTCTGTCGTTGTCCGCCTTCGTCATCGACGGCGGCCTGTCCATCTCCAAGCGGGAGCGGGCGGCGGACATCGCGGAACAGGCCGCCCGGTACGCGGCGCAGGACATCGACCTCGAAGCCCTCTACGACGACGAGGGCGGCCCGGCGCCGATCAACTACGCCAACTGCGACGCCCGGGTGAAGGACTTCGCCCGCGAGATGGACATGACCGGCGCCGACATCGCGGCGAGCCACTGCGTGGCGGCCGACGCCGAGCAGGTGGAGGTCGAGATCCAGTTGACCTACTCGCCGGTGTTCACAGGGATGTTCTACAGCGGTGACGTCGTCGTGCACGGACAGGCGGTGGCGGAGAACCAGGTCGGCTGACGGCAACTCCGCCAGGGCGCATACGGCTCTGAAGCTTTCGGCCTTCTGTGGTGTCAATGGGAGTCAATAAGATCTCACTGCATCTCATCGGAACTCGTGTCTCATCAGGTTCATCGGCTCTCAGTAGGGTCGGCAGACCCCCGTACCCGGTTCCCTTCCCCCGCACACGACCCCAGGACACCCGCCATGCCGCGACGCCGTACTTCAAGCTCGACGGGAAGCTCTTCGGCGAACCCGCCGGGCCCGAGGAACCGGACCCCGCAGCCGGTACGTGTGCGGCAGCGAACCGTCGGAGACTTCGTGAAGGCGTTGTTCGCCTTCCTGGCCCTTGTCGGACTCCTCGTCGGCGTGCCGTTCGTGCTCGCGACGCAGGCCGGCTGGCCGTTGCCCACGGAGGCGCCGAGCCTGGAGTGGCTGCAGCAGGAGATCACGGTCGGGACGTTCCTCGACATCCTCACGTTCGTCGTCTGGCTCGCCTGGGCCCAGTTCACCGCCTGCGTGCTCGTCGAGGTGAAGGCCGCCCTGTCCGGCGTCGGCGTGCCGGGCCGGGTGCCCGGGGCCGGCCCGAGCCAACTGCTGGCCAGGCAACTCGTCGCCGCGCTGCTGCTCGTCGGCGCCACGGCGGCCGGCTTCACGCCGGGACTGTCACAGCTCGGGCAGAGCATGGAAGGGAACCACAAGGGGACCGTCGCCGCGGCCCATCAGACGCCGGGGCTGTTCGCCCAGCAGCAGGAGCAGGCGGCTTACACCGCCGCCGCCCTCGCGGAGCAGGCGTCCGACGTCGCCGCGCAGGCCGATGACGACAGGGCGGCCCAGCAGGGCGACACCAAGTACTACCGGATCCAGCCGCCCGAGGGGCGTCATCACGACTCCCTATGGGAGGTCGCCGAGCGGCACCTGGGCGACGGGCGCCGGTACAAGGAGATCTTCGCGCTCAACAAGGACCGCGTACAGCCCGACGGTTCCAGGTTGTCCGAGGCCAGTCTGATCCGGCCCGGCTGGATCATGGAGATGCCCGGGGACGCGGTCGGCGGCGAACTGGTCGAGATGCCCGACGAGGCGCCGGACGTCTCCCCGGACGTGCAGCAGCAGATCAACGAGTACGCCAAGTCCGGGAACCAGGCCCAGGGCGGCGGCGGTCAGCAGGGGGCCGACGGTCAGCCAGGCGCCGACTCCTCCCGCGTGGCCCTGCCCGAGCAGCGGCCCGCCCCCGAGCAGTCCGCCCCGCACCAGGACCAGCGCGAGCAGCACGCCGCCCCCGCTGCCGAGTCCGGCCGCTCCTTCGGCCTCCCCGAAGCGCTCCTCGGCGCACCCCTCCTTGCCGCCGGCCTCCTCGGTGCCCTCGGCCACCGGCGCCGGCAGGCCCTGTGGCAGTCCGCGCTGGGTACGGTCGGCGGTCGGCGCGGCATGGAACCGCCCACGCCGACCGGCGACGCCCTGGACGTGCAGGACGCGCTGCTGGTGGGCGCCGACCCCGAGGGCGTACGGCTGCTGGACCGGTCGCTGCGCGGACTCGCCGCGTCGCTGGCCGCCGAGTCGAGGCCGCTGCCGGCCGTCTACGCCGTGTGGTTCAGCAACGGCGACCTGCACCTCCAGCTCGCTCAGCCGGCCGGCAAGCCGCCCGCTCCCTGGCAGCTCGGGCAGGACCAGACATTCTGGCAGCTGGCCAGGAGCAACGCTGAGCGGTACGAGGACGTGGACACGGCAGCCCCGTACCCCGGCCTCGTCAGCCTCGGCACCATGGACGGCTCCCGTCTGCTGCTCAACCTGGAGGCCGTGCCCGGCATCGTCTCGCTGAGCGGCCGCGAGGCAGACCGGGCCGCCGTCTTCGCGTCGGTCGCGGCCGAACTTGCCACCAACGGCTGGTCGGACCGCATGACGATCACCCTCGTCGGCTTCGGCCAGGACCTGACACCACTCGCCCCCAACCGGATCCGCCACCTCGACGGCATCGACGACCTGATCGAGTCCATGCAGGCCGAGACCAGGCAGCGGCGTGGCGCGCTCGGCGCCGCCGGACACGACAGCGTTCTCACCGGCCGCACCGGACCGGCCCAGCACACACGATGGGCCCCGCACCTCGTCCTGCTCGCCGCAGAGCCGTCGGCCGAGGACGCGGTCAAGCTCGCCGAACTCGCCGCCGACGCGAGCCGTCTCGGCATCGGCTACCTCGTCGGTACCGGAAGTGGTGAACTTCCCGGCGCCGCGTGGGAGATGGAGATCGACGAAGCCGGCAGGCTGACCGCCCCGCTCCTCGGTCTCTCGCTCGACGCGCAACTGCTGCCCGCCGAGCAGCAGCGCGCCGTTGTCGAGCTGTTCGCCGACGCCGACCCCGAGCGCGGTCCCGACGGGCCGGACACCTCCCCCCAGTTCCTCGTCGACCTGAGCGAGCAGGGGCGGCCGGCGGTGTACGCGCGACTGGTGGGGTCGTACGAGATCACTGGGCTGGAGACCCCGGACGGCGAGCGCAGCGCACTGCTGCACGAGGCGCTCGCACTGCTGCTCCTGCACCGGGAGGGTGTGAACCCACGGGTCCTGGCCTCCGCCCTGTGGCCGCGCGGCGTCACCGACGACGTGCAGGAGGCGCTCATGGAGCGGCTGCGAGCCTGGCTCGGCGTCGACCCGGACGGCAGCCCACGGCTGGGCACCGACGCGACCGGACGGCTCACGCTCGCCGCATCCGTCGTCTCCGACCTGGACGTGTTGCGCTCGCTGTACCACGAGGCCACACAGGGCGATGGCGCCGACAACCGTGCCGTGCGCGGGCGGCTGCTGACGCAGGCGCTGGGTCTGGTGCGCGGCCCTCTGCTGTCCGACCGGCCCGAGGGCCGCTACCGCTGGCTCACCTACGAGATCGTCGACGCCCAGCTTCCGCTGCTCGTCGCGGACATCGGGCTCGCTCTGTCCGCGTTCCACCTGGAGAAGGACCGCGCGGAGAAGGCCATCGAGGCGCTGGGCGCGTCCCTGCGCACCGCACCCGCCGACGAGCGGCTCTGGCACGAGCTGCTGCGCGCGACCCACGGCACCGGTGACACCGCCCGGCTCCACGCGCTCGCCGAGGACCTGCTCGGCCGCAGCGGAGCTCGAGGGCTTCCGCCGCGCACCGAGGCCCTGCTGGACGAGCTTGTGCCGACCTGGCGCGAGGGCGTGGCGACAGGGGGATGAGCAAAGTCATGCTGATCGCGCTCGCCGCGGCCTGGGGTGTCGCAGTGGGTGCGCTGCTGCCACGGGCTGTCCACCGCCTCGCTGTGCCGTCCGGCGAGGGCTGGCGCGAGCGGTGTCCGGGCGGGCACCCGATCCGGGGGTGGGCCGGGCCCGCCCGGTGCGCTCTGTGCGCGGCCGACGTCTCGTCCTACGGTCCCCGCTCGGCGTGGCCGGCCACGGTCACCGCCCTTCTGTGCGCCTCCCTCGCCGCCGTCACCGGCCCCCGGCCCGAACTCGGCGTCTGGCTGCTGGTCACGCCCGCCGGTGTGCTGCTCGCGGTCGTCGACGTGCGGGTGCGGCGGCTGCCCGACCCGGTGACGCTGCCGCTCGCGGCCGGGACCCTCGCCCTGCTCGGGGTGGCCGCGCTGGTGCCCGGACACGCCGGTGACTGGGGCACCGCCCTGCTGGGCGCCCTGGCTCTCGGCGGCTTCTACCTCCTGCTCTTCCTGATCAACCCCGCCGGCATGGGCTTCGGCGATGTGAAGCTGGCGCTCGGGGCGGGGGCGGCGCTCGGCTGGTACGGGTGGGGGGCCGTGCTGCTGGGGACCTTCGCCGCCTTCGTGTGCGGGGCGGTGTACGGCGGCGCCCTGGTCGTCGTGCGGAAGGCGGGGCGCAAGACCGCGATCCCCTTCGGGCCGTTCCTGCTCGCGGGCGCCTGCGCCGGGTTGCTGCTGGGCGCGGCGGGCTGAGGGAGCGGTGGTCTGTGGGCGGGGCGGCGGGCTGAGGGAGCGGTGGTCTGTGGGCGGGGCGGCGGGCTGGGCGCGGGGTGGGAAAACCGCTGGCGTAGGGTGGTTGGGTCCGTCCACAACCCTTGACGAAAGGGACACCCGGTGACCGAGAAGGCCGACCTCCAGTCCGTCCTCGAACGTGCCGCCGAGGGCGGGCGGATCACCCCCGACGAGGCGCTCGACCTCTACCGCGACGCACCGCTGCACGCGCTGGGCGCCGCCGCCGACGCCGTACGCCGCCGTCGGTACGCGGGCACCGAGCACATCGCGACGTACATCATCGAGCGGAACATCAACTACACGAACGTGTGCGTCACGGCGTGCAAGTTCTGCGCCTTCTACGCGCCGCCGAAGGACAAGGCGAAGGGCTGGACGCGCGACCTCGACGACATCCTGCGACGGTGCGCGGAGACGGTCGAACTGGGCGGGACGCAGATCATGTTCCAGGGCGGTCACCACCCCGACTACGGCGTCGAGTACTACGAGAAGCACTTCGCGGCGATCAAGAAGGAGTACCCGCAGCTCGTCATCCACAGCCTGGGGGCGAGCGAGGTCGAGCACATGGCCCGGATCTCCAAGGTGACGGTCGAGGAGGCCATCCAGCGGATCCACGCCGCCGGGCTGGACTCCTTCGCCGGCGCCGGCGCCGAGCTGCTGCCCGCGCGGCCGCGCAAGGCCATCGCCCCGCTCAAGGAGAGCGGTGAGCGGTGGCTGGAGATCATGGAGACGGCGCACGGGATGGGCGTCGAGTCCACGTCCACCATGCTCATGGGGACCGGTGAGACCAACGCCGAGCGGATCGAGCACATCCGGATGATCCGTGACGTACAGGACCGCACGGGCGGCTTCCGCGCCTTCATCCCGTACCTGTACCAGCCGCAGAACAACCACCTGAAGGGCCGCACCCAGGCCACCATCTTCGAGTACCTGCGGATGATCGCGATCGCCCGTCTCTTCCTCGACAACATCGCCCACATCCAGGGCTCCTGGCTCACCACCGGCAAGGACGCCGGGCAGATGACCCTGCACTACGGGGCGGACGACCTCGGCTCGGTGATGCTGGAGGAGAACGTCGTCTCGGCGGCCGGTGCCAAGCACCGCTCCAACCTGCTGGAGATGATCGAGATGATCCGCACCGCGGACCGTGTGCCCGCGCAGCGGAACACGACGTACGAGCACCTCGTCGTGCACGACGACCCGGCGAACGACCCCGTCGACGAGCGCGTCATGTCCCACATCTCGTCCACCGCGATCGAGGGCGGCACGGCTCACCCCGAGCTGAAGCTTCTCGCCTCCAACTGACTTGCTGACCCTTCACGCGGACTCCAGGGGGCGGGCCCTCGCCGTGCGCGGCGAGTGGGTACTCGCGGCCGGTCCCCTGGAGGAGCTCACCCGCGCCCATCCGCTCGCGCGCGTGCGGCGGTGGCCCGGCATACTCACCTCGGGGCTGGTCAACATGCACGGGCCCGAACTGCTGGAGCAGGCCTACCACCCGGACCCGCGCGAGGCCGACGAACTCGGCACCGAGCCGGTGACCGGGGACGCCCTGGCCGCACTCGGCATGGACGAGGCGCGGTGGGGTGCGAGCGCGCGGCGCGGAGTGCAGCGGATGCTGGCGCGCGGGACCGTCGTGGTGGCGGGGACGTTCGGCAACCGGGCCGTCGTCGCGGCCGTTCGGCGGTCCGGGATCGGCGTGATGGGGCGGCTCGGGGTGCCGGACGGAGTGCCCTCCCTCGACCCGTTCGGCTCCGGGCCGCCGGTGGACTTCCCGCCCGCGCGCGAGAGCGGTTCGGCGGCGCGGTTCGCCGTGTTCGACGTGCGGGACGAGGCAGAACTGGCCGAGCGCGGGGGCGGAAGCTGTGTGGCGACCGTGGTGGCGGGACGGATCGTGTTCCGGCGGAAATAGGGCGGGGCGGCTCGTGTTCCGGCGGAAGCAGGGCGGGGCGGCGTCGTCGCCCATGCGATGCCGCGCCCTGCTCCCTGCGGGGGTGCTGCAAGAATGGTCTTCGTGACCCGCGCTTCCCTGAACAAGCAGCCGCACGAAGTCGCCTCGATGTTCGACGACGTGGCGGAACGGTACGACCTGACGAACGACGTGCTGTCGCTCGGCCAGGACCGGGTGTGGCGCCGGGAGGTCGCGAAGGCGGTCGACGCGCGCCCCGCTCAGAAGGTGCTGGACCTGGCCGCCGGTACGGCCACCTCCTCGCTGCCCTTCACCCGTGCCGGTGCCTACGTCGTGCCCTGCGACTTCTCCCTCGGCATGCTCCAGGTCGGCAAGCAGCGCCACCCCTGGCTGCCGCTGACCGCCGGCGACGCGACACGGCTGCCCTTCAAGGACGACGTGTTCGACGCCGTCACCATCTCCTTCGGGCTGCGCAACGTGCAGGACACGGATGCCGCGCTGCGCGAGATGTACCGGGTGACCCGGCCGGGCGGACGCGTGGTGATCTGCGAGTTCTCGCACCCGACCTGGCAGCCGTTCCGCACGGTCTACACCGAGTACCTGATGCGGGCGCTGCCGCCGGTGGCCCGGGCGGTGTCGTCCAATCCGGACGCGTACGTCTATCTCGCCGAGTCCATCCGCGCCTGGCCCGACCAGCCGGCCCTGGCCGAGCGCCTGGGCAAGGCCGGGTGGTCGAAGGTGGCGTGGCGGAACCTGACGGGTGGCGTGGTCGCTCTGCACCGGGGCTTCAAGGCCTGAGCCGTGGGCGCGTCCCCGCGGGCCCGTCCTGTGGGCTCTTACGGGTGGCCTGTCTCCGCCTGGGTGAGAGGCGGGCTCACCTGATCGCCTCGAACGTGTCCCCGGGCTGGCCCAGCTCGCGTTCCATCCCGCCTCGCGGTGGCCTCGGCAGCCGCGGCTCGCGTACGCCCGCGCCTCCGCCGCCCTCGCCTTCTCCGAGGTCGAACCACACGCTGACCACCGCGCCGTGCGGCACCTCGACGCCGGGCGGCGGGTACTGCCGTACGACGTAGTCCACGACGGTGAGATGGAAGTCGGGCCGGTCGGGCGTGGCGAGCAGTATTCCCTGTGCCTTGGCCGCCTCACGGGCGTCCATGGCCATCAGGCCGACGAACCTCGGCACGCGCACTTCGGGTGTCTTGGGTGTTATGCGCACAGATGTCACCCCCAGAGGTACTGGCAGCGTAACCGCCCGGGGTGCTGTCCGGAAGCGTCAAGTGGCTTTCTGTAGCCGACTATTACTCTACGTCACAGCTTCAGTCGGAAGCAGTGTCCCAACTTGTCCGTCTCGGGACTGCTGAAGGTCTCGGCGAGCTGCATACCGAGTCGCTCGGTGACCGCGATCGACCGGGTGTTGCCCGCGCTGACCATGGCCACCACGTTGCCGACGCCCACCGCGCGCACCCGCTCCAGGGTCATCCGCGCGGCCGCGGTGACGTATCCCTTGCCCCAGTGCTCCCGGCCGAGCCGCCAGCCGATCTCGATCTCGCCCTTCGGGCCCCACTCCCGTGGCCACGGCTGGGCGCCGGTGAAGCCGATGACCCGGTCGTCGGCATCGAGCATGGTCCACAGGCAGAAGCCCAGTTCGGCGTCGTGCTTGCGCTGGCGGGCGGTGAGCTCCTCGTAGACGGACAGCTCGGCGGACCTGCCGCCGTGGAACTCCATGACATCCGGGTCGTCGAACACCCGGTGCCAGGCCACGGCGTCCTCGTCGGTGGGGACGCGCAGCCGTACCACGGGGAGAGCTCGGTTCACTGGGTATCCCTTCGGCCGGTTGATCAATTCTGCTGAATAGACTGCCCATGTCCAGTGCCGGTCGGCACACAGATTTCGAACTTGGGGAGATCCCGCCGTGGCCGAGTCTCTGACGGACAACACCGCCGATGTGATCGTCGTGGGCGCGGGCCCGGCCGGGTCGGCGACGGCGTACCACCTCGCCAAGGCCGGTCTGGACGTACTGCTCCTGGAGAAGACCGAGTTCCCGCGCGAGAAGGTGTGCGGCGACGGGCTCACCCCGCGCGCCGTCAAGCAGCTCGTGGCGATGGGCGTCGACATCTCCGAGGAGGCCGGCTGGCTGCGCAACAAGGGGCTCCGGATCATCGGCGGGGGTGTGCGGCTGCAGCTGGACTGGCCGGATCTCGCTTCCTTCCCCGACTACGGACTGGTCCGCAAGCGCGACGACTTCGACGAGCAGCTCGCCCGGCAGGCGCAGAAGGCGGGCGCGCGCCTGTACGAGCGCTGCAACGTCGGCGCGCCCATCGTGGACGAGCGCACCGGACGCATCACCGGTGTGCACGCGAAGCTCGGTGACACCGGTGAGAAGCGCGAGGTCACCTTCCACGCGCCGCTGGTCGTGGCCGCCGACGGCAACTCCACCCGCCTCTCCCTCGCGATGGGCCTGCACCGCCGCGAGGACCGCCCGATGGGCGTCGCGGTCCGTACGTACTTCACCTCCCCGCGCCACGACGACGACTACCTGGAGTCCTGGCTGGAGCTCTGGGACCGCCGCGGGCCCGGCGAGGACCGGCTGCTGCCCGGCTACGGCTGGGTCTTCGGCATGGGCGACGGCACCTCGAACGTCGGCCTCGGCGTGCTCAACACCTCCAACTCCTTCAAGGAGCTGGACTGGCGCGAGGTCCTCAAGGCCTGGTGTGCCTCCATGCCCGAGGACTGGGGCTACACCCCGGAGAACATGACCGGCCCGATCCGCGGCGCCGCCCTGCCGATGGCCTTCAACCGCCAGCCGCACTACACCCGGGGCCTGCTGCTCGTCGGCGACGCCGGCGGCCTCGTGAACCCCTTCAACGGCGAGGGCATCGCCTACGCAATGGAATCCGGCCAGATCGCCGCCGACGTCATCGTCCAGGCGCACGCCCGCTCGACCCCCGCCGGACGCGAACTCGCCCTCCAGCGCTACCCCCGCGTCCTCAAGGACACCTACGGCGGCTACTACACACTGGGCCGGGCCTTCGTGAAGCTCATCGGCAACCCGAGGGTGATGAAGATCGCCGCCCAGCGCGGTCTGACGCACCCCGTCCTGATGAAGTTCACCCTGAAGATGCTCGCCAACCTGACCGACCCGACGGGCGGCGACGCGATGGACCGCATCATCAACGGCCTGAGCAAGGTGGCCCCGAAGGCCTGATCGGGCCGTTGCCCCGGAGGGCGCCAGTCTGTGACAAGGCCGGCGCAGAGAGAGCCGGTCTCCGAGGATCCGGTGTGTGAGTGCCGTGGTCGGCCGGGAATCGGGCTTCCGGCCCCCGCGGCGGACCCCTACTCTCCCCTTCCCATGACAACAGAACACGCGCGACAGCCGACGCTGCCGCAGCAGCCGCCCGGACAGACCCGCAGACGCTTTCTCGCCGGGACCGGCGCCGGAGGAGCGGCCCTGGCCTTAGGAGCCGCCGCCGGCCGCGCGACCGCCGCTTCGGCAGGGAAGCGGGTCGCCGTGCTCGGTGGCGGCGTGTCCGGCCTCAGCGCCGCGCACGAGCTCGCCGAGCGCGGCTACGCCGTGACCGTCTACGAGTACTACGACGCCCTGGGCGGCAAGGCCCGCTCGATGGACGTCCCGGGCACCGCGGCAGGCGGGCGGCGGCCACTTCCAGGGGAGCACGGGTTCCGGTTCTTCCCCGGGTTCTACCGGAACCTGCCCGACACCATGCGTCGCATCCCCTACGCCGGCAACCCCGACGGTGTGCGCGGCAACCTGCGCAACGGCACCGAGGCCCTGTTCGCCCGTGACTCAGGCCGCCCGGACCTGCACTTCCCGCTCCGCCGCGTCACCACCCCGCCCGGCCCTGGCAGCCTCACCCTGTCCTGGATCCGCGACCAGCTGCTGTCCGTCCTGGACCTCGGCACCCGCCTGCCCGCCCACGAGGCCGCCTACTTCGTCAACCGTCTGCTCGTCCACCTCACCAGCTGCGACGCCCGCCGCGAGGACCAGTGGGAGAGGACGTCCTGGTGGGACTTCATCCGAGCCGAGGAGATGAGCCCCGAGTACCAGGCGCTCCTCGGCATCGGCCAGACCCGCAACCTGGTCGCCACCCGCGCCGAGGTCGCCTCCACCCGCACCGTCGGCCGCGTCATCATCGAGGCCCTGCTGCTCTGGGGGCTCCTCGGGCGCGGCATGGACGGCCCCGACGCGGACATCGACCGCGTGCTCAACGCCCCCACGAGCGAGGCCTGGATCGACCCCTGGGAGAGCCACCTGCGCTCCCTGGGCGTCGCATTCGTGCTCGGCGCCCAGGTGCGGGAGGTGCTGTACGAGGGCGGCCGGGTGCGAGGGGTCCGCGTCTCGGCCCACGACGGCGGCGACGAACGTACGGTCACCGCCGACCACTACGTCTGCGCGCTCCCCGTCGAGCACGCGCGGCTGACGTGGGGCCCGGCCCTGCGCGCGGCCGACCCGCAGCTGGCCCGCTGCGACGCGCTGCAGACGGACTGGATGACCGGGGTGATGTTCTACCTCCGCACGCCCACGCCGGTCGTCCACGGCCACGTCAACTGCCTCGACTCGCCCTGGTCGGTGACCGCCGTCGGCCAGGCGCAGTTCTGGGACGTACGGGACTTCTCGCGCGACTACGGCGACGGGCGGGCGCGTGACTGTCTGTCCGCGATCATCTCCGAGTGGGACAAACCCGGCATCCTGTACGGCAAGACGGCCCGTGAGTGCACGAAGGAGGAGGTCGTCGCCGAACTCTGGGCCCAGCTGAAGGACGGCGTGAACGACGCCGGCAAGACCACGCTCGGGGACGAGGACCGGCTCGGGTGGTTCATGGATCCGGCGGTGACCGGTCTGGGCGGCCCTCAGCCGCACAACCGCGAGCAGCTCCTCATCCACCCCACGGGCACGCTCCACAACCGCCCCACGGCCCGCACGGCGATCCCGAACTTCTTCCTCGCCGGCGACTACGTCCGTACCGACGTCGACCTCGCCAGCATGGAAGGCGCCAACGAGTCCGCCCGACTTGCCGTCAACGCCCTACTCGAAGCGGACAATTCGCGCGCGGAGCGCTGCCCTGTATGGGGGCTGTACCGGCCGCCGGAGCTGGAACCCCTCAAGCGCGTCGACGCCCTGCGTCACCGGCTCGGCCTGCGCAACACCTTCGACCTCGGTTGACGTCGGTCCGCGAGAGCGGAGGCGGACGGAGCCGCCGCCCCCGAGCGGCTGCGGCCCCATTCGTACCTCAATGCGCCTTTTGTGTGGTGGTGGTGAGGCGGGTTCGCGTCAGAGCACGCGCACCGCGCCCGACGCCGGGTAGCCGGAGAGGTCCTGGATGACGACGCCCTTCGAGGGGTTGGCCGCGTCCAGGTACTGGCCGTTCCCGATGTACACACCCACGTGGTACGCCGAGCCCTTGCCGCCCCAGTACAGGATGTCGCCGACCTGAAGGTTCGACAGGGAGACGTCCGTGCCGGCCATCGACTGGTCCTGCGACACGCGCGGAAGGTCCACACCGACCTGCTTGAACGCCGCCTGGACCAGGCTGGAACAGTCCCAGGCGTTGGGGCCGCTGGCGCCCATGACGTAGGCGTCGCCCAGCTGGGCCTGAAGGAAGCCGATCACGGTCGCGACGCTGCCGCCGGACGGCACGGTCACGGTGTCGTCGGCGCCGGAGGCCGCGGAGGTCGTCGAGAGGGTGGCCCGCTCGGCATCGCGCGCGGCGCGCTCCGCGGCGGCCTGGCGCGCCTCCTCGGCGGCCTTCTTGCGGGCCTCCGCCTTCTTCTTGGCCACGGCCAGGTCGGCCTTGGCCTCCTTGGCGGCCTGGGCGGCGGCCGCGTCACGCTCGGCCTGCAGCTCGTAGTTCGCGGCCGCCAGCTGCGTGGCGTCCGCGGACTGGGCGACCTGTGCGGACAGGTCCGCCGTGAGGGTGGGCAGTTCGATGGTCTGCGTCACCGGCTCGGCGGCATTCGCCGAGGCCGACGCGCCGGCCACTGCCACGGTGCTGAGGATGCCACCGGCAACTCCGGCCCGCATCGCCATCTTCGAGGCGCTGCGCTGGCGGGGTTTCCGGTGGCTACGTATGTGAGCGGTGTGGGACATGGGAATAACCGGTATCAGGGGCTCCTCCATACCTTCAAGGAACGTGTGGTCCGCCACAGTTGTTCAATCAGTGGCCCGAATCCTCGGCGCGTCACCCTTTATTGACGCCGTAACGGACATTGCGGACGTCGCCCATCAAGCCTGTGATCATGGGCTTTCTTCGTTACGTCCGAATTGCCCGCCACCTACCACTGGTTGGGACGGATGGCCAACCCCGCTTCTCAGGCGCCTCTCATGAATGTGGCGGAGGTCACGAAACGGTTACCGGAGTCAGTGCGTCCGGTGCACGGAATCCGACGCCGCCGAGTTCGTGAACGCGTGCACGCGTCCACATCCCGTTCCGGCCTCCCTCCGACGTGTGAACGAGGTCCACTACCAGGCCTCGGCGACCAGCTCCAATTTGCATGCAAGGGAAGTCTCTTGATATGGAGACGCCCCTTCCGAACTGTGCTGACTAGCGGAAATGTCACCACTGGTGATCAGTTGAACGCCTCACGTGCGAAGATCGCCGATCATCCGACTTCATGATCGTTCATCAGGTGGTGGAGATCACAAAGCTTGTGGAACACCCCGTGTCGCAGATCACAGAGCGGCAGGCATAGGATGCGAGGCAGTTGGGCTTGTGACCTGCTTCACATGTTCTCGATCTTCGCCGGGACGGGCGGGGCTCGTGGAGCAGGTGAGCAGGGAGTGAGTCCAGTGCAACCCGCAGCAGTCAATGCCGACTGAGAGGAGCGAGGAGCGGTGAACGCGTATGCGCCCATCCTCGTACTGGGAGCCCTCGGGGCAGGCTTTGCGATCTTCTCCGTGGTCATGGCCACGCTGATCGGTCCGAAGCGGTACAACCGCGCCAAGCTCGAAGCCTATGAGTGCGGTATCGAGCCGACCCCCACGCCGGCCGGCGGCGGGCGCTTCCCCATCAAGTACTACCTGACGGCGATGCTCTTCATCGTCTTCGACATCGAGATCGTCTTCCTCTACCCGTGGGCCGTCACCTTCGACGCCCTGGGTGTGTTCGGGCTCGTGGAGATGCTGCTCTTCGTGCTCACCGTCTTCGTCGCCTACGCGTACGTGTGGCGGCGCGGCGGCCTGGAATGGGACTGAGGGGCCTTTAGCCATGGGACTCGAAGAAAAGCTGCCGAGCGGATTCCTGCTGACCACCGTCGAGCAGGCCGCGGGCTGGGTGCGCAAGGCGTCCGTCTTCCCCGCCACGTTCGGCCTCGCCTGCTGTGCCATCGAGATGATGACCACCGGCGCGGGACGCTACGACCTGGCCCGGTTCGGCATGGAGGTCTTCCGCGGGTCACCCCGCCAGGCGGACCTGATGATCGTGGCCGGCCGGGTCAGCCAGAAGATGGCGCCGGTGCTGCGGCAGGTCTACGACCAGATGCCGAACCCCAAGTGGGTGATCTCCATGGGGGTGTGCGCCTCCTCCGGCGGCATGTTCAACAACTACGCCATCGTCCAGGGCGTCGACCACGTCGTCCCGGTCGACATCTATCTCCCCGGCTGCCCGCCACGGCCGGAGATGCTGCTGGACGCCATCCTCAAGCTCCACCAGAAGATCCAGGGCTCCAAGCTCGGCGTGAACGCCGAGGAGGCGGCCCGGGAGGCGGAGGAAGCGGCGCTCAAGGCACTGCCCACGATCGAGATGAAGGGGCTGCTGCGATGAGCGACGCGGACAGCGGGGCGTCGAACGGCGTCAACCCCGAGAAGGACCTCTCCGCCTCCAACCTCCCCGGCCAGCGCGGCGACGGCGGTGAGGAGATCCGCGTCCAGCGCGGCATGTTCGGCGCCGACAACGGCGGCGACACCTCCGGCTACGGCGGCCTGGTCCGCTCGGTCCGGCTGCCGGGGCCGGCCAGTCGCCCCTACGGCGGCTGGTTCGACGAGGTCGCCGACGAGCTGGAGGGCGCCCTGGAGGAACAGGGACTGCTCCCCGAGAACGCCATCGAGAAGACGGTCGTCGACCGGGGCGAAGTCACCTTCCACATCGAGCGCGAGCACCTGGTCCGCGTCGCCCGCACCCTGCGCGACGACCCGGCCCTGCGCTTCGAGCTGTGCACCGGCGTCAGCGGCGTCCACTACCTCAGCGACAAGGGCCGCGAGCTGCACGCCGTCTACCACCTGCGCTCGATCACCCACAACAGGCTGATCCGCCTCGAGGTCAGCGCGCCGGACAGCGACCCCCGCATCCCGTCGCTGGTCGCCGTCTATCCCACCAACGACTGGCACGAGCGCGAGACCTACGACTTCTTCGGGATCGTCTTCGAAGGTCACCCGGCCCTGACGCGGATCATGATGCCGGACGACTGGCAGGGCCACCCGCAGCGCAAGGACTACCCCCTCGGCGGCATCCCCGTCGAGTACAAGGGCGCCCAGATCCCGGCTCCGGACCAGCGGAGGTCGTACTCATGAGCACGCAGCACGCAACTCCGCGTGAGACCACCGAGGGCACCGTCTACACGGTCACCGGTGGCGACTGGGACGAGGTCGTCCAGTCCGCGGCCCGCGCCGACGACGAGCGCATCGTCGTCAACATGGGGCCCCAGCACCCGTCCACCCACGGCGTGCTCCGCCTGATCCTGGAGATCGAGGGCGAGACGGTCACCGAGGCCCGGTGCGGCATCGGCTATCTGCACACCGGCATCGAGAAGAACCTGGAATTCCGCACGTGGACGCAGGGCACCACCTTCGTCACGCGCATGGATTACCTGACGTCCTTCTTCAACGAGACCGGCTACTGCCTCGCCGTCGAGAAGCTCCTCGGCATCGAGGACGAGATCCCCGACCGGGCCACGATCATCCGGGTGCTCCTGATGGAGCTGAACCGGCTCTCCTCGCACCTGGTGTGCATCGCCACCGGCGGCATGGAGCTCGGCGCCACCACGATCATGATCTACGGATTCCGTGATCGTGAAATGATTCTCGACATCTACGAGCTCATCACGGGCCTGCGGATGAACCACGCGTACATCCGCCCCGGCGGACTCGCCCAGGACCTGCCGCCCGGCGCGGTGGACCAGATCCGCGAGTTCGTGAAGAAGATGAAGAAGAACCTCCCGGAGTACGACAAGCTCGCCACCGGGAACCCCATCTTCAAGGCCCGTATGCAGGACATCGGCTATCTGGACCTGGCCGGCTGCATGGCCCTCGGCGCCACCGGCCCGATCCTTCGCTCGACCGGCCTGCCGCACGACCTGCGCAAGTCCCAGCCGTACTGCGGCTACGAGACGTACGACTTCGAGGTCCCGACCGCGGACACCTGCGACGCCTACGGCCGCTTCCTGATCCGCCTGGAGGAGATGCGCCAGTCGCTCAGGATCGTCGAGCAGTGCCTGGACCGGCTGCAGCCCGGGCCGGTCATGGTCGGCGACAAGAAGATCGCCTGGCCCGCCCAGCTCGCCCTGGGCCCGGACGGACTGGGCAACTCGCTGGACCACATCAAGAAGATCATGGGCACCTCCATGGAGGCCCTGATCCACCACTTCAAGCTCGTGACCGAGGGCTTCCGCGTGCCGCCGGGACAGGTGTACACGGCGGTCGAGTCGCCCAAGGGCGAGCTGGGAGTGCACGCCGTGTCCGACGGCGGCACCCGTCCCTTCCGGGTCCACTTCCGCGACCCGTCCTTCACCAATCTGCAGGCCATGGCGGCGATGTGCGAGGGCGGCCAGGTGGCCGACGTCATCGTCGCCGTCGCGTCCATCGACCCCGTGATGGGAGGCGTCGACCGGTGACCACCTCTTCTTCGGAGCGGGGCGTCAGCCTGGGCATGCCGGAACTGCCCGCGCCCGACTACCCGGACGACGTTCGAGCCCGGCTGGAGGGGGACGCGCGCGAGGTCATCGCCCGCTACCCCGACTCCCGGTCCGCCCTGCTGCCGCTGCTGCATCTCGTGCAGGCGGAGGAGGGCCATGTCACACGCACGGGCATGCGGTTCTGCGCGGACGTACTCGGCCTGACCACGGCCGAGGTCACCGCGGTCGCGACCTTCTACACCATGTACCGGCGCAGGCCGAGCGGCGACTACCAGGTGGGTGTGTGCACCAACACCCTCTGTGCCGTGATGGGCGGTGACGCGATCTTCGAGGCGCTTCAGGAGCACCTCGGCGTCGGCAACGGCGAGACCACCGACGACGGCAAGGTCACCCTGGAGCACATCGAGTGCAACGCGGCCTGCGACTTCGCGCCGGTCGTGATGGTCAACTGGGAGTTCTTCGACAACCAGACCGTGCAGAGCGCCAAGCGCCTGGTGGACGACCTGCGCAGGGGAGCGCGGGTCGAGCCGACCCGCGGCGCGCCGCTGTGCACGTTCAAGGAGACCGCCCGGATCCTGGCGGGCTTCCCCGACGAGCGGGACGGGGCCGTCGAGGCCACGGGCGGCGCGGGACCCGCGTCGCTGGTGGGCCTCCGCCTGGCCAGGGGAGAGGCCGCACCCGCGCGCGTGGTCCATCCGCGGGAGGGCGGCCCGCACGAGGAGCCGCAGGGCGCCGTTCACGAGCCGTCACCGGCGGAGCACCTCAGCTCGCACGACGCACCGCAGAAGACATCGGCGTCCGACCCCTCCCACCCGGCAGGGCCTACCGCCGAGGAGGGGGAGTGATGACGTTGGCACCCGAGCTGAAGGACACGAGCCCCGAGAAGCTGCTCGCACCTGTGCTGTCGTCCTTCTGGGACGAGGAGGGGTCCTGGACGCTGGACGTCTACCGCAGGCACGACGGCTACGAGGGACTCCGCAAGGCGCTCGCGATGACGCCCGACGACCTCATCGCGTACGTCAAGGACTCCGGGCTGCGCGGCCGTGGTGGCGCGGGATTCCCGACGGGAATGAAATGGCAGTTCATTCCTCAGGGAGATGGAAAGCCGCACTATCTAGTTGTCAACGCCGACGAATCGGAGCCCGGGACTTGCAAGGACATCCCGCTCCTCTTCGCGAACCCGCACAGCCTCATCGAGGGCATGATCATCGCGTGTTACGCCATCAGGTCGTCGCATGCCTTCATCTATCTGCGTGGTGAAGTCGTCCCCGTGTTGCGGCGGTTGCACTCGGCCGTCGCTGAGGCGTACGCGGCGGGTTACCTCGGCGAGAACATCCTGGGCAGCGGGCTCAACCTCGACATCACGGTGCACGCCGGCGCGGGCGCGTACATCTGCGGTGAGGAAACTGCACTGCTCGACTCGCTCGAAGGCCGCCGGGGTCAACCGCGGCTCCGTCCCCCCTTTCCTGCGGTCGCGGGCCTCTATGCGTGCCCGACTGTGGTGAATAACGTCGAATCGATCGCCTCAGTTCCCGCCATCCTGAAAAACGGCAAGGAATGGTTCAGGTCGATGGGGAGCGAGAAGTCGCCCGGCTTCACGCTCTATTCGCTCAGCGGTCACGTCGCGAGTCCCGGCCAGTACGAGGCGCCGCTCGGCATCACCCTGCGCCAGCTCCTCGACATGAGCGGCGGGATGCGGCCAGGCCACCGGCTGAAGTTCTGGACGCCGGGCGGCTCCTCGACCCCGTTGCTCACCGACGAGCACCTCGACGTCCCTCTTGACTACGAAGGAGTGGGCGCCGCGGGTTCCATGCTCGGCACCAAGGCCCTGCAGTGCTTCGACGAGACGACCTGCGTCGTGCGCGCCGTGACCCGCTGGACCGAGTTCTACGCCCACGAGTCCTGCGGCAAGTGCACGCCCTGCCGTGAAGGGACGTACTGGCTGGTGCAGTTGCTGAGGGACATCGAGGCCGGCAAGGGCGCGATGAGCGACCTCGACAAGCTGGCCGACATCGCCGACAACATCAACGGCAAGTCCTTCTGCGCCCTCGGTGACGGTGCCGCCTCGCCGATCTTCTCCTCGCTCCAGTACTTCCGCGACGAGTACGAGGAGCACATCACGGGCCGTGGCTGCCCGTTCGACCCGGCCAGGTCGACGGCCTGGGCCGACCACCGTACGGAGGTGAACGCATGACTGTGACCACGAGCGCTCCCTCCGGTGGGGGAGAGGCGGCGGTCCCGCCGGAAGACCTCGTCACGCTGACGATCGACGGCGCCGAGATCAGCGTGCCCAAGGGCACCCTGGTCATCCGGGCCGCCGAGCAACTCGGCATCGAGATCCCGCGGTTCTGCGACCATCCCCTCCTCGACCCGGTCGGTGCCTGCCGCCAGTGCATCGTCGACGTCGAGGGCCAGCGCAAGCCGATGGCGTCCTGCACCATCACCTGCACCGACGGGATGGTGGTCAAGACTCAGCTGACGTCGCCGGTCGCCGAGAAGGCGCAGCACGGTGTGATGGAGCTGCTGCTCATCAACCACCCGCTGGACTGCCCGGTCTGCGACAAGGGCGGCGAGTGCCCGCTGCAGAACCAGGCGATGTCCCACGGCAACGCCGAGTCCAGGTTCGAGGGCCGCAAGCGCACCTTCGCGAAGCCGGTGCCGATCTCCACGCAGGTGCTGCTGGACCGTGAGCGCTGTGTGCTGTGCGCGCGCTGCACCCGGTTCTCCAACCAGGTCGCGGGCGACCCGATGATCGAGCTGCTGGAGCGCGGCGCGCTGCAGCAGGTGGGCACCGGCGAGGGCGACCCCTTCGAGTCGTACTTCTCCGGCAACACGATCCAGATCTGCCCGGTCGGCGCGCTCACCTCGGCGGCCTACCGGTTCCGCTCCCGCCCGTTCGACCTGGTCTCCTCGCCGAGCGTCTGCGAGCACTGCTCCGGCGGCTGCGCCACCCGCACCGACCACCGGCGCGGCAAGGTCATGCGGCGCCTCGCGGCGAACGACCCCGAGGTCAACGAGGAGTGGATGTGCGACAAGGGGCGCTTCGCGTTCCGGTACGCACAGGTGAAGGACCGCCTGGAGACACCGCTGCTGCGGAACGCCGAGGGTGAGCTGGAGCCCGCCTCCTGGCCGGAGGCGTTGCAGATCGCCGCCCAGGGGCTGCTCGCCTCGCGTGGCCGCACCGGCGTGCTGACCGGCGGCCGGCTCACCGTCGAGGACGCGTACGCGTACAGCAAGTTCGCGCGCGTGGCGCTGGACACCAACGACATCGACTTCCGCGCGCGCGTGCACAGCGGCGAGGAGTCCGACTTCCTCGCCGCGCGGGTCGCCGGACGCGGCCGCGACCTCGACGGTACGGGCGTCACGTACACGCTTCTGGAGAAGGCGCCCGCCGTGCTGCTGGCCGGGTTCGAGTCGGAGGAGGAGGCGCCCGGCGTCTTCCTGCGGCTGCGCAAGGCATGGCGCAAGCACGGGCAGAAGGTGTTCTCGCTGGCCACGCACAGCACGCGCGGTCTGGAGAAGGCAGGCGGCACGCTGCTGCCCGCCGCTCCCGGCACCGAGACCGAATGGCTGGACGCGCTCGCGAGCGGCGTCGGCCTGGAGGACGACGGCGCGGTGGCCGCGGAGGCGCTGCGCTCCGAGGGCGCGGTGATCGTCGTGGGCGAGCGGCTGGCCGGTGTGGCCGGTGGCCTCACCGCCGCCGTACGGGCCGCGTCCGCCACCGGTGCGCGGCTGGTGTGGATCCCGCGGCGGGCCGGGGAGCGCGGTGCGATCGAGGCGGGTGCGCTGCCGTCGCTGCTGCCGGGCGGGCGCCCGGCGACCGACCCGCGCGCGCGGGACGAGGTCGCGACCGCCTGGGGCGTCGCCGAACTCCCGCTCCGCTACGGCCGGGACACCGGCCAGATCGTCGAGGCCGCCGCGAGCGGTGAGCTCCAGGCGCTGCTGGTGGCCGGTGTCGAGGTCGCGGACCTCCCGGACCCGGCACGCGCGCGTGAGGCGCTCGGCGAGGTCGGCTTCCTGGTCTCGCTCGAACTGCGGCCCAGTGAGGTCACGGAGCTCGCCGACGTGGTCCTGCCGGTCGCCGCGGTGGCCGAGAAGGCAGGCGCGTTCCTCAACTGGGAGGGCCGGGTCCGCTTCTTCGACGCCGCGCTCAAGCCCGACCAGATGAGCCGCCGCCTGGCGCCCACCGACGCGCGCGTACTGCAGATGCTGGCCGACGCCATGGACGTACACCTCGGGCTGCCGGATCTGCGGACCGTGCGTGCGGAGCTGGACCGGCTCGGTGCCTGGGACGGGCCGCGGGCCACCGAGCCGCTGGAAACCGCGGGCGTACTGCCGCGGCCGGCCGCCGGGGAGGCCGTACTGGCCGGCCACCGGCTGCTGCTCGACCAGGGCCGGCTCCAGGAGGGCGACGAGGCACTGGCCGGGACACGGCATGCCGCACGCGCGCGCTTGTCGCCCGCCACGGCCGCCGAGGCGGGGGTCGAGGAGGGCGACGTGCTCGCCGTGACCGGCCCCGTCGGCACGGTCCAGCTGCCGCTGCAGATCACCGAGATGCCCGACCGAGTGGTCTGGCTGCCGCTGAACTCCGCGGGCGGGGGCGTCGCCTCCGACAGCGGGGCGCTGCCCGGCTCCCTCGTCCGCATCGGCCCGGCGACGCCCGCCGGTGAGGCCCCCAAGGAGGTGGAGGCATGAGCCCGTACTTCGTCGCCGCTGAAGACCTCTCCATGTTCGGCCGCGACCCGTGGTGGCTGGTCGCCGTCAAGGCCGTGTTCTGCTTCGCCTTCCTGATGGTGACCGTGCTGTTCTCCATCGTGTGGGAGCGCAAGGTCGTCGCCTGGATGCAGCTGCGCATCGGCCCCAACCGGCACGGCCCCTGGGGCATGCTCCAGTCGCTCGCTGACGGCATCAAGCTGATGCTCAAGGAAGATCTCGTCGTCAAGCGCGCCGACAAGGCGGTGTACATCCTCGCGCCGATCGTCGCTGCCATCCCGGCGTTCATGGCGATCGCGGTGATCCCGTTCGGCCCGGCGGGCAACGAGATCTCGATCTTCGGTCAGCGCACGACGATGCAGCTGACCGACCTGCCGATCGCGATGCTGTACATCCTCGCGGTCGCCTCGGTCGGCATCTACGGCATCGTGCTCGCGGGCTGGAGTTCCGGCTCCACCTACCCCCTGCTCGGCGGTCTGCGCTCCTGCGCGCAGATGATCTCGTACGAGATCGCCATGGGCGCCGCCTTCGCGTCGGTGTTCCTCTACTCGGGCTCGATGTCGACGTCGGCGATCGTCGAGGCGCAGGCGGACCGCTGGTTCGTGATCCTGCTGCCGGTGTCCTTCGTGATCTACATCGTGACGATGATCGGCGAGACCAACCGCGCCCCCTTCGACATGCCGGAGTCGGAGGGCGACCTGGTCGGCGGGTTCAACACCGAGTACTCGTCGATCAAGTTCGCGATGTTCATGCTCGCCGAGTACATCAACATGGTGACCGTCTCGGCCGTGTCCGCGACGCTCTTCCTGGGCGGCTGGCGGGCACCCTGGCCGATCAGCACCTTCTGGGAGGGCGCCAACCACGGCTGGTGGCCGATGCTCTGGTTCGTCGTCAAGGTGCAGCTGCTGCTGTTCTTCTTCATCTGGCTGCGCGGCACGCTCCCGCGCGTCCGCTACGACCAGCTGATGAAGCTCGGCTGGAAGGTTCTCATCCCGGTCTCCGTGGTCTGGCTGATGCTGGTCGCGACCGTGCGGACGCTGCGGAACGAGAACTACGCCTTCGCCGACATCGCCCTCTACGTGGGTGGCGGTGTCCTCGCCCTCCTGCTGCTCTCGTTCGTCGTGGACTTCTTCCGCGACCGCTCCAAGTCGGCGGAGCCGCCCGCCGAGCAGCCCGCGTTCGACCCGATGGCCGGAGGATTCCCGGTGCCGCCGCTGCCCGGACAGGAGCTGCCACCGGTGCCGAGGCGCCGCTCGCGCCGTGAGCGGGAGCTGATTGTCAGTGGTGGTCCCGATACTCAGAGTGATGGATCTCTGGGCGGATCTACGGATGGAAAGGAGGCGTCCGATGGCTGAGGAACCCAAGGAGACCAAGCCCGGTTTCCAGAACCCCGTGGCCGGCTTCGGCGTGACCTTCAAGGCCATGTTCAAGAAGCGGCTGACCGAGCAGTACCCGGAGCAGCAGAAGACCACAGCCCCGCGGTTCCACGGACGGCACCAGCTCAACCGCCATCCGGACGGCCTGGAGAAGTGCGTCGGCTGCGAGCTGTGCGCCTGGGCCTGCCCCGCCGACGCCATCTACGTGGAGGGCGCGGACAACACCGAAGAGGAGCGCTACTCGCCGGGCGAGCGGTACGGCCGGGTGTACCAGATCAACTACGCCCGCTGCATCCTGTGCGGCCTGTGCATCGAGGCGTGCCCCACGCGCGCGTTGACGATGACGAACGACTTCGAGCTCGCCGACTCCAGCCGCGCCAACCTCATCTACACCAAGGAGCAGCTGCTGGCCGGCCTCGAAGAGGGCATGGTCGACTCGCCGCACGCCATCTACCCCGGGATGGACGAACAGGACTACTACCGGGGTCTGGTGACGGAGGCCGCGCCCGGCACGGTGCCTCAGGTCGCCCTCTCCAAGGGCGAGACGCCCCAGGAGGCGGCCTCGACCTTCGGCGACGGCGAACCCGCCTCGGAGAAGGTGGTCGGACGATGACCGCACAGCTCGCCGCGTACACCACCTCCACCGGAGAGGCCGTCCAGTTCTGGATCCTCGGCACGGTCGCGGTGATCGGCGCCCTGTGCACCGTCTTCATGAAGAAGGCCGTGCACAGCGCGCTCTGCCTGGCCGGCACCATGATCATCCTGGCGGTGTTCTACCTGGCCAACGGTGCCTACTTCCTGGGCATCGTGCAGATCGTCGTCTACACCGGCGCGATCATGATGCTGTTCCTCTTCGTGGTGATGCTGGTCGGTGTCACCGCGGCGGACTCCCTGAAGGAGACCATCAGGGGCCAGCGCTGGCTGGCCCTGATCTGTGGTCTCGGCTTCGGCGTCCTGCTCGTCGGGGGCATCGGCAGCGCGTCCCTGACGGAGTTCGACGGCCTCGGCCAGGCGAACGCCGGGGGCAACGTGGAGGGCCTCGCCGCCCTCATCTTCACCAAGTACGTCTTCGCGTTCGAGCTCACCGGCGCCCTGCTGATCACGGCCGCCGTCGGCGCCATGGTGCTCACCCACCGCGAGCGCACCGAGCGCGCCAAGACCCAGCGGGAGCTGGCCGAGGAGCGCGTCCGCGAGGGCAAGCACCTGCCGCCGCTGCCGGCGCCCGGTGTGTACGCGCGGCACAACGCCGTGGACATCGCGGGCCTGCTGCCCGACGGCACCCCGTCCGACCTCACCGTCAGCAAGACGCTGCGCGAGCGCGGACAGATCCGGGACGTGTCCACCGAGGCGCTCAACGACCTGCGGGCTCTCGAGCAGCGCGCGGAGGAGCGGCTGGAGCGGGCCGAGATCGATCCGCCGACGTTCAAGCGGACCGAGGAGGCGTCGAAGTGAACCCCGTCTACTACCTCTACCTCGCCGCCCTGTTGTTCACGATCGGCGCGACCGGCGTGCTGATCCGGCGGAACGCGATCGTGCTGTTCATGTGCATCGAGCTGATGCTCAACGCCTGCAACCTCGCGTTCGTCGCCTTCTCCCGGATGCACGGCAATCTCGACGGCCAGATCATCGCGTTCTTCACGATGGTCGTCGCCGCGGCGGAGGTCGTGGTCGGTCTCGCGATCATCGTGTCGCTGTTCCGCTCCCGCCACTCGGCCTCGGTCGACGACGCCAGCCTGATGAAGCTCTAAGGGGTCGCTGAAGTGGAGAACCTGATTGCGCTGCTGATTGCGGCGCCCCTGCTCGGAGCGGCCGTCCTGTTGTGCGGCGGCCGGCGGCTCGACGCCGTCGGCCACTGGATCGGCACGGTCCTCGCGTTCGTCTCCTTCGCCCTCGGCGCGGTCCTCTTCGCCGACCTGCTGGGCAAGGGCGCGGAAGAACGGACGCTGACACAGCACCTGTTCAGCTGGATCCCCGTCGAAGGCTTCCAGGCCGACGTCGCCTTCCAGCTCGACCAGCTGTCGATGACGTTCGTCCTGCTGATCACGGGCGTCGGCTCGCTGATCCACCTGTACTCGATCGGGTACATGGAGCACGACGAGCGGCGCCGTCGCTTCTTCGGCTACCTGAACCTGTTCCTCGCGGCGATGCTGCTGCTCGTCCTCGCCGACAACTACCTCCTGCTGTACGTCGGCTGGGAAGGCGTCGGTCTCGCCTCCTACCTGCTGATCGGTTTCTGGCAGCACAAGCCCAGCGCCGCCACCGCCGCGAAGAAGGCCTTCCTGGTCAACCGCGTCGGCGACATGGGCCTGTCGATCGCGATCATGCTGATGTTCACGACCTTCGGCACGTTCGCGTTCGGGCCGGTGCTCGGCGGCCACGAGGAGCCTGGCCTCGTGGGCGACACCTCCGAGGGCATGCTCACCGCGATCGGCCTGATGCTGCTGCTCGCCGCCTGCGGCAAGTCCGCCCAGGTGCCGCTGCAGTCCTGGCTCGGGGACGCGATGGAGGGCCCGACCCCGGTCTCGGCCCTGATCCACGCCGCGACGATGGTGACGGCGGGCGTGTACCTGATCGTCCGCTCCGGCGCCCTGTTCAACGCCGCGCCCGACGCCCAGCTGGTCGTCACGATCGTCGGAGCGGTCACGCTCCTGTTCGGTGCGATCGTGGGTTGCGCCAAGGACGACATCAAGAAGGCGCTGGCCGGCTCGACCATGTCGCAGATCGGCTACATGGTCCTCGCCGCCGGCCTCGGCCCCATCGGCTACGCCTTCGCGATCATGCACCTGGTGACGCACGGCTTCTTCAAGGCCGGGCTGTTCCTCGGCGCCGGTTCGGTGATGCACGGCATGAACGACGAGGTCGACATGCGCAAGTACGGCGGCCTGCGCAAGTACATGCCGATCACTTTCGTCACCTTCGGCCTCGGCTACCTCGCGATCATCGGCTTCCCGGGCCTGTCCGGTTTCTTCTCCAAGGACAAGATCATCGAGGCGGCGTTCGCCAAGGGCGGCACCGAGGGCTGGATCCTCGGCGCCTGCGCCCTGCTCGGCGCCGCCATCACGGCGTACTACATGACACGCGTGATGCTGATGACGTTCTTCGGCGAGGAGCGCTGGCGGCACACCGCTACGGCGTCCCCGGCCGAGCCGGACGTGGAGCCCGCCGCCGAGACACGCGGTGCCCACGACGAGCCCCACCCGCACGAGTCGCCCAGGAGCATGACGATCCCGATGATCGTGCTCGCCTTCGGGTCGGTGTTCGCGGGTGGGTTCTTCAGCATCGGGGAGCGCTTCGTGCACTGGCTGGAGCCGGTCACCGGCTACGAGCACGGGGAGCCGCCGGTCAGCGCGCTGACGGTCACGCTGTCCACGGTGGCCGTGATGGTGATCGGTGTCGCGGTCGCGTACGCGCAGTACGGCCGGCGCCCGGTCCCGGTCGTCACCCCGCGCGGGTCGCTGCTCACCCGGGCCGCCCGCCGTGACCTGCTCCAGGACGACTTCAACCACGTCGTCCTGGTCCGTGGCGGCGAGCACCTGACGCGGTCCCTGGTGTACGTCGACCACACCCTGGTCGACGGAGTCGTCAACGGCACGGCGGCCTCGGTCGGCGGCCTGTCCGGTCGGCTGCGCAGGCTGCAGAGCGGCTTCGCGCGGTCGTACGCGGTCTCGATGTTCGGCGGCGCGGCGGTTCTCGTCGCCGCGACCCTGCTGATGAGGGCGGTCTGATACCGATGTCCTTTCCCCTGCTGACAGCGACAGCGGCGCTCCCGGCGCTGGGGGCGATCGCCACGGCCGCCGTCCCGGCCGCGCGGCGCACCGCCGCCAAGTGGCTGGCGCTGCTCGTCTCGCTCGCCACGCTCGTCCTCGCCATCACGGTGCTGGTCCGCTTCGACCCGGACGGCGACCGCTACCAGCTCACCGAGTCGCACGCCTGGATCGCCGAGTTCGGCGTCCGCTACGAGCTGGGTGTGGACGGCATCGCTGTGGCGCTCATCGCGCTCACGGCACTGCTGATCCCGTTCATCATCCTCGCGGGCTGGCACGACGCCGACCCGCTGGAGACCGGCAGCAAGCGCTGGCGGCCCACGCAGGGCTTCTTCGCGCTGATCCTGGCCGTCGAGGCGATGGTGATCCTCTCCTTCGAGGCCACCGACGTCTTCCTCTTCTACATCTTCTTCGAGGCCATGCTCATCCCGATGTACTTCCTCATCGGAGGCTTCGGGGACCGTGCCCACGAGCACGGCGAGCAGGTGGCCTCGACGCAGCGGTCGTACGCCGCGGTGAAGTTCCTGCTCTACAACCTGGTCGGCGGTCTGATCATGCTGGCCGCGGTGATCGGCCTCTACGTGGTCGCCGGGAACTTCTCTCTCACCGAGATCGCCGAGGCCCGGGCCAACGGCTCGCTGGAGATGTCGGCCAGCACCGAACGCTGGCTGTTCCTCGGCTTCTTCTTCGCCTTCGCGGTGAAGGCGCCGCTGTGGCCGCTGCACACCTGGCTGCCCAACGCCATGCAGGAGTCCACCGCCCCGGTCGCCGTGCTCATCACGGCGGTCGTGGACAAGGTGGGCACCTTCGCGATGCTCCGCTTCTGCCTCCAGCTGTTCCCGGAGGCCTCGAAGTGGGCGACGCCGGCCATCCTCGTACTGGCGCTGATCAGCATCGTGTACGGCGCGCTGCTGGCGGTCGGCCAGCGGGACATGAAGCGCCTGATCGCGTACGCGTCGATCTCGCACTTCGGCTTCATCATCATGGGCATCTTCGCGATGACCAGCCAGGGCCAGTCGGGCGCGACGCTGTACATGGTCAACCACGGCATCTCGACGGCAGCGCTGATGCTGGTGGCGGGCTTCCTGATCTCGCGGCGTGGCTCGCGGCTCATCGCGGACTACGGCGGGGTCCAGAAGGTCGCCCCGGTGCTCGCCGGCACCTTCCTGATCGGCGGCCTGGCGACCCTGTCGCTGCCCGGGCTCGCACCCTTCGTCAGTGAATTCCTGGTCCTGGTGGGCACGTTCGCGCGCTATCCGGTGATCGGCATCATCGCCACCTTCGGCATCGTGCTCGCCGCGCTCTACACCCTCGTCCTGTACCAGCGGACGATGACGGGCCCGGTGAAGCCGGAGGTCTCCGCGATGCCGGACCTCAGGGTGCGTGAGCTCGTGGTGGTCGCCCCGCTGGTCGCGCTGCTGATCTTCCTGGGCGTCTACCCGAAGCCCCTCACGGACATCGTCAACCCGGCGGTGAAGCAGACCATGTCCGACGTACACAAGCAGGACCCCCGGCCCGAGGTGGAGGCGGCCAAGTGAGCGCAACAGCCGTCCACAGCCTGTGGACAACCGCGGCGGATCCGATCGCCAAGATCGACGCGCCGAAGATCGAGTACGCCCAGCTGTCGCCCATGCTGATCGTGATCGGCGCGGCGATCATCGGGGTGCTGGTCGAGGCGTTCGTACCGCGAAAGTCCCGCTACTACGTACAGATGTTCGTGTCCGCCGTGGGTCTGGCCGCCGGTTTCGCGGCGGTCGTCGCCCTCGCGGCGGACGGGTACGGCACCACGAAGGCGCAGATCGCGGCGATGGGCGCGGTCGCGGTCGACGGGCCGGCGCTGTTCCTGCAGGGCACGATCCTGCTGTCCGCGCTGGTCGCCCTGTTCACCTTCGCCGAGCGGCGGCTCGACCCCGCCACACATGGCAACCGCGTCGACTCCTTCGCCGCGCAGGCGGCGTCCGTGCCCGGCAGCGACAGCGAGAAGGCCGCGATCAAGGCGGGCTTCGCCACCACCGAGGTCTTCCCGCTGCTGCTCTTCGCGGTCTCCGGGATGCTGCTCTTCCCCGCGGCCAACGACCTGCTGACGCTGTTCGTGGCGCTGGAGGTCTTCTCGCTGCCGCTGTACCTGATGTGCGCGCTGGCCCGCCGCAAGCGGCTGATGTCGCAGGAGGCCGCGGTCAAGTACTTCCTGCTCGGCGCGTTCGCCTCCGCGTTCACGCTGTTCGGGATCGCGATGCTGTACGGCTACTCCGGCTCGATGTCGTACGGCACGATCGCGCAGGTCGTCGACGGCACCATCACCGACATCACCCCCGCCCTCGCGAGCACCATGGGCAACGACGTGCTGCTGCTGCTCGGCACCGCGCTGATCGTGATGGGGCTGCTGTTCAAGGTGGGCGCGGTCCCGTTCCACATGTGGACGCCGGACGTGTACCAGGGAGCGCCGACGCCGGTGACCGGCTTCATGGCGGCGGCGACGAAGGTGGCCGCGTTCGGCGCGCTGCTGCGGATCCTGTACGTCGTGCTGCCCGGCCTGCGCTGGGACTGGCGGCCGGTGATGTGGGGTGTCGCGATCGTCACCATGCTGGGCGGCGCGATCGTCGCGATCACGCAGACCGACATCAAGCGGCTGCTGGCGTACTCGTCGATCGCACACGCGGGATTCATCCTCGCGGGTGTCATCGCCACGACGCCGGACGGTGTGTCCTCCGTGCTCTTCTATCTGCTCGCGTACTCGTTCGTGACGATCGGGGCGTTCGCGGTGGTGACGCTGGTGCGGGACGCGGGCGGCGAGGCGACGCACCTGTCCAAGTGGGCGGGGCTCGGACGCAGGTCGCCACTGGTGGCTGCGGTGTTCGCGATCTTCCTGCTGGCCTTCGCAGGCATCCCGCTGACCTCCGGGTTCGCCGGGAAGTTCGCCGTGTTCAAGGCGGCGGCGGAAGGCGGGGCCGCCCCGCTGGTGGTGATCGGCGTGATCTCGTCGGCGATCGCCGCGTTCTTCTACATCCGGGTGATCGTCCTCATGTTCTTCAGCGACCCGAAGCCGGAGGGCCCGACGGTCGCGGTGCCGTCGCCGCTGACGGTGACGGCGATCGGGGTGGGCGTGGCGGTCACGCTGGTACTGGGTGTGGCGCCGCAGTACTTCCTGGAGCTGGCGGGGAGTGCGGGGGTGTTCGTGCGCTGACGCCTCCCGTCCACGGCGGCCCTCCTCGTTGATCGGGGAGGGCCGTTCTGCTGCCTGGCGCGCCTGAAGCCGATCACAGTGGTCGCATGTTCGATCGGTTACGGAGTGAGCCGGAGGAAGCCTGTGGATAACTCCGGGGCTGTCGGTGCGGGCGCCTATCGTGGACGCAGTGGTCGAGATTCGACGTACGGGGGCGCGGCGATGGGTGGGACGGGCGGGGTAGGTGCCATGACGGCGGTAGCTGAGAGTGAGGCGTTGGCTGCGCTCCACAAGGTGTTCGGGTACGAGGCCTTTCGTGGGGAGCAGGAAGCGGTCATCGAGCATGTGGTGGCCGGTGGCGACGCCGTCGTACTCATGCCGACCGGTGGCGGCAAGTCGCTCTGCTACCAGATTCCGGCCCTGGTCAGACCGGGCACGGGCATCGTCGTGTCGCCGCTGATCGCGCTGATGCAGGACCAGGTCGACGCGCTGCGGGCGCTGGGTGTGCGGGCCGGCTTCGTCAACTCCACGCAGGACTTCGACGAGCGGCGGGTGGTGGAGGCCGAGTTCCTCGCCGGTGAGCTGGATCTGCTGTATCTGGCGCCGGAGCGGCTGCGCCTCGGCGCCACCCTGGATCTGCTGTCGCGCGGGAAGATCTCCGTCTTCGCGATCGACGAGGCGCACTGCGTGTCCCAGTGGGGGCACGACTTCCGGCCGGACTATCTGACGCTGTCGCTGCTCGGCGAGCGCTGGCCCGACGTGCCGCGGATCGCGCTGACGGCGACGGCCACGCGGGCCACCCACCAGGAGATCACCCAGCGGCTGAACATGCCGGCGGCCCGTCACTTCGAGGCGAGCTTCGACCGGCCCAACATCCAGTACCGGATCGTGCCGAAGGCGGACCCCAAGAAGCAGCTGCTGAGCTTCCTGCGTGAGGAGCACGCGGGCGACGCGGGCATCGTGTACTGCCTGTCGCGGAAGTCGGTGGAGTCGACGGCCGAGTTCCTCACCAGGAACGGCGTCGAGGCCGTGCCGTACCACGCCGGGCTGGACGCGGGTACGCGCGCCGCGCATCAGTCCCGGTTCCTGCGGGAGGACGGGCTGGTCGTCGTGGCGACGATCGCCTTCGGGATGGGTATCGACAAGCCGGACGTGCGGTTCGTGGCCCACCTGGACCTGCCGAAGTCGGTGGAGGGGTACTACCAGGAGACCGGCCGTGCCGGGCGCGACGGACTGCCGTCCACGGCCTGGATGGCCTACGGCCTCAACGACGTCATCCAGCAGCGCAAGCTGATCCAGTCCGGCGAGGGCGACGAGGCGTTCCGGCGGCGGGCGGCCGCGCACCTGGACGCGATGCTGGCGCTGTGCGAGACGGCACAGTGCCGCCGGGGCCAGTTGCTCGCCTACTTCGGCCAGGACCCGGACGCGGCCGGTTGCGGCAACTGCGACACCTGTCTCACGCCGCCCGAGACCTGGGACGGCACCGTCGCGGCGCAGAAGGTGCTGTCGACGGTGGTGCGGTTGCAGCGGGAGCGGGGGCAGAAGTTCGGCGCGGTGCAGATCGTCGACATCCTGCTGGGCAAGCGCACCGGCAAGGTGATCCAGTTCGACCATGACCAGCTCTCGGTGTTCGGCATCGGCGAGGAGCTGAGCGAGGGCGAATGGCGTGGCGTGGTCAGACAGTTGCTCGCCCAGGGGCTGCTCGCGGTCGAGGGGGACTACGGCACGCTCGTGCTGACCGACGCCAGCGGCGGGGTGCTGCGGCGGGAGCGGGAGGTGCCGCTGCGCAAGGAGCCGAAGAAGCCGGAGAGTTCGCGGGCGGGATCCTCGTCGTCCGCGCGCGGCGAGCGCAAGGCGAAGTCCGCCGCGGCGGAGCTGCCCGAGGAGCTGCTGCCGGCCTTCGAGGCGCTGCGCGCCTGGCGCGCCGAGCAGGCCCGTGAGCAGGGCGTCCCGGCCTACGTCATCTTCCACGACGCCACCCTGCGCGAGATCGCCACCGTGTGGCCCAGGTCGGTGGACGAGCTCGGCGGCATCAGCGGAGTCGGAGAGAAAAAGCTGGTGACGTACGGGGAGGGCGTGCTGGCGGTGCTGGCGTCCTTGGACGGATCGTCCGGACGGGCGTCGGCGCCCGCGGGGAATCAGGGCGCGGACGACTGGCCCGAGCCGGATGCGGAGCCGGAGCCCGAGCCGGACGACTGGATATAGCCGACTGGATGGGGGGCGGGCTGCGGTCTCCTGGGCGCGCGGGCCCTCCCTGCCCCGCCCCCACGTCACCCCACCCGAGCCGCTCGCCTCACAGCGCCCGTCCCGCATACGCCCTGACATCCGCGTCTGAGTCCGTCGTGGCCGTGGCCAGGGCCGCGCGGGCCCCCGCTGCGGCGCGGTGGCGGGTGAGGGCCAGGACGGCGGCCTTGCGGACGTCGGCGTTCGGGTCGGCCAAGGCCTTGGCCAGAGCTGGGACGGCCAGGTCGGGATCCGCCGCCGACAGGGCGGTCGCGGCGCCGGACCTGACCTGCCAGGCCGGATCGGACAGGGCGGCCGTGGCGCGGACGGCGAGCGGTGCGGGGATGCCGGTGGTGCCCAGCGCTTCGTAGGCGGCGCCGCGCACGAGGGCGTCGGGGTCGTCGGTGAGGTCCGAGAGCGCCGAGAGGACCGCCTTGGCCTCGAAGAGGGGCCTGTTGTCGGCGTCGACATGGGTTTCGTCGGCGTCGGGGTGGGACGCATTGGTGTCGGGGTAGGGTCCGGCCGCGTCGAGGTGGGACCCGTCGGCGTCGAGGTGGGGTCCGTCCGCGTCGAAGTGGGGCTTCTCGGCGTCGAAGGGGGACGCATTGGCGTTGAGGCGCGACCCGGTGGGCTCGAAGTGGGCCTCGTCGGAGTCGACGCAGGCCCCGACGGAGCCCAGGAGGGTCGTGTCGGGGTCCAAGATGCTCCCGGCGGCGTCGGAACCGGACGGTGCGTCGCCGGCCAGGCGGCCCGCGGCCACGGTGGCCAGCCCCTTGGCGATCGTCACGCGGACCTCGCGGGACGGGTCGGCGGTCGCCGCGCGGGCCAGCACTCCGGCGGCGTCGACCGACACAAGGGCGCGGACAGCCTCCACTCGGACGGCGATGTCGGAGTCCGACAAGGCGTTCGCGAACAGGCCGGCGTCACCCAGGCGCAGGGCGCGCAGGACGTCCAGGGCGGCGGCCCGGACGGTCGTGTCGGGCTCGGCCAGCGCGGCGGCGAGACCGTCGCGCAGGGCGGGTTCGGGCGGCAGCGTCTCCACCAGTTCACGCAGGGACGCCGCGGCGGCGGCCCGCACCTCGGCGGCGGGGTCGCGCAACGCCTCGGCGAGGGCGGGACCGGTGCCCGGGGGCAGCGTCTCGGTCAGGACGGTGACGGCCTCGCGCCGGACGGCTGAGCCGGGGTCGGTCAAGTACGGACGCAGAGAGTCGAGTTCGGGCTGTTCCTCGGACAGGACGACCAGTTCGAGGAGGCGGGCGGCGGACCGCTCGGGGTCGGACGCCGCCGCGGGCTCCTCGGCGGCGTCCGGGGAGCGGGACGCGCTGCCACCGGAGCCGGGCGCCGAGTCCATGGCCGCGGAGTGCGCCGTGGCGGTCCCGGCTCGGGTCGCGACGGGCGCCACGTCCCGCCCGCCTGCCGTGGCCACGTCCTCGGCATGGACCTCGCCGAGGTGGCGGGAAGCACCGCCGACGGGGGCGAAGCCCTCGACCGGAACCACATAGGGAGCCACGGGACGGGCCGTGAACTCCATCGCACCGGAGGGGGACTTGTGCAGATCGAGGTGATGGAACCAGGACGCGTCGTCACGACGCGGGTGGTCGAGACGGTCGTGGTAGAGGCCCCAGCGGGACTCCGTGCGGGCCAGCGAGGCGCGCGCGGCCATCTCCGCGCAGTCGCGGATGAAGGTGACCTCGGCACAGCGCATCAGCTCGTGCGCGGTGCGCGCACCCATCGCGGTGATGTCGTCCCGCATCCGTTCGAACGATTCCAGGGCCAGCGACAGCCGTGCTCCGGACTTGGGCGGAGCCACGTAGTCGTTCACGAAGCGGCGCAGCTTGTACTCGACCTGGGTCTGCGGCGGGCCCTCGGGGTTGCGCAGCGGGCGGTAGATCAGCTCGTGCGCCTCGCGCAGCTGATCGGCCGGCAACTCTCCCTCGTACGGCGTGTACTGGGCGGCGTCCGCCCCGGCCAGGTCGCCGAAGACGAACGCGCCGATCATGTAGTTGTGTGGCACGCAGGCGAGGTCGCCGGCGGCGTACAGGCGGGGGACGGTCGTGCGGGCGTGGTCGTCGACCCGTACGCCCGAGGCCGAGTGGCCGCCGCACAGTCCGATCTCGGAGATGTGCATCTCGACGTCGTGGGTGCGGTAGTCGTGGCCGCGCCCGGAGTGGAAGGTGCTGCGCGTGGGGCGTTCGGTCGAGTGGAGGATCGACTCCAGGGCGGAGAGCGACTCCTCGGGGAGATGGCTCAGCTTGAGGTACACCGGGCCCCGGTCGCTCGCGACCTCCGCCGCGAACTCGGCCATCATCTGGCCGGACCAGTAGTCGGAGTCGACGAAGCGTTCGCCGTGGCGGTTGACCTGGTAGCCGCCGAAGGGGTTGGCGACGTAGGCGCAGGCGGGCCCGTTGTAGTCCTTGATCAGCGGGTTGATCTGGAAGCACTCGATGCCGGTGAGCTCGGCGCCCGCGTGGTAGGCCATGGCGTAGCCGTCACCGGCGTTGGTCGGGTTCTCGTAGGTGCCGTAGAGGTAGCCGGAGGCGGGCAGGCCGAGGCGGCCGCAAGCGCCGGTCGCGAGGATCACCGCGCCCGCCCGGACCGTGACGAACTGCCCGGTACGGGTGTTGAAGCCCGCCGCGCCCACCGCCCGGCCCCCGGCGGTGAGCACCCGCACCGGCATCACCCGGTTCTCGATCCGGATCCGCTCCCGCATCTCCCGCCGCCGCAACTGGCGGTACAGGACCTTCTTGACGTCCTTGCCCTCCGGCATCGGCAGTACGTAGGAGCCGGAGCGGTGCACCTGGCGGACCGCGTACTCGCCGTGCTCGTCCTTCTCGAACTTCACGCCGTACGACTCCAGCCGCTGCACCATGGCGAATCCGCGGGTGGCGGTCTGGCGGACGGTGGCCTGGTCGACGATGCCGTCGTTGGCGCGGGTGATCTCGGCGACGTAGTCGTCGGGCTCGGCGCGACCGGGGATGACCGCGTTGTTGACGCCGTCCATGCCCATGGCGAGCGCGCCGGAGTGGCGGACGTGGGCCTTCTCCAGGAGCAGCACGTTCGCGCCGCGCCCGGCGGCGGTGAGCGCGGCCATGGTGCCGGCCGTGCCACCGCCGATGACGAGGACGTCGCAGGTCAGCGCCTCTGCCGCGGCGAGCGCCGGGATCTGCAGAGGCTGCGCGGAGGTGTTCACCAGGATGCCTTTCAGGTGCCGAGCGAGGTGAGGACGTCGCGGCGCAGAGCCACGCGGGCCGGATGGTCGTGCGCCGTGCGGTCGCGGGGGCTCGGGATGTCGCGTACGGCGGTCAGCCGGCCGGAGCCGAGGAGCGCGACGCGGTCACCGAGGAACAGGGCCTCGTCCACGTCGTGGGTGACGAAGACGACAGTCGCTCCCGTGCCGCGCAGCACTTCGACCAGCAGGTCCTGCATCCCGGCGCGGGTCTGGGCGTCGAGGGCGCCGAAAGGCTCGTCCATCAGGACGGCGCGCGGGCGTGCGGCCAGCGCGCGGGCAAGTTGCGCGCGCTGGCGCTGGCCGCCCGAGACGCGGTGCGGCAACTGCCCCGTCTGCGCCGTGAGTCCGACCCGTTCCAGCCAGGCCAGGGCCTGCTCCCGCCGCGCGGCGCGCGGCACGCCCTGGACGGCGAGGGGCAGTTCGACGTTGGCGCGCAGCGTACGCCAGGGGAGGAGGGCGTCCTCCTGGAAGACCAGGGCACGGGCGGCCGACGGCCCGTCCAGCGGGCGCGCGCCCTCGGTGATCTCGCCTGCCAGCGGGGCCAGCAGTCCGGCCAGGGTGCGCAGCAGGGTCGACTTGCCGCAGCCCGAGGGGCCCACGACCGTGAGGATCTCGCCGGGTGTGACGTCCAGGTCGACATCGGTCAGGGCGGGGGCGTCGGGCCGGCCGAGCGTGGCGCCGCGCAGACCGAGCCGGGTGCCGCGGACGGCCGCCGACGGGGCGCCGGCCGCCGGGCCGACGGCGGTCTTCGTCTCAGACGAGGTGCTCATCGCGCCTCTCCTCGGGGTCGGGACCGGTGAGTACGGCGGCGGGGGCAGGCGGGGCGGATACGGCCGTGCGGGCGGGACGGGGCCGCGACCCGGGGTCGTAGGAGGTGCGCGGCAGCCAGCGGGTGAGGCGGCGCCCCAGCAGTTCCACGGCCGTGGAGGTGACCCAGCCGAGCACGCCGATGGTGACCATGCCGACGAACACGCCCGGGTAGTCGACGACCGTGTAGTCCTGCCAGGTGCGGTAGCCGACGCCGTACTGGCCGGAGATCATCTCGGCCGAGATCACGCAGATCCACGACACGCCGATGCCGACGGACAGGCCGCCGAAGACGCCGGGCAGGGCACCCGGCAGCACGACGGAGCCGAGGATCCGCCACCGGCCGCCGCCCATGGTGCGCACCGCCTCCTCCCACACCGGGGTCAGCGCGCGCACCGCGTGCCGTGTCGAGACCAGGACCGGAAAGAAGGCGGCGGCGCAGGTGATGAAGACGATGCCCTGTTCGTTGGAGGGGAAGAGGAGGATCGCGACGGGGACGAGGGCGATGGCGGGGATGGGGCGGACGACTTCCAGCAGCGGGCCGAGCAGGTCCTCGGCGAGCCGCGAGCGGGCCACGAGCACGCCCGTCGCCACGCCCAGGAAAGCGGCGAGGAGGAAGCCGGTGAGGATACGGGTGAGGCTGTCGGTGAGATCCCTCCAGTAGTCCGGGCCGGCCAGGCGGCCGGTGAAGGCGCGGGCCACGTCGGTGACCGTGGGGAACTGCGAGAAGCGGAGCCACAGGTCCACGTCGAGGCTGGTCAGCAGCTGCCAGAGACCGAGGGCGGCTGCCACCGAGCAGCCGCGCAGCGCGTACCGGGTCACGAGGCACGCTCCAGGGCATCGGCGTACGTGATGACCCGCGCGCCGCCGTGCCCGGCGACGTAGGCCCGCGCGGTCTCCGGGGCGACGAAGGGCAGCAGCTTGCCGCCGTCGGCCACCCACACCGCCTTGTCGGCGAACCACAGCGTGCCGGTGGTGGCGTCGGGGACGTACGCGGCGCGGACGCCGTCCCCGTGCCGCGAGACGTACCTCAGCAGCGCGGTAGGGGAGGTGAAGGTACTGGTCTCCTCGGCGCCCTTCGTCCACACCTCGCCGGCGGCCGGTGGGGGCGTGGCGGTGAGGCGTTCGGCGTAGGAGGCTCCGAGCGCCCTCTTCACGTACCGGTCGTCGACGAAGGCGTCCACGTCCACGTCGCCCGTCAGCTTCGCGGTCTTCAGCAGCGACACGTCCTGCTTCAGGGCGGAGACGAGCCGGGGTTTGACGGCCGGGTCGAAGGTGGCGATGCCGTGCGCGCCGTTGTAGAGGTAGACGACCTCGGCCGGTAGTCCGGTGGCCTTCGCGACCTTCTCGGCGGCGGCCACGGGGTGGTCGTCGAGGTATTCGGTCGCCTCCGCCTGGGCCTTGAGGAACGCCTCCAGCACGGCTGGACGCTGCTTCGCGAAGTCCTCGCGGGCGGTGACGCCGTGGAAGGTGGGCAGGTTCAGCTGCGCGCCGTCGTACAGGGCCTTCGCCTTGCCCTGGTGGGCGAGCAGGCCGGGCCAGGCGACGAACTGCGACAAGGCGTCCGCGCTGCCCGCCGCGAGGGCGGAGGCGCCCACGGCGGGTTGCTGGTTGAGTTTCTCGACATCCTTGCCGGGGTCGAGTCCGGCGCGTTGCAGGGCCCGTATGAGGGTGCCGTCGGCGGCGGAACCGATGCTGGTGGAGACCTTCTTGCCCTTCAGGTCCTTCAGCGAGGTCAGTTCGGAGTCCGGGGCGGTGACGATCGTGTTGAGGCCGCCGCGGAGGTTGTAACCGGTGACCGAGACCAGGCGGGTGGGGCGGTTCAGTTGCTGTCCGCGGGCCGCGTTGATGAGCAGCGGGAAGTCGCCCATCGAGCCGATGTCGATCTTCCCGGCGGTCATCTGGGCGGTGATCGGGGCGCCGGTGGCGTAGTCCTGCCAGTCCACCTTGTAGGTGACGCCGTCGCCGAGGGCGTTCAGCTGTTTCTCGAAGGAGCCGAGCGTGCGGAGCAGGGTGCCCGCGGTCACGGTGTTGACCGTCTTCGACTGGTAGCCGACGGTGACGGTGACCGTCGAGCCGTCACCGGCCCCGGCGCTGCCGCCGCAGGCCGGCAGTGATGTGAGCAGGAGAGCGGTGGACGCCGCGACTGCTGGGCGTTTCATGGGAGTCGGGCCTCTCACCGGAGCAGATAGGGCATGTTGACCGTGACGGCTCCGGTGGGGCAGCGGGCCGCGCACGGGCCGCAGTACCAGCACTCGTCGACGTGCATGTACGCCTTGCCGTTGCTCTCGTCGATGGCGAGGGAGTCCAGCGGGCACATGTCCACGCAGAGGGTGCAGTCGTCGATGCACTTCGACTCGTCGATGGTCACGGGCACGTCGGCCCGCTGGGGCGCCAAGGGCATGGCTGTCTCCAGGAAGGTCCTGCGAAGGGGCGGTTCGGGTCAGAGGGAGCGGTGCAGCAGGCCGCTCATCGTGATGTGGTCGCCGCGGAAGCGGATGAACTCCAGGTCGACCGGGCGGCCGTCGGCCAGGTGGGTGAGGCGTTCCAGCATCAGTACGGCAGCGCCGCGCGGGGCCTCCAGTACGGCGGCGGAGTGGGTGTCCGCGCTGACCGCCTCCAGGGTGATCTCGGCGTGGCCGAGCGGCTGGCCGGCGATGGCCTCCAGGAGGCGGAACACGTCGGTGTTCTCCAGGTCGGCGCCCGGCAGGCCGGTACCGATGTCGAGGGGGATGTAGGTGAGGTCGAGGGACAGCGGAAGGCCGTTCAGCCGGCGCAGACGCTCGATGTAGAGGACGTCGGTGCCGGGTGGGACCTTCAGGCGCTCGGCGACGGGCGCGGGTGCCGGGGCGGGGCCCATCGTGCGGACCTCGTTGGTCACTTGGCCGTGTTCACGCAGGGTCTCCGCGAGGCCCATCAGACGGTCCAGCCCGTGGGGGTACTTACGGGCCACGACCACGGTGCCGACGCCGGGTTGACGTGCCACGAGGCCTTCGGCGCGCAGCAGGTCGAGTGCCTGGCGAACGGTGTTGCGGGTGGCGCCGTACTCGGCGGCGAGGGTCGACTCGTGGGGGAGGGTGCCGTCGGGGAAGGCGCCGGAAAGGAGCTGGTGGCGGAGCAGATCAGCCAGTTGCCGGGCCCGGTCGGCGCGCAGCCGGCGCCGCGCGCGGTGGGCGGCGACGGTGGTCGCGCCCTGGCCGACGTGGTCCCGGATGCGGTCGGTGGGTGGCATGGCTCGAACCATACCGATCCGGTAGGGATGGGCGTGTTGCGGAAGTGTTGCGCCAGTCGCCGGAGTGGTAGAAGCGCTGATGAGCTGGAGCTTCGTGAGGGCGACGGCAAGATCTGCCACCCTGCCCGCAGCCGGGTGACCCTCCCGGGAGGGCGGGGGTGCCGCTACGACAATGCCGTCAGCCCGGGAGCGAAGGTGATCAGCAGGGGCAGCAGCGGCACCAGAGCCGCCGCGGTCGTCGTCAAGGCCCGGTGTCTGCGGTCGAGCCGGGCGGGCGGCTCCAGGAGGCGGTCCACGCGTTCGCCCAGCAGGCGGTGGCTGGAGGCGCAGGAGAGGACACCCCGGTGCTGGTTGAGTTCGATCAGGGCCAGCGCGGTGGTCAGGTGGCCGCAGCGGCGGGACGCCGTGTCGTCGGCGGAGAGTTCGACCAGGCGGTGGGTCTGGTCGCAGAAGTGGGTGAAGAGGGGGACGCGAGGGAAGCCGGTGGCGAGCGCGGTGGACAGGTGCAGCAGCCAGTCGTGACGGGCGCGGGCGTGGCCGCGTTCGTGGGTGAGGACGGCGTCGAGCTGGCGGTCGGTGAGACGGTGCAGCGCCCCGGTCGTGACGATCAGCTGGGGCGGGCTGCCCGGCATCCACCAGGCGTCGGGGTACTCGTCCTCCAGGACGAGCAGCGGCCCCCGGGCGGCGGGCAGACCGGCGGGCAGGTCGGGGGCGCGTTCCCGCAGATGTGCGCGGGCCTGGCCGCGGCGGCGCCTGGCCTCGAACAGCTCGCGCACGAGCATCGCCGTCGTCCACGCGGCACCGCAGGCCAGCAGCAGGGTCAGCGCGGCGGCCCAGGGCGGCGCCGCCGAGAGGTCGTAGGCGGCGGCCACGCGCGGCGGGGCGGGCGCGAAGACCTGGTCGCGCACCGTCTGGAAGACCGCCGCCGCGCCCAGGACCAGCGCGGTCAGACAGCACAGCAGGACGGTGGCGACCAGGCACTGCCACACCCACAGCCCGACGACGGGCTCCCGCTCGGGCCAGGCGGCGCGCACCAGCGTACGAGGGGCCGGTACGGCGGCCGCCAGAGCGACGACGCTCAGCAGGAGCAGGCAGACGGTCATGCCACGGGCTCCGGATCCTGGTCGGGAGTGGGGCGGCTTCGGGTCGGTGCTGGTCGGTGCGGTGCAGTGCGGTTCAGCGCAGTGTGGGCGGCCGACGCACCGTGGACCTCACGCCCGCGTCACGTGCTGCACGCCTCGCAAGCCCAGCCGCACGCACCCGCGTCACGCGCCACACGAGCCCGCGCCGCGCACCGCGCACACCGCCGCCAGTATGACGGTGACGGGCGGCCGGAGTCAGCGCCGAAGCCGTCGCTGTCGCGGAAACCTCACCCCGACACGACGCGTCCCGTGACCTCGCCGAGCCCCACGCGCACGCCGCCCGCGCCCGGAGCCCAGGCCGTCATCGTCACGACGTCGCCGTCCTCCAGGAACGTCCGCTTGCCGTCGGGCAGTTCGAGGGCGTCGCGGCCGTTCCAGGTCAGCTCCAGGAGTGAACCGCGTTCGCCCTCGCCCGGGCCGCTCACCGTGCCCGAGCCGTACAGGTCGCCGGTGCGCAGGGAGGCGCCGTTGACGGTCATGTGGGCGAGTTGCTGGGCCGCGGTCCAGTACATGGTGGAGAACGGGGGCTCCGCGACGACATGACCGTTGAGGGCGACGGAGATGCGCAGGTCGTAGCCGCCGGGCTCCTCCTCGGTGTCGTCCAGGTACGGCAGCAGGGGGTGGGTCCGCCCGGGCGGGGCCACCCTTGCCTCGTCCAGCGCGTCCAGCGGGGTGATCCACGCCGACACCGAGGTGGCGAAGGACTTGCCGAGGAACGGGCCGAGTGGGACGTACTCCCAGGCCTGGATGTCGCGGGCGGACCAGTCGTTGAGCAGGCACAGGCCGAACACGTGATCGCGGAAGCCGGACAGCGGCACGGGCGTGCCCATCGCCGAGGGGACGCCGACCACGAAGCCGACCTCGGCCTCGATGTCCAGTCGGACGGACGAACCGAAGACCGGCGCGGCGTCGGCCGGGGCCTTGCGCTGGCCGGAGGGGCGGATTACGTCGGTGCCGGAGACGACGACCGTGCCGGAGCGGCCGTGGTAACCGATCGGCAGATGCTTCCAGTTGGGCGTGAGGGAGTCCGCCGCGTCGGGGCGGAAGATCTGGCCGACGTTCCGGGCGTGGTTCTCGGAGGCGTAGAAGTCGACGTAGTCCGCGACCTCGAAGGGGAGGTGCAGGGTCACCGAGGCCAGGGGGTGCATCAGGGGCGCGAGGGACTCGCGGTGGGACGGCACGGTGACCCAGGCGGTCAGCGCGCGCCGGACGTCCGACCAGGTCGTGCGGCCCGCGGCGAGCAGCGGGTTGAGGGTCGGGCGGGCCAGCAGCTCGGCGTACGGGGAGCCGAGCGCCAGTGCGGCCGCGCCGGCGTCGAGGACGTGGTCGCCGAGGCGGACACCCACCGTCCGTTCGGCGGACCCGGCGGGTGAGAACACGCCGTACGGAAGGTTGTGCGGACCGAAGGGGTCGCCCTCGGGGACATCGAAGGGGGGCATGAGGTGCTGCCTCACTTTCGTACGCGCGGTCCATGCGGTCGCGGATCACGTTACGGCTGCGGCACCTGTCTTGGGCAGTGTCCGATAAGCGCGGAAGGTCCTGAATATCCCGAAAGGTCTATCGCGTCGACGCTTCGGAAACTCGTCCCGTCGATCCGTCACAACGACCGCCCCCGATCCGTCAGTGCGGTGAAAGCAAGCATCGCACCGGCCACTGACAACAGGAGGCGGCATCATGCAGGCACGGATGGCGAACCCGGCGTACGTCCTCCCGGGCGCGCTGAAGGGCATCGGGGCCCTCTTCCAGGCCATCGGGGAGAGCGGGCTGGACCAGGAGGTCGCGGAGCTCGTCGGGCTGCGGGTCAGTCAGATCAACGGCTGCGCCGCCTGCGTCCACGGACATGTGAACAATCTGCGCAAAGCGGGCGTGAGTGAGGAGCGCGTCGCCTCTATCGCCGCCTTGCGGCACGCGCCCTTCCACAGCGACGCCGTGCGCGCCGCGCTGACCCTCGCGGAGACGGTGACGCGGCTCGCGGACCGCTCGGAGGAGCCGGTTCCGGACGCGTTGTGGGACGAGGTCGCCGACCACTTCGACGAGAAGGAAGTGTCGGCGCTGATCCTGACCGTCGCGCTGACGAACATGTTCAACCGCGTCAACGCCACGATCAAGGAGCCGGCAGGCACCACGTGGGGGTGAAAAGCAGACAGTGGGAAGGTAGTTGGGAATGAACGGTGAGGGTGCGGTGTCCGTATTCTCTGATCATGGCCGCACCCACCGCATATGCCGCGCGCACCGAGTACGCGCGCACCGACTACGCCCTCATCGCCACCGACCTGGACGGAACGCTGCTCCGCGGCGACGACACGGTCTCCGACCGTTCGCTCGCCGCGCTCGCGCGGGTCTCGGCGGCCGGTGCCCGGCATCTGGTGGTGACCGGACGGCCGGCGCCGCGGGTGCGACCACTGCTGGAGGTCCTGGGCGGCGGGGGGCTCGCGGTGTGCGGGCAGGGCGCGCAGTTGTACGACGCCGGCGCGGACCGTCTGCTGTGGTCCGTCACGCTGGACCGGGAACTCGCGGAGACCGCGCTCGGCAAGATCGAGGCCGAGGTCGGCCAGGTGTACGCGGCCGTCGACCAGGACGGCGTCGACGGGCTCACCCTCATCGAGCCGGGGTATCTGATGCCGCACCCCACGTTGCCCGCGGTGCGCATCGATCGCCGCGACGACCTGTGGTGCGCGCCGATCAGCAAGGTGCTGCTGCGCCATCCGACGCTGTCCGACGACGAGTTGGCGGCGGTGGCCCGCATGGTGGTCGGCTCGCTCGCGACCGTCACCATGTCGGGGCCCGGGACGGTCGAGCTTCAGCCGTGCGGCGTCACCAAGGCGACGGGGCTGGCGCTGGCGGCACGGCATCTGGGCGTGAGTCCGGAACAGACCATCGCCTTCGGGGACATGCCCAACGACATCCCCATGTTCGACTGGGCCGCGCACGGCGTCGCCATGGCCAACGCCCACCCCGAGCTCAAGGCGGTGGCCGACGAGATCACCCTGTCGAACGAGGACGACGGCATCGCCGTCGTCCTCGAACGGTTGCTGGCCAGGACTCAGTACGCGCCGAAGACGTTGTCGATCGAGCCGTAGCGGTCGGCCGCGTAGTTGCAGGCGGCGGTGATGTTGGCGACCGGGTCGTACGGGTCGTACGCCGTGCCGGTCACGTGGTAGGCCGCGAAGGTGGGGTCGATGACCTGGAGCAGGCCCTTCGACGGGGTGCCCTTGGCGGCGTTGGAGTCCCAGTTGTTGATGGCGTTCGGGTTGCCGGACGACTCGCGCATGATGTTGCGGTGGATGCCGTTGTACGAGCCCGGGATCCCCTGCTGCGCCATGATGTCGAGCGACTGGCGGATCCAGCCGTCGAGGTTGTTCGGGTACGCCGTGACGGAGCTGACGGCCGTGGGCGTGGCGGCGGACGCGGTGGTCGCGCCGATGAGCGGCAGGGCGAGCAGGGCGGCGCCGGTGCCGGCGACGGCGAGCTTGCGAGCGATGCGGGCAGTACTGGTACGGCTCTGCTGACCGTTTGCAGTCATGGGGACTGTCCTCTCCGGTGCCTGCGAGGTGAGCTGTCGGGTTCGGGTTGGGAGGTGCCCGGCCGCCCTCTTGCGAGTGCGACTTCACCCCGAGCCGTTCCGGTGTGCCGTGGTGTGCGGCGTCCGGTCCGGCGGCTTACCTGGGTCCCCCGCTCCTGCCGTGCGGTGAGTGAGTCCGTCATGGGTGGCGCGGGCGGCGGCAGGATTCGGCGTTCCGCCCGACAGGCCGGGAACGTATGCGAGAGCACATGTCCGAAACAAGTGGTGGTTTCACATATCGCGGTATTTGATCTTCGAATCGCCTGTTTGCCGCCCTTGATCCTTTGCGGTCGAAAAGAGTCAACTCGGCCATGCGTCAAGGCGGATCGTCGCGTCCATGCAAGGGACTCGTGAAGGGGTGCGAGTGAGCCAACTCACGTGCGTGCAGAAGGATGGCAAATCGGGCAATAAGCCCAAGTCCTAGTTAACTGGCGGCCCGTGGAATGCGCTTCTCCCAGGTGCGGTGGAAGACCACCTCGGCACCGGAGGTGCAAATCACCTCATTTGAGGCCAAAAAGTCCTCTGCGGTGCAGGCGATCTCCGACTGCGTACGGATCGTGGTGTCCCAGGCGAGCTCCGGGCGGTGCAGCCGGATCGTCCAGTCCGAGCGGGCGCGGGCGGACAGCGGATCGTCCTCGCGGATGGCGTACGCCTCCAGCGCCTCCTCGGTGAGCTCCAGCCCGTCCGGGTACACGCGCGTGCCGCCGTGGCGTGGTTGGTCGACCTCCAGCCGCCACTCGCCCTTGGCGACGTCGCGCACGACCAGTCGCCCGGGGCGCGGTTCGTCGAGGGTGGCCGGGTGGGCGACGCCGAGCGGTTCGGACTGCTCCGGCTCCTCCAAGGTGAGCGGCGGGACCGTCGCACACGCGCGTACCGGCAGTTCGAGAGCGCTGCCGGACGGGTCCAGGGTGAAGCCGGCCGCGGAGTCCGGCTGGGGCCAGATCCAGGGCCAGTACGCGGAGGCGAGCGAGAGGCGGATGCGGTGGCCGGGCGGGAAGGCGTACCCGATGCCGCTGAGCTCGAAGGTGACGTCCTCGGTGGCCCCCGGGGTCCACGGCACGACCCGGTCGCGTCCCTCGCGCGCGGAGAGGTCCATCACCCCCCGCGTCACCAGCGTCGAAGAGCTGTCCGGCGCCACGTCGCAGACGCGCGCGACCACCTGCCCGCTCGGCACCTCCGAAGCCAGCCGCAGTCGCACCCGCGGCCGCCCCAGCACCCACGTCTCCTCCGGCACCGCGAACTCGAAGCTCGCCCCGCGCGCGTCCTCCTCCCGTTGGTCCGGCGGCAGGTCGGCCTCGTTGCCGATCGGGAGGAAGCGCCCCGCGTCGACGCCCGTGTGCTGGGGTGACCGGACGAGTACGGGCTCGCCCCGGAGGGCGTACGTGGCCGTCGTCACGTGGGGTGAGGGCCAGGCGGGCTCACCGACCCAGCGGCCGGGCAGCGTCTCGTACCCCGTCGCCGGGGGATGCGCGTCCATGACGTACGAGCGCAACAGGGGCTCGGACATCACGCCGGTGTCCCTGCCCTTCAGCCAGTGGTCCCACCAGCGCAGGGTCTCCTGGAGGAAGCCGATCGCCGGGCCGGGCGGCAAGGCGCGGTCGGGGTAGTGGTGCGACCAGGGCCCGATCAGGCCGCGGACGCGGTCGGACGGGAGGTGCTCGACCAGACGGAGCACGGTGTCGCGGTACGGGTCGTGCCAGCCGCCCACCGCGAGCACGGCGGCGTCGACGGCGCCGTGGTCCTCGCGGACGCGGTCGTGCCGCCGGTGGTGGTCGCGCACCTGGTGGTCGAGCCAGGTGTGGACGAAGGGCTCGACCTCTTCGAGGCGCCGCAGCCACATGTCCCGCCAGGCGTCGCCGACGTACCGCGGATCGGGCGGGCGGCAGACGAAGGCGAGCATGGTCGCCGCCCACGCGTGCATGTCCACCGCGAGAACGGAACCTCCCATGTGGTGCGCGTCGTTGTCGTAACGGTCGCCCGGGGAGCAGACGGTGACGATCGCCTTGAGCGGTTCGGGAGCGAGCGCCGCGATCCGGAGGGAGTTGAAGCCGCCCCAGGAGATGCCGAACATGCCCACCTTGCCGTCGCACCACGCTTGCGCGGCCAGCCAGTGCACCACCTCGACACCGTCCGCCAGCTCCGTCGCCGAGTACTCGTCCGTCGGCATGCCCTCGCTGTTGCCGTGCCCGCGCACGTCGACGCGGACGGAGGCGTAGCCGTGGCCGGCGTACCAGGGGTGACGCTGGTGGTCGCGGGGCGCGGTCCAGTCGGTGAGGCGGTACGGGAGGTACTCCAGAAGGGCCGGTACGGGCTCGTCGGTGATCGGGCGCCATACGCGCGCGTACAACCGGCTTCCGTCGGGCAGCGGGATACGGAGGTCCTCGTGAGTCGTCTCGTAGGGGAAGGACGTACGGATGTGCATGAGCGTGACCCCAGGTACGGCTTCAGTGGACCGGGTGCTTCGTGCGGCGCGGCCGGCGCGCGGCGGCCGTCACCGCCGGGCCGGCGGTGCGGCGCGTCGCCCGCGGCGTGCTCGCGGACTCCGCCATGTGCTCGCGTCCGGCCAGGTGACGACGGCCGGTGGCGTACCGGGCCAGGCTCTCGGGGCCGGTGTCGACGGCGGTGCGGAGCAAGGGGCACCTCTTCCGGCTAAGTCGATAAATACGTGCTCATATCAGGTGATCAAAAACATACCCGCCGTGATCCGATACCGCCTGAGGTGTAACGGTGGGCGGCCTCGGTGATCGAAACGTGACCGGATACGCTGACTTGAGTGAAGGCAGCGACCTATCGACATTCCGCGTAATCGCCAGTGGACACCAGCAGACAGGAGACCCCTCGTGACCGTCGTCGGGCCGTTCGGGCTGAGCGTGCGGGACCAGGCTCTGGAAGCCGATGTCCAGGCCGGATTGGCTGCTGTCGAGGAAGGGTTGCTCGAAGCCACCAAGAGCGAGGTCCCGTTCATCACGGAGGCCGCGCAGCATCTGGTGCGGGCCGGCGGGAAGCGGTTCCGGCCGCTGCTCGTGATGCTGGCCGCCCGGTTCGGTGACCCGTACGCACCCGGAATCGTGCCCTCCGCCGTGGTCGTGGAGCTGACGCACCTCGCGACGCTCTACCACGACGACGTGATGGACGAGGCCGAGGTACGGCGCGGGGTGCCGAGCGCGAACGTCCGCTGGGGCAACTCCGTCGCCGTCCTCACCGGTGACTTCCTGTTCGCCCGCGCCTCGCACATCCTGGCCGACCTCGGACCCGAGGCGGTACGGGTGCAGGCCGAGGCGTTCGAACGGCTGGTGACCGGTCAGATCCTGGAGACCGCGGGCCCGTCGGACGGGCGGGACCCGGTCGAGCACTACCTCGACGTGCTGGCCGGCAAGACGGGATCGCTGGTGGCGGTGTCGTGCCGGTTCGGCGCGCTGATGTCCGGAGCCGACGAGTCGGTGGTGGACGTGCTCACCCAGTACGGGGAGCGCCTCGGCGTCGCCTTCCAGCTCGCGGACGACGTGCTGGACATCGCCTCCGACTCGCACGAGTCGGGCAAGACGCCGGGCACGGACCTCCGGGAGGGCATCCCGACGATGCCCGTGCTGCGGCTGCGCGAGCGGGCCGCCCGGCTGGGCCTGGCGGAGGACGTCGCGCTGTGCGAGCTGCTCGCCTCCGACCTCACCGACGACGCGCGGCACGCGGAGGCGCTGGCCGCGCTGCGGGTGCATCCGGCGCTGGAGCAGGCGCGGCGCGACACCGTGCGGTTCGCGGAGGAGGCGCGGGCGGCGCTCGCCCCGCTGCCCGAGTGCGACGCGAAGGCGGCGCTGACGGAGCTGTGCGACGCCGTGGTGCACCGGGCCGGATAGCGGTCCGGCCCGTTCGGCCGTCCGGGCGTCGAGGGCCGGTTGTCCGGCCCTCGTGACCCCCGTAGTACTCGTGACTCCCCCTCGTACCCCTACGGGTCGGGGGAGAAGCCGTCGTGTCGTGTCATACCCCAGCAGTACGCGGAGTTGGCTCCCGGGTCTGACGCATCTTGCCGTCCGGTTTGGTCAGATGGAGAACAAGGAACACACCACTCCTCACCGATCCGGGTGAGAATGGCGGCTCAGGGTGGGACCCCTGCGAGGACGCGACGAGGCAGCCGCCGCCGACGACGGAGGTAAGGCACACATGGCACCGTACGAATCCGACGACACCACGGCCGTGGCCGACGCGGACGAACTGCGCGCGGCACGGCGGCGCAAGGCCGCACGGTACGTCGTCCCGGCGGCGGTCCTGGGATTGGCGGCGGGCACCATCGGGCTCGTCCCCGCGCTGGCCGACTCCGGCAGCCCCGACCTGCCGAAGATCACCGCGGAGGAGCTCATAGAGAAGATCGCCGCGTCGGACGTGCAGCAGCTGTCCGGCACGGTGAAGATCAGCACCGATCTGGGACTGCCCGACCTGGGCGGCCTGGAGGGTGACCTGATGTCCGGCGCGACCCCCTCCGGCGGTGAGGGTTCCTCCGCCGACCCGTCGGCCAAGCTGACCGAGCTGGCCACCGGCACGCACACCCTGCGCGTCGCCGCCGACGGCCCCGACAAGCAGAAGCTGTCGCTGCTGGAGAACGCCGCCGAGTACAGCATGATCCACAACGGCAAGGACGTCTGGGGCTACGACAGCGCGTCCAACGAGGTCTACCACGGCACCGCGGACGAGGGCACCGAGCGGGGCGCGGAAGAGACTCCGGCCACGCCCAAGGGGCTGACCGAGGAGGCGCTGAAGGCGGTCGACGACACCACGTCCGTGACCGTCGACGGCACCGCCCAGGTGGCCGGCCGTGACGCCTACAAGCTGCTCATCGAGCCGAAGCAGTCCGGTTCCACGGTGGGCGCGATCAGCGTGGCGGTGGACGCGAGGACCGGGATGCCGCTGAAGTTCACGCTGACCCCGGCGAGCGGTGGCTCCGCCGTGGTGGACGCGGGCTTCACGCAGGTCAGCTTCGCCAAGCCCGCCGCGTCGACCTTCGACTTCACCCCGCCCAAGGGTGCGAAGGTGACCGAGGAGGACAGCGTGGAGGCGCCGGAGCACTCCTCGCAGCGGCCCGAGGAGGAGGAGCTTGCCAAGGGCCTCGAAGGACTGAACGTCATCGGCGAGGGCTGGACCTCCGTCGCCGTCCTCGACTCCGGGGCCGAGGGCGCGGCCTCCGGTGCCGGCCGCGGTGACACGGGCGAGCTGGGCGCCGCGGGCGGCTTCCTCGGTTCCCTGGGCGACGAGGTGAACGGCAAGTTCGGCTCGGGCACGGTCTTCAAGACCCGCCTGGTCAACGCGCTGATCACGGACGACGGCAAGGTCTACGTCGGCGCGGTCACCAAGGACGCGCTGGTGAAGGCGGCCGACTCCGCGAAGTAGGCAGGGGCTGAGCGCCGGCTCCGGGACATGATCCCGGGGCCGGTGTCCGGGCGTGGGCTCGGTACGCGTACGACGCATCGGGGGGCCGCATGGACGACACGTCCGTCACGGGTTCGCCGCGGGAGACCGCGGGGGAGGGCATCATCCACACCCGCGCGCTCACCAAGCGCTACCGCGGCGGACAGCTCGCCGTCGACGGTCTCGACCTGGCCGTCCCGGCGAGCAGCGTCTTCGGCTTCCTCGGTCCGAACGGCTCCGGCAGGACCACCACCATCCGCATGCTGATGGGCCTGATCGAGCCCACGTCGGGCACGGCGCACGTGCTGGGGCGCCCCATGCCCCGCGCCACGCGTGCCGTGCTCCCGCACGTGGGCGCCCTCATCGAGGGTCCCGCCCTGTACGGCTTCCTCTCCGGCCGCGACAACCTCGTGCGCTACGACTCCGCCGACCCGTCCGCCGACCCCGCACCCGGCGTGCCCGTGTCGCGGCGGCGCTGGACCGGGTCGGTCTGGCGGCGGCCTCGGGCAAGAAGACGAAGGCCTACTCGCTCGGTATGAATCAGCGGCTGGGCCTCGCGGCCGCCCTGCTCCAGCCGCGCCGCCTGCTCGTCCTGGACGAACCGACCAACGGGCTCGACCCGCAGGGCATGCGCGAAATCCGCGCCCTCGTCCGGGAGCTGGCCTCCGACGGCACGACCGTGTTCCTCTCCTCCCACCTGCTCGACGAGATCGAGCAGGTCTGCACACACGCGGCGGTGATGGCGCGGGGCCGGCTGATCGCCCAGGGCGCGGTGGCGGACCTGGCGGCGGGCACGCGGGGCCGGCTGGTGGTGACCACACCGGACACCGGGGACGCGGCCCGGGTGCTGAAGGAGCGCGGCGTCGGCGATCTCGCGGACACCGAGGACCGGGTGACGGGGGAGCCGCCGGAGGGGGAACTCGCGGAGCGGCGTCGCGGCGCTCGGCCTGTTCGTCTCGACGCTGACCAGCAGCGGTATCGCGGCGATGGCGACGACCGTCGGTCTGCTGATCACGGTGCAGATCCTCGACCAGATACCTCAACTGCACGCCATGCAGCCGTACTTCTTCTCCCACTACTGGCTGTCCTTCGCCGACCTGACGCGCGAGCCGGTCTACTGGGACGAGCTGAGACGCAACCTCGGCCTCCAGGCCCTCTACGCGGCCCTGTTCGGCTCGGCGGCGTGGGCGCGGTTCATGGCGAAGGACATCACCGCATAGCCGCAGGGTTACGCGGCCTCGTACGGGAAGCGCGCGAGCGGGGCCTCCTGCGCGAAGAAGGTCTTCGCGCGGGTGCGGGCCGCGGTGTCCTTCAGTACGTCACCGGGCTTGCTGCCGTTGCCGAGCAGGACTCCGCCAAAGCGCATCCCCATGTACGCGGCCGAGTTGCTGAGGGTGCCGATCAGCGGGTCGGCGACCTCGGTCTCCTCGTGCGCGAGCGTGGTGACGCCCCAGAGGGTGCGGTCGGCCAGTGTCGCCTTGAAGTCGACGCCGGGGGTGCGCAGCCACGCCGACCAGTAGTCGAGGTAGCGCTTGACGTGCGCGGACACCGAGTACCAGTAGAGCGGGGAGACGATGACGATGTCCGTCGCGGCGAGCGTGGCGTCGAGCAGCAGTGCGACATCGCCCTCCGTGGGTCGGACGTGGTCGCTGTCGTGCCGGAGGTCCTCGAAGTCGGGCAGGGGATGCGCGGCGAGGTGGATCCACCGCTGCTCGACGCCGGCGGGGAGCTGCTCGGCGGCCGCGCGGGCCAGCAGCTCGGTGTTGCCGTCACGGCGGCTGCTGCCCAGCACGAACAGAAAGCGTCGGTTCATGGTGTCCCCCAGTGGATTCCGGATGGGCGGCGTACGACGATTGGATGCCTGTGCAGTATATGCACACGCATGCATACTGCGTCCACTGTCCGAGGGGCGTCGCAGGTGTGGATCGGAGAGGGCCGCGCTCAAGGGGCCTGGGTCAGCGGACCGCCGCCGTCAGCCGGACCAACGCCCGGGTCTCGCGAGGCGGGCGTCCGCTCAGATCGCCCAGCCGCCACGCCGGCACCCACGGCACCCGGTACACGTCGACGACCGACTCGATGAGCTTGATCTGCTGGGAGAGCGGGCGCGGCAGCCGGCCCGGCGCGTCCGCGACCAGGACGACGGCGTCCAGGTCGAGCCCGGCCGGCGCCTCCCCGCGCCGGAACTCCTCCATGGCATGGATGACGGAGGCCAGCCCGGTCGCGTGGGTGCGGGCGACGAGCAGCACCGACTGCGGGTCGGCGGGGCCGGGCCACTCACGTCCGCAGTCCCGGCCGCCGTACACCGCGGCCAGGGTGGAGACGCCCGACCCGCCGTGCGTGCCGACCCAGGAGAAGCGCCGGACCGTGCGGGAGGGGGCGGGGGAGGGCTCCGGTGCCGGTTCCGCGGTGACCGGTCCGCGGATCCAGATCTCCGGTCCCTGTGGCGCACCCGTCCGCATGCCCGCTCCTCTCCGCCGTCCGCCGGCGATCGTCGTCCATCGATCTTCGCGCGGCGCCGCGGAGCTCCGTGACCGGGGTGCCGGGTCTTGGGACGATGCTGTGACGCCCCGGTGACGCGTGTATCGGGCGAAATCGGTGAGACTCGACGGTAGGGTCCGCCGAGGCGTGGACGCCGGCGAGTGAGGGAACCGATGTCTCGACCAGGGCGCGAGAAGAAGCGGGAACAGCAGGACCAGGGCGCGGGCGCGGTGATCGACGTCCGCGTCCCCGGCGCCGGACCGGGCGCGGGTGGCCCGGTCAGCGCCTCGATCGGGGGTGTCCCGGTCCCTCCCGTGCCCGGCGAGGAACTCCAGCGGACGGTGTTGAACCACCTCCACCGCATCGCCCTTGCCACCGGCCGGCCCGTCCTCGCCACCGTTCACGACGAGCGGATCGGGTACCTCGTACCGCTTCAGGTTCACCCGGACGGGTCGAGTTGTTTCACGGCGGATCCTGTGCCGACGAGTGCGGCGGGGGATGCCGCGGCGGTGCCGGCGGGCGCGGGGCAGGAGGCCGTGCCGACGCCGCCGCGATCCGCTGCGGCGGGCCGGTCGCAGGGTGCGGTGTCCGAGTCGGCGGGCCCGGGACAGGGAGCCGTACCCCCGGCACCGCGCCCCGCGCCCCCGCCGCAGGCGCCCGATCCGGCCGGGTCCCGTCCGGCGCAGGCGCCCGACCAGGCTGCGTCTCGTTCGCCGCAGGCGCCCGCGCCCGCTCAGCCTCGTCCGGCGGAGGCGCCCGACCTCGCTCAGCCTGGTCCGCCGCAGGCGCCCGCCCCGGCCCCGTCTCGTTCGCCGCAGGCGCCCGCGCCCGCTCAGCCTCGTCCGGCGGAGGCGCCCGGCCCCGCTCAGTCTCGTCCGCCGCAGGAGCCCGACCCCGCTCAGCCTGGTTCGCCGCAGGCGCCCGCCCCGGCCGCGTCCCGTTCGCCGCAGGCGCCCGCTCAGTCTCGTCCGCCGCACGAGCCGGTGTGGCCGGACGCTGCCCAACTCCCGCAGGACAACGTCACGCAAACGCTGCGCACTCCGCCGGTTTCCGGACCCACCTCCGCGCCGACCTTCCGGCTGCGGGCGATCCAGGAGCCGCGGCCGCTGGGCGAGTTCGGGCCGCCGCCCGTCATGGAGGCGCGGCCGCACCCGGAACCGCTCGTCGCGCCGGAGCTGGGCGCGGGCCGCGAGCCGGACCCGGACCCGAAGCCCACGCCGCCTCGCGGCTTCGACGCGGTCGCCGAAGCCATCCTCGGGCCGGAGGACGAAACCCCGCTCCCGACCTCCGCCCTCCTCGCCGAACCCACGGCCCGTATCGGCGAAGCCGTGAAGGCAGGGCATATAGACACCGCGGCGACCGTCGCGGAGCAGGCCTTGGCCGAGGCGTCGGCGGCGCTGCCGCCCGACCACCCCGAACTGCTCCGGTTGCTCGAACTCACCGCGTACGTCGCCTACCTGGCGGCCGAACCGGTGCGCGCCTTCCGGCTCTCCCTGGACGTGGCCCGCAGCCACCGCCGCACGCACGACGCGGAGGGCGCCTACGGGAACGTGCAGAGCGCGGCCACGGCCTGGCGGGCCGTGCGCGACCCCGCGCTCGGTCTGGAGCTGGGGCGTGAACTGATCGGCCTGTGGAGCGAGTTGGCCGCGGAGGCCGGCCCGGCCGCCGAGGACGTGGAGGAGCTGGAATCCGCCCACGCCCGCATGGACCGTCTCGCCACGCGCGCGGGCAGGGCATCCGGAGGCTGAGCGGCACCGCGACGTTTGCCCGGCCGGGCTCGGGCCGGCTGCCCCGGGACCGTCCGTCCGGGTAGCGAGGCCCGCCCCGGACCCACCCCTCCACACCCCGGCCCTACTGCACGCAGAACTCGTTCCCCTCCGGGTCGGTCATCACCACCCACTCGCCGCCGGCCTCCTTGACCTCCCGCACCGCGCTCGCGCCCAGGCCCCGCAGTCGCTCCACCTCGTCCGCCCGCCGGCCCTCGCCGGGGTGCAGATCCAGGTGGAGCCGGTTCTTGCCGGTCTTGGACTCGGGCACGCGCTGGAACAGCAGGCGCCGTCCCAGGCCGGTGCCGCTCTCCTCCTCGTACGGATCGTCCGGATGCCGTACGGCGACCAGGTCCCGGAAGGCCGGGCGGCCGTGGAAGTCCATGGTGGCGGCGACCGGGAGCGAGCCGAGCTGGAGCAGCCGTTCGATCAGGGCGCTGTTGTCCTCGACCTCGTAGCCCAGCGCGGCGGCCCAGAAGTCGGCCTGTGCGTGGGGGTCGGCGGCGTCGATGACGAGCTTCCAGTGCACAGGTGTTGCTGCCTTGTCGGTCATGTAACCAGTTATATTGGTTACATGACCGAGAGTCCATGGGAAGCGCCGATTCCACAGGCGGCTTCCCCCGGCCTGACCCTGATCTCGTCCGAGGGCAAGCCCTTCCGCTTCGACCCCGGCGCGCTCTGTCTGGAACTGCTCACCACCGGCGGCCCGGGCGACCTGGCCCGCTACGAGGTGCTGCACCGGCCCGCCGACCTGGTGGCCTGGGTGGAACGCAGCCGGCTGCCGGCCGGACTCGACCTCACCGTCACCGAGGACGAACTCGCGCGGGCCCGTGCCCTGCGCGACGCCCTGACCGTGCTCACCGCCGACCGCGCCCACGGCCGCCCGCTCCGCTCCCGCCACCTGGACGTCGTCAACGCTGCCGCCGCGCTGCCCGCGCTCGCCGCCCGCCTCACCGCGGACGGCACCCGCGCCTGGGCCCCGGGCGCCACCGGCACGGCCCTGCTGGCGACCGTGGCGCGTGACGCGATCGAGCTGTTCACCGGCCCGTACGCCGGCCGTGTCCGCGAGTGCGGTGCCCACGACTGCCGGCTGCTGTTCGTCGACAACTCCCGGCCGGGCCGACGGCGCTGGTGCTCGATGGAGCACTGCGGCAACCGTGCGAAGGTCCGCGCCCACCGCGCCCGCGGGGCCACCTCCTAGGCCTGCCCGGCGGCCTGCCGTGTCTCTCGCTCCCGTACGCCGCCCGGGCCACCGCGAGCTCCCGCTGATGCTCCTCCGACCACCGCACCAGGGACTGGACCGTGGCGTGGGGGGTGCCGCCCAGAGGGGTGAGCCGGTACTCGACGCGCGGCGGTCCGACGGGGTGGACCGTACGCGTGACCAGGCCGACCGCACCCTGCACGAGGCGGCGAAGTGGTGCCGCCGCGCGCTCGGCGTCCAGGAGGGCGATGACGAGGAGTGACCACTTGTCTGCGACCCGGTCGAGAATCTGCCGTACCTCGTGGCCCTCGCGGGTGTCCCGCTGAAAGGGGTCGGCGTCGCCGTGGTCCACGGTGCTCATCTCGAGGGCACCGCGTTCGCGCCGGCGTACGGGCCGCTGGCCATCGCGGCGACGGACGGTGTCGCGGCGGAGGGGCAGGGCCTGGCGGGTGGGCTGCTCAACAGCGCGACGCGGTTCGGCTCCGCGATCGGGATCTCCGCGGTGACCGCCGTCTACGGCTTGGAGTCGACGACCGGATCGGGCCCGGAGGCCACGCTGTCCGCCTTCCGTACGGCGCTGCTGGTGCCGGTCGCGATGGTGGTGACGGGCACGCTCCTCTCGACCCTCAGCCTGCGGACCGCCCGGCGCGCGGTGCGCAGCGCGTCCCAGGTGAGCAGCGTCAGCGCCAGCCAGACCAGCGCGAACCCGGCCCAGCGCTCGGGCGGCATGGCCTCGCGGAAGTAGACGACGCCCAGCAGGAACTGGAACACCGGGGCCAGGTACTGCAGCAGCCCCAGCGTCGACAGGGGCACGCGGATCGCGGCCGCGCCGAAGCAGACCAGCGGCAGCGCGGTCACGACGCCGGTCGCGGCGAGCAGCACCGCGTGCCCCACGCCCTCGGTGTGGAAGGTCGACTCGCCACGGCCGGTCAGCCACAGCAGATAGGCGAGCGCCGGCAGGAACTGGATCGCGGTCTCCGCGGTCAGCGACTCCAGGCCGCTGAGGTTCACCTTCTTCTTCACGAGGCCGTAGGTGGCGAAGGAGAAGGCGAGGACGAGCGAGACCCATGGAGGGCGGCCGTAGCCGATGGTGAGGACGAGCACGGCCGTGAAGCCGACGCCGACCGCGGCCCACTGCACGGGCCGCAGCCGTTCCTTCAGCAGCAGCACGCCCATCGCGATGGTGACCAGCGGGTTGATGAAGTAGCCGAGGGACGCCTCGACGACCTGACCGTTGTTGACGGCCCAGATGTAGACGCCCCAGTTGACGGTGATGACGGCCGCGGCGATCGTGATGAGTCCGAGGCGGCGCGGCTGCCGCAGCAACTCGCCGGCCCAGCCCCACCGTCGTACGAACAGCAGTGCGACGGCGACGAAGGCGAGCGACCACACCATCCGGTGGGCGAGGATCTCCACCGAGCCGGCGGGCTTCAGCAGCGGCCAGAACAGGGGGACGAGCCCCCACATCCCATAGGCCGCGACGCCGTTCAGCAGGCCTATGTGGCTCTCGCCCCTCGACTTTCCGGACACCGGCTCCTCCTTCGCGCTCCAGCCCACCGCACGAAGGTAGCGCCGACCACCCGCGCCTGTCATGGCCGTATCGCCATACGGTCATGACAAGCGGGACGGGTGGTGCGAAGTCAGCCCCTCAGTGCCGCCGCGATCGCCTCGGAGAGCGGGGTGGTCGGACGTCCGGCCAGGCGGGAGAGGGCGCCGGTGCGCGCGGCCAGCTCGCCCTTCTCGATGGACGCGTCCACCCCGGCCAGGATCGCGGCGAACGCCTCGGGCAGCCCGGCGCCGGTGAGGATGCCCTGGTAGGTGTCGGCCGGGACCGGGCTGTACTTGATCTCCCTGCCGGTCTGCCGGCTGAGCTCGGCCGCGTACTCCGTGAACCCCCACGCCTCGTCGCCGCTCAGCTCGTACGTCTTGTTCTCGTGGCCCGCGCCGGTCAGCACCGCGACGGCGGCGGCCGCGAAGTCGGCGCGCGAGGCGGAGGCGACCCGGCCCGCACCGGCGGCGGTGACCACCGCGTTGTGCTCCAGGACCGGGGCGAGGTTCTCGGTGTAGTTCTCGTGGTACCAGCCGTTGCGCAGCAGCACGTACGGCAGGCCCGACGCCAGCAGCAGCTCCTCGGTGGCGCGGTGGTCGTCGGCGAGCGCGGCCGTCAGGCTGCCGGGGGCGCTCGTGTACGCGAGCAGCGCCACGCCGGCCGCCTTGGCGGCGTCGATCACGACCTTGTGCTGGGACGCACGGCCCTTGTCGAACTCGTTGCCGGAGATGAGCAGTACCTTGTCGCCCGCGGAGAACAGAACGTCGAAGGTCGCGGGCACGTTGTAGTCGGCGAGTGCGATCCGCACCCCGCGTTCCGCGAGACCGGCGGCCTTCTCGGCGTCGCGGGCGACGGCTGTGATCCCGTCGGCCGGGACCTGCTCCAGCAGCTGCTCGATGACGTGGCGGCCGAGGCGTCCGGTGGCTCCGGTGACGACGATGCTCATGGTGAGGCTCCTCCGTGGAGTGGATGCGGCGGGGGTTGACACTCACCCTAAGAGGGGCACTAACTCCTCGAAAGTACCCACTTTGAAGTAAGGTACCGGCATGGCGGATAGCGCAAGGCAGCCCGGGAGCGAGGCGATGTGCCCGTACCGGCTGGTGCTGGAGCACGTCACCAGCCGCTGGGGCGTGCTGGTGCTGATCCGGCTCCTCGAACGCCCGCACCGGTTCAGCGAGCTGCGCCGGGCGATCGGTGAGATCCGGCAGGTCAGCGAGAAGATGCTCACCCAGACTTTGCAGACCCTGGAGCGTGACGGGTTCGTGCACCGCGACGCCCGGCCCGTGATCCCGCCCCGCGTCGACTACTCCCTCACCGACCTCGGCCGCGAGGCCGCGGAGCAGGTGCGGGTGCTGGCCTTGTGGACGGAGCGGCGGATGGGGGACGTGGAGCAGGCGCGGAAGGCATACGACGAGGCCCGGGCCTGAGCCCGGGCCTGTGGTGCGTCTGTTGCGGAGCCTGTACCGCGCCTGCTGAGAGGCCGGTACTGCGCCGACCGGGAGGTTCAGCCGACGACGGTCCAGGTGTCGCCGCCGGCGAGGAGTGCGGCGAGGTCGCCCTTGCCGTTCTGTTCGACGGCGGTGTCGAGCTGGTCGGTCATCTGGGCGTCGTAGACCGGGCGGTCGACGGCGCGGAAGACGCCGATCGGGGTGTGGTGCAGGGTGTCGGGGTCGGCGAGCCTGCTGAGTGCGAACGCGGTGGTCGGGGAGTCGGCGTGGGCGTCGTGGACGAGGATCTGCTCCTCGTTGCCGGGCGTGACGGTGACGACTTCGAGGTCGCCGGTCCGCTGGTCGCGGACCACGCCGCGGGTGTTGTCCGCGCCGAAGCGGATGGGCCGGCCGTGCTCCAGGCGGATCACGGCTTCCTCGGCCTGCTGCCTGTCCTTGAGGGCGTCGAAGGCACCGTCGTTGAAGATGTTGCAGTTCTGGTAGATCTCGATGAGGGCCGTGCCGGGGTGGGCGGCGGCGGCACGCAGGACCTCGGTGAGGTGTTTGCGGTCGGAGTCGACGGTGCGGGCGACGAACGACGCCTCGGCGCCCAGGGCCAGGGAGACCGGGTTGAAGGGGGCGTCGAGCGAGCCCATCGGGGTCGATTTGGTGATCTTGCCGACCTCGGAGGTGGGGGAGTACTGGCCCTTGGTCAGGCCGTAGATCCGGTTGTTGAACAGCAGGATCTTGAGGTTGACGTTGCGGCGCAGGGCGTGGATGAGGTGGTTGCCGCCGATGGAGAGTGCGTCGCCGTCGCCGGTGACGACCCAGACGGACAGGTCGCGGCGGGAGGCGGCCAGGCCGGTGGCGATCGCCGGGGCCCGGCCGTGGATGGAGTGCATCCCGTAGGTGTCCATGTAGTACGGGAAGCGGGACGAGCAGCCGATGCCGGAGACGAAGACGATGTTCTCCTTCGCCAGGCCCAGTTCGGGCATGAAGCCCTGTACGGCGGCGAGGATCGCGTAGTCACCGCAGCCGGGGCACCAGCGCACTTCCTGGTCGGACTTGAAGTCCTTCATGGACTGCCTGCCCGCGGCCTTGGGCACCAGGGAAAGCGCTTCGACCGTGCCGCTTCCTTCCAGGGACGTCTCAGCCATCGATGGCCTCCTTCAGCGCCGCGGCCAGCTGCTCGGCCTTGAACGGCATGCCGTTGACCTGGGTGTACGACTGGGCGTCCACCAGGTACTTCGCCCGGATCAGCGTGGCGAGCTGACCGAGGTTCATCTCGGGGATCACCACCCTGTCGAAACGCGCCAGCACCTCTCCCAGATTCCGCGGGAACGGGTTCACATGACGCAGATGCGCCTGCGCGACGGGAAGCCCGGCCGTGCGCAGCCGCCGTACCGCCGCTGTGATCGGCCCGTACGTCGACCCCCAGCCCAGTACCAGGACCCTCGCGTCGGCGGGGTCGTCGACCTCGATGTCGGGGACGTCGATGCCGTCGATCTTCGCCTGCCGGGTGCGGACCATGAAGTCGTGGTTGGCCGGGTCGTAGGAGATGTTCCCCGTGCCGTCCTGCTTCTCGATGCCGCCGATCCGGTGTTCCAGACCGGGCGTGCCCGGGATCGCCCAGGGGCGGGCGAGGGTGTGCGGGTCGCGCTTGTAGGGCCAGAAGGTCTCGGTGCCGTCCTCCAGGGTGTGGTTCGGACCCTGCGCGAACTGCATCGTCAGATCCGGGAGCTCCTCCAGCTCCGGGATCCGCCACGGCTCGGAACCGTTGGCGAGATACCCGTCGGAGAGCAGGAAGACCGGAGTGCGGTACGTCAGCGCGATCCGTGCCGCCTCCAGCGCCGCACCGAAACAGTCCGCCGACGTGCGCGGCGCCACGATCGGTACCGGAGCCTCACCGTTGCGCCCGAACATCGCCTGCAGCAGGTCGGCCTGCTCGGTCTTGGTCGGCAGACCGGTCGAGGGCCCGCCGCGCTGGATGTCCACCACCAGCAGCGGCAGCTCCAGCGACACGGCCAGCCCGATCGTCTCGCTCTTGAGCGCCACACCGGGCCCCGACGTGGTCGTCACGGCCAGGGAACCGCCGAAGGCCGCGCCCAGCGCCGCACCGATACCCGCGATCTCGTCCTCGGCCTGGAACGTGCGCACGCCGAAGTTCTTGTGCCGGCTCAGCTCGTGCAGGATGTCCGAGGCCGGCGTGATCGGGTACGAGCCCAGGAACAGCGGCAGATCCGCCTGCCGGGACGCCGCGATCAGACCGTAGGCCAGGGCCAGGTTCCCGGAGATGTTGCGGTACGTGCCCACCGGGAACGCCTTCGCCGCCGGCTCGACCTCGTAGGAGACCGCGAAGTCCTCCGTGGTCTCCCCGAAGTTCCAGCCCGCCCTGAACGCCGCGATGTTCGCCGCCGCGATGTCCGGCTTCTTCGCGAACTTCGACTGCAGGAACCGCTCCGTGCCCTCCGTCGGCCGGTGATACATCCACGACAGCAGACCCAGCGCGAACATGTTCTTGCTGCGCTCGGCCTCCTTGCGCGAGAGGTCGAAGTCCTTCAGCGCCTCCACCGTGAGCGTGGTCAGCGGCACCGGATGCAACTGGTAGCCGTCGAGCGAACCGTCCTCCAGCGGGTTCGTCCCGTAGCCGACCTTCTGCATCGCCCGCTTGGTGAACTCGTCCGTGTTGACGATGATCTCCGCACCGCGCGGCAGATCACCCACGTTCGCCTTCAGCGCCGCCGGGTTCATCGCCACCAGGACGTTCGGCGCGTCGCCCGGGGTGAGGATGTCGTGGTCGGCGAAGTGCAGCTGGAACGAGGAGACACCCGGCAGCGTCCCGGCAGGCGCCCGGATCTCGGCAGGGAAGTTCGGCAACGTCGACAGGTCGTTGCCGAACGACGCGGTCTCCGAGGTGAAACGGTCACCGGTGAGCTGCATACCGTCACCCGAGTCCCCCGCGAACCTGATGATCACTCGGTCGAGACGGCGGACGTCCTTGACGCCGGCCGCTTTGCGCTGCTCTCCCACGACCGCTCCGTCGGCCTGCTCCGCTGGGCTACTGACCTGGCTCGTCACTGAACTGGACCTCCTTCGAGGCACTGTCGGGGATCGACCCCACAGGGTCCTCCCAGCACCAACCCTACGACTGGACGGCTCGCCCGCCCTCGGCCATTCGCATGATGATTACCTGCCCGAGTAGCTCCCCGCATCCCGTTCGAATGCGCCGTACGGGTCGTCCCCGGGGCCCGCGTCGACCGGTGCGGATCCGGGGGTGGACCTCAGGAGTTCAGATAGGTCAGTACGGCGAGGACGCGGCGGTGGTCCCCCTCGCTCGGGGACAGTCCCAGCTTGAGGAAGATGTTGCTGACGTGCTTCTCGACCGCGCCGTCACTCACCACCAGCTGCTTGGCGATGGCGGAGTTGGTCCGGCCCTCGGCCATCAGCCCCAGGACCTCCCGCTCTCTTGGCGTGAGCCCCGCGAGCACGTCCTGCTTCCGGCTGCGTCCGAGCAGCTGCGCCACGACCTCCGGGTCGAGGGCCGTACCCCCTTCGGCCACCCGGACCACCGCGTCCACGAACTCGCGCACCTCGGCCACGCGGTCCTTCAGCAGGTACCCGACGCCGCGGCTGGAACCGGCCAGCAGTTCGGTGGCGTAGCGCTCCTCCACGTACTGTGACAGCACCAGCACGCCGAGTCCTGGATGAGTCTTCCGCAGCTGCACCGCCGCGCGGACGCCCTCGTCCGTGTGTGTCGGCGGCATCCGCACGTCGGCGACCACGACATCGGGCAGGCCGCCCTCGGCGTCCAGCTCCGTGATGGTCTTGATCAACGCCTCCGCGTCACCGACGCCGGCCACGACGTCGTGCCCGCGGTCGGTGAGGAGCCGGGTCAGACCCTCCCGGAGCAGCACCGAATCCTCGGCGATGACCACCCGCACCCTGTCCTCCACGATCCTCGGCCCCCCGTTGCTCGACTTCGCCCCCGAAGACCCGTCAAGCATTCCAGGTTTTGCCAGGGGTGGGGTGGGTGCGGGCCTGCCTGCTTGTCCGGTCGTCGGCGCCTCAGCCGCGCCAGGGCAGTTCCGCGGTGACGCGGGTGGGGCCGCCCGCCGGGGAGTCGACCACCAATATGCCGTCCACCGCGTCCAGCCGCTCCGCGAGCCCGGCCAGCCCGGAACCGCCGCCCGCGCCGGCCTCGGCCCCGCCCACGCCGTTGTCCGTGACCTGCAGCATCAGCCGGTCCTCCGACCGCCAGACGTCCACCGCCGCCGAGGTCGCGCGCGCGTGCTTGCTGATGTTCTGCAGCAGCTCGGAGACGGTGAAGTACGCGATCCCCTCGATCGCCGGCGCCGGCCGCGACGCCAGATCCACGTCCACCTGCACCGGGACCGCGCACCGTGAGGCGACCGAGGAGAGGGCGGCGTCCAGGCCGCGGTCGGTGAGGACCGCCGGATGGATGCCGCGCGCCAGGTCCCGCAGCTCCTGAAGGGCCGTCTTCACCTCGCCGTGCGCCTCGTCCACCATGCGCGCCGCCGCCCGCGGGTCCTCGGCCAGCTTCTCCTTCGCCAGCCCCAGATCCATCGCCAGCGCCACCAGCCGGGCCTGCGCCCCGTCGTGCAGGTCGCGCTCGATACGCCGCAGATCCGCGGCGGCCGTGTCGACCACGACCCCCCGGTCCGACTCCAGCTCCACCACCCGTGTCGCCAGCCGCGACGGGCCGAGCAGTCCGTGCACCAGCAGCCGGTCCACCAGCGTGAGCGCCCGCACGATCCATGGCGTGGCCAGCGTGAACAGCAGCCCCACGAGCGCGGTCACCGTGATCTCGAACGGGTTGTCCAGGTAGATCTGATGCGTCTCGTCGCCGTACAGCTGCAGCCCGTCCTGGCCGCCGTACATCGGGAGGACCCAGTACCAGAGCGGGTACGTCAGCAGTGCCCAGCCGTACGCCCAGAAGTTCACCGCGACGACGAAGGAGAAGACGGCCCACGGGAAGTGCAGCACCGAGTACAGCAGGTGGCGCCAGGACGTGCCGCTCTTGAGGACCGCGCCCATCCACCCCATCAGACCGCTCCTGCGCAGCCGCAGCGGCTCGGGAGCGGCGACGTCGAGTTCGAGCAGCCCGCGCGCCCGCGCCCGCTCCAGCGCGCCGAGGCCCCGGCAGCCGGCCAGCCCCGCCGCCAGCACGGGTATGCCGAGGAAGGTCACCAGCAGACCCGCACCGAGCGAGACCATCGTCACGGCGTACGTGAACATCAGCACGCTGATCGGCAGGCTGAGCAGCACATAGGCGAACTCGCGCCAGGTGCGGCCCTCGAACGGCGCCCGGAGCCCGGCCGGCAGCCGGGACCGCCGTCCGGCGCTCGACTCCGCACCCCAGTCGGACGTCCCGCTCCGGCGTCCGTAGCCGTGCCCGTACTCCGTGGCCATGGGCCTGGTCCCCGTTCTTCTCGGTCTGCTGTGTCTGTCGTGGTCCAACCCTGCTGGCCCCGGGGCCCGTGGACCATGGAGGCCGTCGGCATCTTGGGCGGGGGGTTTTCCCCACCCCCTCGGCGCCGCCGGTACGTCCTCGGCGCTACCGGTCCGCCCTCAGCGCTGCCGGTCCCGCCAGGGCAGTTCCGCGGTGACGACCGTGGGGCCGCCCTCCGGCGAGTCGACGACGAACAGGCCGTCGACGGCGCCCAGGCGCTCCGCCAGCCCGCGCATCCCCGTACCGCCGTCGAAGCCGGCGCCGCCACGGCCGTCGTCGGCGACCTGTATGAGGAGCCGGTCCTCGCTGCGCCACACGTCCACGGACGCGGACTTCGCGGCGCTGTGCTTGCTGACGTTCTGCAGCAGCTCCGAGACGGTGAAGTAGGCGATGCCCTCGATGGCCTCGGCAGGCCTCGCCGCCAGGTCGACGGTCACCTTCACCGGCACCGTGCAGCGTGAGGCGACCGAGGAGAGGGCGGCGTCCAGGCCGCGGTCGGTGAGGACCGCCGGATGGATGCCGCGCGCCAGGTCCCGGAGCTCCTGGAGGGCCAGCTTCACCTCACCGTGCGCCTCGTCGACCATCGCCGCCGCGTACACGGGGTCCTCCAGCAGCTTCTCCTTGGCCAGACCGAGGCCCATGGCCAGGTTGACCAGGCGGGCCTGCGCCCCGTCGTGCAGGTCGCGCTCGATGCGCCGCAGATCCGCGGCGGCCGTGTCGACCACGACCCCCCGGTCGGACTCCAGCTCGGCGATCCGCCGCTCCAGCTCGTCGGAGGGTGACAGCAGCCCGCGCACCATCGCCCGGTCCGCGTTGGCCAGGCCCCGCGCGATGAACGGCAGCACCGGCCACAGCACGAAGAGCGAGGTCAGCGTCAGCGTGAAGGTGAGGATGCCCCACGGCAGCCGGATGAAGTCGTACAGGGCGGTCCGCCAGCCCACCGGGTCCTTCAGCGCCATCCACAGCCGGGGGAGGAAACCGCCCGCCCCGCGGCGCGGGAGCGGGCTCGGCTCGTCCACGCGCACCCCGAGCAGCATGCGGGCCCGTGCCCGCTCCAGCCTGCCGAGCTGACGGGCGCCCAGCAGACCCGCGGCGAGCAGCGGGAAGCCGATCACCGTGACGGTCAGGAAGGCGCCGACGGACAGCACGGTGACGACGTAGACGAAGCCCAGCAGGGCCGCCGGCAGGTTCGCCAGGAGATGCGCGATCTCCTTCCAGGTGTGCCTGTCGTAGGCGAACCGGGCTGGCGGCAGGCGGTCCGTGTCTTTGCCGGCCGCCGCCGCGCTCGCGGACGGGATTTGTTCGGTCACATGGGCCAGCGTGCCCGGCGGCACGCGCCGACGCCATGAGGTGCACCGCCACGTTCTGCTAGGGAAAACCCCACCCCTGCCCCGCCAGGCGTGATGGGCTGCTTACCGCTTCTTTGACAGGCCCTAGACTCACGTTGCGTACAGATCGTCGAACGGTGGCGTGACGTCGCGAGGCCGGAAGGCCACTCGAACAGTCATGAGGTCGAGGCCAGGGGAGCGAGGGACGGACGTGCGGGAACCGACCGTCGAACCGACCGCCGTCATCGCGGCGGACTACTTCCAGTCCTACTCTGTCATCGGACTGCTCGCCGCCATCGGCGTGCTGTTCGTCGCCGTCGCCTTCGGCGCGGGGCGGCTGCTGCGCCCCGTCGTGCCCACCCCCGAGAAGCTCCTCACCTACGAGTGCGGCGTCGACCCCGTCGGCGAGGGCTGGGCCCACACCCAGGTCCGCTACTACGTCTACGCGTTCCTCTACGTGATCTTCGCGATCGACTCGATCTTCCTCTTCCCGTGGGCCACGGTCTTCGCCGCCCCCGGTTACGGAGCGGCGACCCTCGTCGAGATGTTCATCTTCCTGGGCTTCCTGGCCGTGGGCCTGCTCTACGCATACAAGAAGGGTGTCCTGGCATGGACGTGACGCCAGAAACGACTCCTTCGGTGCCCGCCGCGGGCACAGGGCAGCCCGGGCCCGTCGCGGAGCCCGTCCTGCTTCCGGAGCCGAAGCGCCTCGGCGCGCTCGCGCGCCTCGCCCCCGAGCCGATGAAGGTCGTCCTGAACTGGGGCCGCCGCTATTCGCTCTGGGTCTTCAATTTCGGCCTCGCCTGCTGCGCCATCGAGTTCATCGCCGCGTCGATGGCCCGCCACGACTTCATCCGCCTCGGCGTCATCCCGTTCGCGCCGGGCCCCCGCCAGGCGGACCTGATGGTCGTCTCCGGCACGGTCACGGACAAGATGGCGCCCGCCATCAAGCGCCTCTACGAACAGATGCCCGAGCCGAAGTACGTCATCTCCTTCGGCGCCTGCTCCAACTGCGGCGGCCCGTACTGGGACTCGTACTCCGTCACCAAGGGCGTCGACCAGATCATTCCCGTCGACGTCTACGTTCCCGGCTGCCCGCCCCGCCCCGAGGCGCTGCTCCAGGGCATCCTCAAGCTCCAGGAGAAGATCGCCCGCGAGTCGCTGGGGGAGCGGTACGGTGCCGCACGTCCGTCGGCGGCGGCCCTGCAGAGCGGCCTGGTCACACCGCCTGCCACAGGCGGCACCGACGCGGGGGAGGCCCGATGAACGGCACGGTCGGCTGGCTTCCCGCCCCCGCCGAGGACCTCTTCGGTACGGAGGCCACGGCCGAGGAGTCGTACGAGCTCCTGACCGTCGACGTACCTCCCGCGTCCTGGACCACCGCCCTGCGTACCGCCCGCGACGAGCTTGGCTGCACCTACTTCGACTGGCTGAGCGCCGTCGACGAACCCGGCACGGGCTTCCGCGTGTCGGCCCACCTGGTCGCCCTCGACCCCGTGCGCCGCCTGTTGATGCGCACCACCGTCCCCCACGAGGCCCCCGTCCTCGCCTCCGCGGTCGAGGTCTTCGCGGGCGCGGGCTGGCACGAGCGCGAGACGCACGAGATGTTCGGTGTCCGCTTCGAGGGTCACCCCGGCCTGGACCACCTCCTGCTGCCGGAGACCTTCGAAGGCCACCCCCTCCGCAAGGACTTCGTCCTCGCAGCCCGCGTCGCCAAGGCCTGGCCCGGCGCGAAGGAGCCCGGCGAGTCCGAGCACGGCGGGCCCAAGCGCCGCCAGATGCTGCCGCCGGGCGTCCCCGACCCCAATGAATGGGGCCCTCTCAAGGGCCAGCTCCCCCCGGCCCCCGCCCGCCCGGCCCGTGGCGCGGTCCGCGCCGCGGGCGACCGCCCCGCGCGCCGGACCCGCACCGCGGCGGAGGGCTCCACCACTGACTAATAAACAAAT